>CAMYIO010000080.1 GCA_947258515.1 uncultured Ectothiorhodospiraceae bacterium
ACCTGTGAGTATCAAATCAGACCGTTGGATTCGCCGGATGGCGTCAACAGAAGGGATGATCGAACCCTTCGAGTCCGGGCAGGTCCGGGAGTCGGAAAATGGTCGTATCATTTCCTACGGCACCTCGAGTTACGGCTACGATGTTCGCTGCGCAGATGAATTTAAAATTTTCACCAATATCAACTCGGCCATCGTCGACCCGAAGAACTTCGACGCCAACAGTTTTGTCGATGTTAAATCGGATGTCTGCATCATCCCGCCGAACTCGTTCGCACTGGCGCGTACCGTCGAATACTTCCGTATTCCACGCAACGTGCTCACCATCTGCCTCGGAAAATCCACCTATGCCCGCTGCGGCATCATCGTTAATGTCACGCCCTTTGAACCGGAATGGGAAGGGCACGTGACGCTGGAGTTTTCCAACACCACGCCTCTGCCCGCCAAGATTTACGCCAACGAGGGCGTCGCACAGGTGCTGTTCCTGGAGTCCGATGAAGTCTGCGAGACGTCCTACAAGGACCGTGGTGGCAAATACCAGGGCCAGAAGGGCGTGACCCTGCCAAAGACCTAGCAAATTTATAATAGCCACGGAATCCACGGAAGAACACGGAAAGATAAAAAATTATTGAAGGAACGGTCCCGGCTACGGGCGAGTGACCTTGTTTATCAAATCTACACTATCGCGATGGGGTTTGGGTCTGATAACAGAAAGTCCTTTATTTTTTCGTGTTCTTCCGTGGATTCCGTGGCCAATATTTTTATCTTTACTGAATTGGACCAGGACTGGCGCTAGTTTATTTTGCCCCACAACGAGCGGCTGAAGTGTTCCAGGTCGCTTAGATATTCCTCGTCATCACTGTCACGCCGCCAGATGCGCACCGGCAGGTAATGCAGTGCCGGGGCGAACCAGATAATGGTTTCCTGGTCGATGTCCTTGCGCATTTTGGTGACCTTGACGGTCCTGAAGGTGCCCGCCGGCACATCCAGGCTCTCCCTGCCGGTCACCCGGTAACGGTATTCCTTGAGCGTGCCGCCATCGGCGACCGGGAAGGTGACGTCGTCCTTGCCCTCGCCGAGGGCCAGCATCATGCCCAGTTGCGTGGCCAGCTTGTCGTGTGTTCCGGGCGGAATATCCATTTCCCAGTGACTGCCGGCGACGTCGTTTTTAACGCGCAGGGTCTGCCAGTCAAATGACAGCCTCGCGATGCGCTGGTTGCCGCCGCTGCGTTCATAGTGATACTGCAGCGGGCGGATGCCGCTGGCATTGATTTCCCCACGACTGCTCTCGCGTAACTCGTTATCCGCAAACCAGGAAAGCCAGCGAACGGGCCGGCTGTGAAACTCGTACAGGTAGTGTCCCTGCTCATCGGTATGCAACGCGATGGTAGCGGTGCCGAACTTCAGGTCGTGCTGTTCGAGCCTGTAACGGGCCTCGAAATCAGGCAGCGGCGCAGTGCTTGCGGCCGTGGTCAGTAACATCCCCGTGAGCAGCAGCAGTGATAGGGTGTGTGATCGCATCAGACAGGTTCGCCCGCTGTCGCGGGCAGTTGCCGTGGTTCTGTCAGTATGGCACCGTCGAGTAGCGCTTGCCCGTTTTCATCCAGAGTCAGACGACCTTCTGCAAACCAGCGGATCGCTACTGGGTAAAGATGATGCTCCTGTTCCAGTACCCGGGTGGCGAGGCTGTCAGCGCTATCACCGGCATGTACCGGCACGCGTGTTTGCACTACCAGAGGGCCGCCATCGATGTCCGCGGTGACGAAGTGAACGCTGGCGCCATGGATCTTGCAGCCGGCATCGAGCACGCGTTGATGGGTGTTCAGGCCGGGGAAATCCGGCAGCAGTGAGGGGTGAATGTTCAACATCCGCCCGTGGTAATGGGCGACGAAATCCGCGCTCAGGATGCGCATAAAACCTGCCAGGATGATCAGACCCGGTTGGTAGCGATCGATGCATGCCTGCAATGCCTGATCGAACGCCAGCCGGTCGGCATAGAGGGTGTGATCGACAACGGCCGTCGTGATGCCTGCCTGGTTTGCCCGCTGCAGGCCGGCGGCTTGCGGACGGTTACTGATGACGGCACGGATATCCACCGCCAGTGCGTCGCGGGCAACGGCGTCAATGATGGCCTGCAGGTTGCTGCCGCGCCCGGAGATCAGGATGACGACCGGGAGGGGGGCGCTTGCAGGTTCAGTCATGGACGCGCGGTTGCGTGCGGGCTGTCATGAATCCGGTAACAGCTGGCTAGTCCTGGTACTTGACCACGGGTGCGCCATCAGCCTCGCCAACATGGCCGATGATCCGGGCGTCTTCACCCTGGCTGTTCAGGTGTGCCAGCGCCTCGCTGGCATCCGCTGCCGCGACACACACGACCATACCCATACCGCAATTGAAGGTGCGGTACATCTCTTCGGTTTCGACATTGCCATTGCGCTGCAGCCAGTCGTAGAGCGGGCCCTGTTGCCATGTGCCGGTGTCGATGACGGCGCAGGTGTTCTCGGGCAGCACCCGCGGCAGGTTCTCGGACAGTCCGCCGCCGGTAATATGGGCGAGGGCATGCACCGGGACCTGGCTGAACAGCGACAACAGCGGTTTGACGTAGATACGCGTCGGCGCAAGCAGCCACTCAGCCAGCGGGCGTCCGTCGAGGTCGTCATCCAGCGAACTGCCACTGACCTCGATGATCTTGCGTATCAGCGAATAGCCGTTTGAATGCGGGCCGGACGAGGCCAGGCCGATAAGGGAATCGCCGGGCCTGACGGCACTGCCATCGAGAATGTCGGATTTCTCCACAATGCCGACACTGAAACCGGCAAGATCGTAATCGCCCTCACTGTACATGCCGGGCATTTCCGCCGTCTCGCCACCCACCAGTGCCGCGCCGGAGAGTTCACAGCCCTTTGCAATACCCGTGATGACGTCGGTGGCGACATCGAGATCGAGTTTTCCGGTGGCGTAGTAATCCAGAAAGATCAACGGTTCGGCACCGGCCACGACGATATCGTTGACACACATCGCCACCAGGTCGATACCGATGCTGTCATGCAGACCGGCCTCCACGGCGAGTTTCAGCTTGGTGCCGACACCGTCGGTGCCCGAGACCAGAACCGGTTCGCGGTAGCGGTTCAACGGTAATTCGAACAGTGCGCCAAAGCCACCGAGGCCGGCAAGCACACCCGGGCGGCGGGTTCTGGCGACCGCCGGCTTGATGCGCTCGATCAGCGCGCTGCCGGCATCGATGTCGACCCCGGCATCGCGGTAATTTAATGCATGCTTATTGTCTGGTAGGCTCACGCGCGGACTCTCCCGATTGGCCGGTCTGTGCAGGTTGTAGCAGGAGCGCTATGGTAGCGGCCGCCAGTAACCGGTGTAAACCGCAGATTTACCGCCGTGCGTACTGTTATGGCCAAATTCTGCAGATACCCGTATGCTTTGCCACATTCCTTAAGCTGATGTGATAACACATGGATAACTATCAACAAAGCGGTCCCTTGCTGGCCGGTCTTCTGAGCCTGTTAATGGCGTTGCCGATGGTCAGTGCGCGGGCT
Organism: uncultured Ectothiorhodospiraceae bacterium; assembly: GCA_947258515.1. Lineage (GTDB taxonomy): Bacteria > Pseudomonadota > Gammaproteobacteria > UBA9214 > UBA9214 > UBA9214. The sequence continues at coordinate 3,549 of CAMYIO010000080.1, forward strand.
GCCACGCAAGACCTGTTCGATGCCGAGGTGGTGGTGCCCAACCAGACGTCGGGGGTACGTACCCGTGCCACCAGCGCTGCGCTGGAGGAGGTGCTGGTGCGGGTTGCCGGCAAGGACGCGGTGCTCGAAACCGCGCCGGCTAAACAGATGCTGAAAAAACCCGACGCGCTGGTACAGCAATACCGGTATCTTTACGAACCCGGGAGCGATCCGCCGTTACTGAAACTGTGGCTGCGTTTTGACGGGGATGCGATCCGCAACTCATTGCAGCAACAGGGCCAGTCTTACTGGGGCAGCGAACGTCCGGATACACTGGTGTGGCTGGCGGTGGAGGATCGCGGCAAGCGTTACGTGGTGTCCGCGGATGATGGCAGCGATGTGCAGCAACAAATTGCACGGGCTGCGAAGCAGCGTGGTTTACCCGTTGTGTTTCCATTGATGGACCTCGAAGACCAGTCGCAGGTGCGGTTTTCAGATATATGGGGCGGGTTCTTCGAAAACGTCATGGCGGCATCCAGACGCTATAACCCGCAGGCTGTATTAATCGGACGTCTGAACCGCAGTCCCTCCGGTGGCTGGTCGTCACGCTGGCAGCTGGAGGTGGCAGGAAAACCTGCCGCCTGGTCCGGCAGCCACCAGCAACTCGACAAGCTTTCACAGCAGGGCATCGATGATACCGCGGACAGACTGGCGTCCAGCTTTGCGGTGGCACGGGGCAGCGGTTACACGAACACGGTCAGCATTTCCGTGTCCGGGGTGGATTCACTCTCTGATTACGCGCGGCTCAGTGCCTACCTCAAGGGGCTGACAGCCGTCTCCGGCATGCAGGTCGAGCGCGTTGCGGGTGCAGAAATCGACTATGCGCTGCAGCTCAACGGCAGCCTCGATGATTTAACACGGACCGTTACGATTGGCACGGTGCTGGAGCCAGTGGCCAGTGATATCCCGGGTAGTTACCGCCTGCGCCAGTGAAGCCGCGCGATATACCCAATCTGATTACGCTGTTCCGCCTTTTGCTGGTGCCGCCGGTTGTCTGGCTGCTGTTGAATGAACGTTTTGCTATGGCCCTGATTCTTTTTGGTGTCGCCGGTTTTTCCGATGCACTGGATGGCTACCTGGCGAAACGTTTTAACTGGGCCAGTCGACTGGGTGCGTTAATGGACCCGCTGGCCGACAAGCTGCTACTGGTGTCCTGCTTTGTCACGCTTGGCTGGCTGGGGATGATACCCCTGTGGCTGGTGGCGCTGGTGGTGCTGCGTGACCTGGTGATCGTTGCGGGTGCCATCGTGTTTCATTTACGTGTCGAGCGCCTGGAAGCCGAGCCAAGTATCGTCAGCAAGCTGAATACCTTTGCCCAGATCATGCTGGTGCTGGCAGTTATCTTCAGCGAGGGGGTACATGCGCTGGCGGCGCCGTGGCTCGACATTCTTATAGTCAGCGTGCTGGTAACGACAGTCTGGAGTGGTTTTGATTATGTCTGGACCTGGGGGCGGCGCGCATGGTTCAAGCGCGGCAAGACGAAACAGGACAGCTGATAGAGTGATGTCGTCTCCGCCCCGGCGCACATAACGCCATGCTTTCTATGAACAGTCATCCCCAGTTACCACTCGGTCTTGCCCTCAGGGACGGCGCCCGCTTCAACAGTTATTTTCCGGGCCAGAACCTGGAGACGGTACACGGACTGCAGCAGTCGGCGACCGGCAGCGGTGAAGCACTTGTCTACGTGGTCGGCGCAGCGGGCATGGGCAAGACGCACCTGTTGCAGGCCGCCTGCCACGACGCTGCTCAGTGTGGACGCACCACCGGCTACCTGCCGTTGCAGGATCTGCTGGCGTTCAATGCCACTGTGTTCGATGACCTGGAACAGCTGGACCTGATTTGTATCGATGATGTGTCGGTGATGGCCGGGCAAGACGACTGGGAACGCGGTTTGTTCGACCTGTTTAACCGTGTCAGGCAGAGTGGTAGTACCTTGCTGATTGCCGGTGAGAAGCGTGCGGACCGGGCAGGTTTCCGCTTGCCCGACCTGGTATCGCGACTCGGCTGGGGCGTAACTTACGTGTTAAAGCCGCTGGACGACGAGGCCGTCAGCGCGGCGCTGGTTTACCGGGCTCGGGCACGCGGGCTGCAGTTGCCGGAAGAGACGGCACAGTACCTGCTGCGGCGTTTTCCGCGCGACCTGCCGACGCTGTTTGCGCTGCTCGATACCCTCGATACCGCCTCCCTGATCGAACAGCGTCGCCTGACAATACCCTTCGTCAAGTCGGTACTGGATAGCCGTGATTGATGAGATTTACCAGAAGAAGAATCGCGCATGCGATGCGCTCCTACGGTAGAACAGGGGCTTTTTTATGGTCAGTTAATTTAATCGCGCATGCGATGTGCTCCTACGGGTGCTTCATTTTTGCCGTAGGAGCGCATCGCATGCGCGATGTCATTAAGATCTACAACAGGAGAGAAACAACCTATGTCACAGAATAACCCGGGATCTGAAGTCACTGCAGCAACCACTGCTATCTGGAAAAATCATGTCACCGTGCCGGATACCCCGGAAGGGTTTACCGTAAGAACAACCATTCCCGCCAACCCTGACGGCGTCGAGGTGATGCTGGAGCAGTGGCAGCCCGGCAGCGAAGAGCCGCCGCATTCCCATCCGGGTGATGACATGACCGTGGTGGTGGAAGGGAAAATGGCCATCCAGTTCTACACCCGCACGGCAGACGGACTGGTCCCGGAAGGGGAGGCCGTTATGCTGAACAAGGGGGATACCGGCTACATCAGGGCTGGACGCATTCACGACGCAAAATATATCGATGCCTGCAAGCTCGTCTATGTGCACGACAGGGCCTTCGGATTTACCGCGGAGAATGGTTGAGGCTCTGCCTCGATAGCAAACGGTAATCGGGATGGCGCCCTGGATGCACCCGGGGTTACTTGTTGTTCAATCGTTCAGGTACTTGACCGGATTCACCTGACTGCCGTTGTGGATGACCTCGAGGTGAACATGCGGGCCGGTTGAACGTCCGCTGGAGCCCATCAACGCAATTGCCTCGCCCTTGCTGACCGTGTCACCGGTTTTGACCAGTTGTTGCCGGGTGTGCCCGTAGCGCGTGATATAGCCATTGCCGTGGCTGATTTCAAGTAGCTGACCATAGCCGCTGCGATCTCCTGCCCAGGTCACCACGCCATCGGCGACTGCCAGGATACTGGTGCCTTCCTTGCCGGCGATGTCGATACCTTTGTGATGTTCCTGCTTGCCGGTAAACGGATCGATGCGCTTGCCGTACTTCGATGACAGCACGCCGTGTTCAACTGCTCGCCCTGACGGGAGGGTTCGTGCGTGCAGGCTGCGGCTCATCATTAGTTGCTCCAGTGCCTGCAGCTTTGTTTCGCGGTCTGCCGTCCTCATGTTCAGGGCATCAAGCATGCCCAGAAAATCCGGAACGGTTATGCTGGAGACGTTCGCTGCATTGTGCGGGCCACCCACGGGCGGCGGCATGTTGAAATCGAATTCGGTCGCATCGAAATCGGCCTGCTCTACCAGACGCTCGCCAAGTGTATCCAGACGCAGCATTTGTGCCTGCATCCGGCCCAGGCGTAGCGCCAGGGCATCCAGATTATCCTGGGCCTGTTTATGAATCCGGACGATCTCTGTTTGCTGCTGCTCTGTCAATGACCGAAGTACGGCAACCTCCAGTAATTGCTGACGGGCTTCTGTGTTGATCCCGGCACGAAAGCCGCTGAAGAGAATGCTGCCGGCAATCACGATGACGGCAGCCACAACCAGCAGGCTTGCGTGCAGCGGATTGAATGCCACGCTGCGGATTTCTCCATAGCGACTTGCAAGCAACAGGGTGTTCGACGCTTGATTCATGTGGCTACTTTCCTCCGGGCGGGCGCCTTCGAATGCTGGCATCTGCCCCGGTGCATGTTATGTACTACTCAGGATAGTCGCGGATACAGCCCGGGTAAACTGTCCGGAAGTACACTACGTGCCAAATATATGATTAATAACAATAAGATAAGGAGTTATTGCGTTAGTGATGTTGTTGTGGAGACAGTTGCCGTTCCCCGAACATACTGGATGTGCTGCAAGGCTATGATCTCTGTATGGAAACCATTGGCGGTATACTGGCATGCTTCAATCTGGCACAGAACAAACTAAAGTAAGTATTATAAAGTGAGCGAGGAGATATAAAGATGGGCGCTGGTGTAATCCCCTTTACTGTAGCAGGCGGCAAAGTCTCTTTTTTGTTCCAAACCACGTTTAGCGGTAGAAAAGTGGGCTATCTAATTGACTTTGGCGGTGGCCTGGGGGCAGGTGAGGACTTTAAGGATACAGCCATACGTGAGTTTGTCGAAGAAACTGAAACAATGTATTTCGCAGATGACGAACGGCAGGCATACCGCACCGTTGAAAGGGTAAAACGTCAAATTCCAATAGTTGAGAAACTCTTTAATGAGACCCTCTCGGCTCACCCGGGCTGGTGGTGTAAAAGGGCGCCTGGAAATCCGGACAATCCCAAGATCTGGAGAACATTCTTTATCGAATTTCCGTACCGTGATATCGGGAAACTGAACCGGGAATGGGCGGCCGACAATACCGGTCGATTCAGGAAAAGGCGTGAATTATTCTGGGTGGCCGGGAATGATCTACTCGACATCTATGACAATGCTCCGAACAAATTGTGGAAACGTGTCCGACAACTAGAAAAGGCCAAAGAGACTATTCACTCTATTCTGCAGAGCAAGGGTAACCCCTCGAAATAATAGCATGTCAGTGGATGCCTTACTGACGACCACTGATAATGATTGCCTGGTTTTTACACAGTCTGGGCCGATAGCCGCCTAACAGGAACCCCGCATCAGGGTGTTTCCTGGACATACAGAAAGGTCTTAAGCACTCCGTACCAAGACCATCAGGCAGATTCTATCGGGAGTACGCGCGGTAGAATCCTCAGTCCTTAACAGCACCCTTGTCAATCCAGAGCCGTATTGTCGTGATTTGCTCGGCGCTGAGGGGCGTCTTGCCGTGTGGCATTTGTATTGAGGGGTCGGCTTTCCCGGCAACCAGTAAGTACAGCGAACTGGACTCGGATGAGTCTGGCACAATAACGGGTCCAAATTTAGTTCCTTTCATTACAGCCTCATAGGAATCCATCAGATAGCCACTTTTCTCTGCGCCATCCTGCCCGGCCACATGACATTCCATGCAGTGTTGCTGCACGATGGGCTCCACATCAGTCACATATGTTACCTTTCTGAACGGTGCTTCTTTGTCGCAGGCCGCTAATCCCACGACAATTAACAGAGATGCAAGCGGCAGTGTATTACGCATGTTCATAGGGAAACCTCCATTGGTAAACAGCCATCGGGTCACTATTCTTGTTTGCGTGTCAATCTCACATAAACAAGCATTATTTGACAAAATTATGTTACTAATTACGAAACATAATTATTAGAATCCTTCATAACCAACCCTCTCCACCCCGGAGAATACCTTCGCATACTAAGTATAGTTACCACATTAGGATTGCGGGTAAATATTGATTGAAAACCTGGGCCCGCAAGACTATAGCCGGAATGATCAGCAGGTCTACAGTATCATAGCCCTGCGGATATCTGGATTTCCAAACTGTTAAAGATCCCGTGTGCTGTTTTGCAGAAGACCGAACGGCATTTTCCGTTTATCAGGGAAGTTCAATGGAACATAAAAATCCTGGCTCATTGATTCCCTGCAAAATTGAGTATTATAACGAGGTCTGGCTACAAATGTATAACGAGGCAGGGGGGGGCTCGTTAATTAAACGGTTATATGGATTGTCACGTGAAGACAACAGTACTCATTATTCTCGTATTGGTTCTCTGCATATTCGCACCGAATCTGATTTGGTTTGCCAGGTCGACGGCACATATCACAAATGGGGTGACAGTTACGTTAAGTTCCGTAACAGTAGATGTTGATGGTAAGGAAACGAAGCTGGGGAAGCTGCATCCCGGGGAAAGTCGTTTCATATTGCTTCCAAAATCTGGCGATGCGACATATAAAGTTAATTATGGGAAGGCTGAATACCCGGAGTCGGTGTGTCAGGAGTATGTGGAGAGCGAAATGTATCATGTGGAAACTATACTGGAGAGCTCCCATGATTCAGGGTGCACGGTCTCATTACCACTACTGTCCGAGCTGTTCATTCTGAAGGTGATATAGAGTGGTGCCATTCCACCCTGTATTGATTCTTTCTGCAGTTGATCCCAGCAGTCGCTGGATACCCTCTCTTCCATGACTGCCGATCACGATGAGATCTATGTTCCTCTCTTCGGCCAGACGAAGTATTTCCCGTCGGGTGCTGCCCTGGCTGACAAAACATTCTGTTTTATCGACCCCCAGTTCTTCTCCCAGTGTCTGCAGGCGCTGTCTGGCCAGTTCCATAAGTTCCCGGTCGATCTCCAGGTCCTGCGGCAGAATCAGGTCGTTGGACAGGTCCATCTGTGTGAATTCCACCACGTGTACCAGGCTGAGTTGTGCCTTGAAGACCTGGCGCAGTTGCAGTGCCTGCTGACTGACGGCCTTACTGGCGGGCGTGAAGTCTGCGGCGAGCAGGATGTGTGAATAGACGGCCATGAACTAGCTCCTTCCAGGTGGACGGTTTTGTATGCTGGTTTAGAGCGTACCACGACCCAGGCAGCATTGGTCCCCGGCAGCAACCGCTAAATTCAGCATGGAAGTTGTTCTGTTCGCCGCGGGTATGGTAGAAGGGGGAAAACATAATACTCCGCGATTTCAGATGTCCTGGCTTACGCATAAAGCTTGCCGAACGATACGTCGGCCGGGACAGGGAATGCTGTCTATGAAAATTCTCTATGTTGCAGCCTGGCTGGTGATCATCGGATTCCTCGTATGGAGCGGAAACCTGCTGATGAAGATCCAGTCAATGGGTTCCGAAACCGGCGATCTGCATCAACTGCGTCTTGATCTGGATTCACTCGCGAGTGCCTGGCGGGATCTGAGCCGACCGGGCAATGATGTCCTGGAAAATTATGAGGTCCAGGAACAGCGCGATGCTTTCGGTCTCTACAAGCAGCGCTATGATGCCATCCATGCTGCCTTGCAGCAGCGGCTGCAGGGCGACGATGTCATGACTCCGCTCATTAGCGACCTGGCGCCTGCACGGGACACCCTCGTTGCGCTTGCCGAGCAAGTTCTCGACCTGTCCGAACAGCGTGAAGCGCTGCGTCTTCTGCAGGCGCAGGCCGGGTTGATCCTGGAGAAAGAAACTGCAGCGGCCAGCGCGATGGCGCGCATGGACCAGACATTCCAGGATGGTCTGGATGTGATACTCCAGGCGAGTGCAGCCGTCGTCGGACAGGAAAGGGGACTGGAAGCGCTGCAAGGGAACAACTTTCAGCGTCTCTATATCATGCTGCTGGTGATGTTGCTCGCATCAGCACTCAGCCTCGAGTTGTTTCGGTATAGCGTCCGACAGCGTGAAGCGCTGCGTGACAGTGCTGTGCGTATCAACACGATTGTGAACAACGTGGTGGACGGTATCATTACCGTAGACACGAACGGGGCGATTGAATCGATAAACCAGTCCGCGGAGCAGATGTTTGGTTATGCAGCAAACAATGTCATTGGCAGGAAGTTTATCGTGCTGCTCAGGGAGTGTTGCCGGAAAGCCTATCTGAATGAGCTGCAAAGTGGCACGACCAGTCGTGTGATTCACCTCCTCTTGTATGCTGAATGTGAAGGATTTGGACAACGCCGGGATGGCTCGACTTTTCCTATCGAGCTTGCTATCAGCCAGGTCACCCTGAAAGGACGGCAACTGTTGATCCACATCGTCCGTGATGTCACCGAGCGCAAGCTGGCAGACCAGGAACTGCGCCTCGCAGCGAGTGTCTTCGAAAACGCGAGTGAAGGCATCGTAATAACGGACATGGACGGCACCATTCAGTCCACGAATCCGGCCTACAGGGCCATCACCCGACTCAGCGAGGAGGAACTGTCAGGCGAGAATCCGAGAATCCTGCAGTCCGGCAAACATGATCGGGAATTCTATGAAGGCATGTGGGCCTCTATCAGCGGCTCAGGTCACTGGCAGGGTGAGATCTGGAACCGGCGCAAGAACGGCGAAGTCTTCCCGCAATGGGTGACCATCAATGCAATCAAGGACAACCGGGGAGATACGACAAATTACGTCGGGGTTGCCTGGGATATTTCGGAACTGAAGGCTTCCCAGCGCATGAAGGAGGAATTCATCACTACGATCAGTCATGAATTGCGCACCCCGCTGACCTCCGTGCTTGTTTCCCTGGGGATGCTCAAGACCAATATGCAGGAACAGTTACCCGAGCAGGCGCAGAAATTGATTGCACTGGCGCACAGCAACAGCAGGCGCCTGGTACGACTGATCAGCGACATACTGGATATAGAAAAGATCGAGGCCGGCAAGATGACCTTTCAATTCGAGCCGCTGGAACTGTCAGTCCTTGTAGACCGGGTTATCGGGGACAGCAAGGCGTTGGCGGAACTGGCACAGATCAGCATAACGACTCAAACCCTGGCCAGCGATGCCTGGATAAATGGAGACGCCGACCGGCTGATGCAGGCGTTAACCAACCTGCTGTCCAACGCCATCAAGTATTCACCCCCGGGTAAGGCAGTAGAGGTTGTGATCGGTGAGCAGGGTCCGATGCTTCGCATCGAGGTCACGGATCATGGCCCCGGAATACCCCTGGAGTTTCATGACCAGATCTTCAGGAAGTTTGCCCAGGTGGATCGAGCGGACAGGGGGGAGAAAGCCGGCACCGGCCTGGGCCTGAATATTGCGAGGCTCATCGTGCAACAACACGGTGGCCGGATCGATTTCCAGTCAACCCCGGGAGTGTGTACGACGTTTGGTATCGATCTGCCCAGGGCAGAGCAGGATTCCTCCTCCCGGAAACCCGGCAGTATCCACGCATCAAGCGAGTCATCCGGGGAGTACCGTAGCCGCAAGCGTTGACTGTGGCCAGGATTAAGGGGTAAGTCATGAAGGTTCTTGTCGTCGAAGACGATCCTGATATCAGGGAATTGCTGACACTGTTTTTCGTGGCGAAGGGTCACGCGGTGGAAACGGCAAATGATGGTCAGGAAGCGCTCAGGCAACTGCAACATGTACAGCCTGACCTCATGCTGCTCGACGTGGTCCTGCCGAAACTGGATGGCTGGGGTGTGCTGACGGCTGTCCGTGCGCAGAGCAGGATACCGGTGATCCTTCTGACTTCACTTGATGATACCGAGGACGTCATCAAGGGACTGTCCCTCGGTGCTGATGACTACCTGTGCAAGCCGTTCGAGATACGTGAACTCGAGGCCCGGATTCAGAGCATCATCCGGCGCCTTGAACCCGTTGCAGAGCCGCAACGCATTGCCCGGGGTGCCATCGAGATCGACGAGCGGGCCAAGACCGTCACCATCCACGGCGAGCCGATAGCGCTCTCGCCTAAGGAATTTTACCTTCTGGCGCTGTTAGCGAGTGATCTCGGGCGGGTGTATACCAACGAGGAAATTATCACCGAGTTGTGGGGTAGTGACAGCCGCGCGACCGGTGCCGATGTGAAACAATCCATCTATCAATTGCGCAGCAAGATCGAGCGCGATCCGCATTCGCCGCAATGGATCCGGAACGTCAAGGGATTCGGCTACAAACTCGTTGTCTGAGGATCCTGGCCGGTCATAAAGGCCGGAAAATCTCACCATTACCTGATTTTGACTTTGGCTTGATGCTCTGCCAATGGCCACCGGGTGTCCAATCCGTAATGATAGCGAGCATGCACACACGTGCGTGTCTGATTCTCCCGGCGTATGGCCTCGTGCTGCCCTGCGCAGGATGGCGCAGGTTTAAACACAGCTTTTCAATCGTATAGCCCGGGTGACGGTGAGCAATGAATGCAGGTTTTATTTCGACGCCAGGGAAGCACCTCTGCAGTTACTGCGGCGGTATTGGCGGCACCGGCAATCGCCAGGATGCAGGGGCATCGATCAATGTGGCGTGCCGAGATGCCAGATAATTGGCGGATAACTCAGTGAGTTTTTCAAGCGCATGTATGCAATGTACATCGCTCAAACTGCGTGGAGGATGGCTCAATGTTCAATACTCTACTCGTTGAGGATGATGTTATCTTCAGGCAGGCACTCTCAGACATATTGCTGTCATACTTTCCCGTGATTGATGTTGATGAGGCAGGCGACGGAAATGAGGCGCTGAGCAGGGTAGAGTACCGGCGTCCACATCTGATCTTCATGGACATTCAGTTGCCTGGAGAAAGCGGACTCGAGGTAACCAGAAAGATAAAGCGGGTATACACCGATATTGTAATCGTCATCCTCACCCGTTACGGCCAGCCGGAGTTCCGTCAGCAAGCCTTCCGTAACGGTGCGGACCGCTTCCTCTCAAAGGAAGATGACACCTTTATGGATGACATACTCGCCCTGGTTGAAGGGGAAATAGCCAGGGAGTCAAAGACCTGATCGGGGGCAGTGCCGTCTATATCCGCGCAGGATCGCGGGCCCGTCATGATGCAATTCTTTTACTGGTGACATTGCGCTCCTTGATTGTGCGCGGCACCTTGCGCCACCCATGGCGGCGGGTACGGCCCCTTTCCCTCAGGTAGAGCAGGAAGGCTGCAGCGGCAACGAACCCCGCAGTTAATACAAACAGTATTACAACATTCATCAGGGCACCCCCGGTTTTATCATTAGAAAATGCGCTAAGTCATTGAGTTTTATTTGATTAAGTTTTGTTTATCCGGTACGTTTATACATGTCCGGCCGAATCGATAATGCGGGAGCCTTCACCGGCTCAGCGGACAGTGGTTTTCATACCTCGGGGAACACAACAGGAGAATTTCACCATGCGCAGTCTGAACAGGAAACTGATTACCTATTTTCTGGCCGTTATGCTGGCCACGTCCAACATGGCCTTTGTCTCCAGCGCCCATGCAGGAAATTATGATAACAACGGCGAACGTCCCTCGGGGGGCGCCATGCTGGCAGATGCGGTATTGATGCGCGTGCCGATGACTGCAGTCGCTATCGTCGGCACGGCAGTTTTTGTCGTCACACTTCCGTTCAGTGCGCTGGGTGGTAATGTCGGTGAAGCTGGCACCAAGCTGGTGAAAGAACCGTTTGAATACGCCTGGGTGCGGCCGCTGGGTGAAATGTAAGCACGCTTGTCTTCACGGGTCCGGGTCAGCCGCACCCGGGCCGCTTCATGACTGCCGGGTTGTTGCGATCGCTGTAAAAACCGGCCGCCAGGGTACGAAATCGGTAATAAATACATTGGTTTCTCCCCTGACCTTGCCATGGCGGTTCGAGGCAAACACCAGCTGGCGGCCGTCATGGGAGAACATGGGGAAGCCGTCGAAGCCTTCGTAGTAGGTGATGCGCTCGATGTCGCGGCTGTCGATGTCGATCATGTAAAGGTCGAAGTTGCGTCCCTCGGGGTCGTGCATGTTGGATGAGAAAATAATGTGCCTGCCATCGGGGTGCCAGTAGGGGCCGAAGTTGGCGGCGCCGTTATCGGTCAGCTGCAGCGGCGACCGTGTGTCCAGATTCATGATGTACAGCTCCAGCTTGCCCGGTCGAACCAGGCCGTCTCTCAGCAGCGACTGGTAATCCTGCAGCGCCGTGCCGGTCGGACGCGAGGCGCGCCACACGATCCATTTGCCGTCCAGTGAAAAAAATGCGCCGCCGTCATAGCCTGGCTCATCGGTAAGTTGTTGCACGCCGCTGCCGTCGGGGATCATCAGGTAGAGTTCGAGGTCGCCACTGCGCAGCGAGGTAAAGACAATGCGGTCACCCTGCGGTGAGTACACTGCTTCAGCATCGTAGTTGTCGCTGTCGGTGAGGCGTTGCGGATATTCACCCTCGGGTCCGGCCCTGAAAAGTTCGTACCCGGCATGCAGCGGCCAGACGTAGCCCTTCGAGTGGTCCGGCTTCGGCGGACACTGCTGTTGTTGCAAGTGTGTCGAGGCGTAGATGATGGAACGGTTATCGGGCGCGATGAAGGCGCAGGTGGTGACCCCCTGACCCGATGATACCCGGCGGACGTGGCTGCCATCGCTATGCATACGAAAGATGGCATCGCACGCCAGTTCGTCGCGCGTCGACTGGAAGATCAGTTCTGTTCCGTCACGAGAAAAGTACGCCTCTGCGTTCTGACCGCCGAAGGTCAGCTGGCGCAGGTTTTTGAAGTGTTTTTCAGCGGCTAACGGTTCAACGTTAACGCCGCGTCCAGGCGTGTCTTGCGCATAAACGCTTTGCAGTGTAGCCAGCAGCAGCGCGGCGGACAGGTTTCTGGGATAAGGCATGTTCATGATGGGTTCCTGTAGGGTTGCAGGTTCAGCGTTCGGTCACCTGCGTAGTCAATGTCTTTTCAACACCGTCGCGCAGGTAGCGCACGTGTATCTCGTCGCCGGGGGCGAGTTGTTTCAACGCTTCCGAATAGGTGCGCATGTCGTCGACCGTGGTTTCGTTGACGGCTATGATGATATCGCCCTTGCGTAGCCCGGCATGCTGCGCGGGGGTGCCGGCACGGACGTCATCGAGTCGCACACCGTTGCCGCTGTAGGTGAAGTCCGGGACTGTTCCGAAACTGACGCGTCGTGATGATGATCGGGCTGGAGGCACGTGGCTGCGCGGTCCGCCCAGCGTCACGTTCAATGGCTCCGGGCGTGCTCCCAGGTAGTGCACCGTTTCATCCAGTATCCAGGCGACCCGGGTCAGTCCGTCGTAGTCGAGTTTCTCCGCGGTATCCCCCGGGCGGTGGAAGTCTTCGTGACTGCCGCTGAAGAATTGCACTGCAGGGATGCCGGCCTCGATGAAGGCGGTCTGGTCGCCGGAGCCGAAATCGTCGGCCACGGTCTTCACCGGGACACCGGTGACGTAGCCGGCACCACGGAAAATATGCACCCATTCATCGGCGCTGCCGGTACCCAACAGGATCAGCGGCCGGTCGTTGAGGCGTCCGACCGTATCGAGGTTCAGCATGGCGATGATAGCGTCGGCCGGGTAGGCGTCCGTGTGACGCACATAATGGCGTGAACCCAGCAGCCCGCTTTCCTCGCCCGTGAAGGCCACGAACACCAGTGTGCGCGGCAGCGGTTTTCCCTTCAGGCTGCGTGCCAGTTCCAGCATCACGGCAATGCCGCTGGCGTTATCGTCGGCACCGGGATGGATGAGGCCGCGATCCTCTTCACGGCCGTTGACTTCACCCAGCCCCATGTGGTCGTAGTGCGCAGCGATCACCAGGCTTTGACCCGCGATGCGGGGATCGTTGCCCGGCAGCACCGCAACGACATTTTTCAATGCCACGCGGGTATTCAGCGCCTCGACCGGCTGCTGCCAGGCCTGGTAATAGCTGGCGTTATCTCCAGCAGGTTGCAGGCCGGCAACTTTGAACTGCTGCGCAATATAGTCGGCTGCCTGTTCCAGCTGCAGAGTTCCCAGGCCACGCCCGGCAAGATTCGCATCCGCAAGAAAGGCGATATCCTGCTGCATGCGTGCAACGGAAAACCGCTTGGCAGGCGCCAGCAGCGCCTCGCGCGGTGCCAGTGAGGCCGGGCTGAAGGTAACGGCTGCGTCATCACCCTGTTGCACGCGTACCGACATGGGCGAGTCCACCACCGGCCATTGTCCCTTGAGGACGTTGTCCGGTGCCGTACCGCTGAAGCCGAGGTAACTGTAGCGTCCGTAGTGCGGCAGCTTGCGACCCAGGCCGGGCAGGGCAGCAGCGGAATCGGCGGCGAGCCAGCCGAACGCCTGGTCGGGGGCCTGCGGTTGCCGTCCCAGTACCACCAGTGAGTGTGTTTGTGCAGACAGCGTCGTGCCTGCAATGCGCACGTGATCGTCGCTGGCGACAAAGTCATAGGCTTCCAGGGCGGCGTTAAGTTGCGGCCGCAAACGATTGTGCCAGCCAAACAGCCACACGGCGCGGTCATCGGGAAGTCGCTGCAGTTCGCTGTCGAACACGACGTCGACCTGTCCGGGTTTTTCCTCATGCCAGCGTGCGGCAAGGGCCTGGTAGGCCTGTTTCAGTTCTGCCGGCGCCTGCTCCGCAATGACCACCAGCACCCGTCCGGCGCCCATGGCCTGACTGACGGCCGGTGGAATTTCGTTACGGTGCAGGCGACGGAAGACATCGAACTCCGGGTCGACGTCAAGCTGTAATGGCCGTGCCGGTAGCGTCAGGGACAGTGTCTGTTGCCGGTCACTGAGGTTGATCCGGGTCTGGTACGCCTGCTCGATGCCGTCCATGGGCACGGCCACTGGCACACTCAAGTGATACGCCGGTCCGGGTTGTGTCTGTTCGATAACGGCCGTCAGTCGATAGCCGTTACCCTCGGGCTGCGCGCGCGCATTGCGGATGCCGAGCTGCGGCGCGCCCGTGCGTTGTACCCACTGCTGGAAAAAGTCATCCAGCGGTTCGCCGGCAACCGTCGCAAAGCTGTCCTGTAACTCGCTGAAGCCGGCGACTCTGAAAAGGTTGCGTTGATAAAAGGTCTGCAAACCCTGCTTGAATACAGCGTCGCCCAGTTGCTGTCGCAACATGTGAAACAGCATCAGTGTCTTGCCATAGCCCACCGCCTCGGTGCGCGCACTGTGCCGGCTGCGGAAGGCGGTCAGCGGAAAGTCACCCTGGCGGCTGACATAGTCAGCGTATTTCTGCAGGGTATTACGCCGGTATTCGCTGCCAGCGCCGCGTTGTTCCTTGACCAGGTGGTCGGCGAGGTAACTGGTGAGGCCCTCGGACCAGTTGCCGCTGTCGTAGTCGACGTAAACGCCGTTGCCCCACCAGTTGTGCAGGATCTCATGCGGATAGGACGAAGACAGGATGAAGGGGAAACGGATGACGCGTGAACCCAGCAGGGTGAAGGAGGGCATGCCGTAACCGGTTTCCCAGAAGTTCTCCACCAGGGCGAATTTTTTGAACGGGTAGGGACCGATGAGGGCTTCGTAGAGCGCGATGTACTCGTGCGTCGCATCGAGGTAGTTCTGTGCCAGCGCGGCATCGGGTTCGCGCAGCAGCACCATCGCAGTGACCCCCTCGTCGATACTGGAATAAGCCTTGAAGGGACCGGCTATCAGGTAGATCTCCTCCTGCGGGGTGGCGGCATGCCAGCGTTCAGCAGATGTGCTGCGACTGGCTGGCTGTGGGTCGAGGGGCTCGCCCTGGCTCATGCTCTTCCATGCGTCCGGCAGGCGGACCTCGAGATCAAACGTTACCAGGGTGTCGTCAACAAGCGGATACCAGGCACTGGCGCCGGACAGAAATACACCCTGTGATGAAATGATGCCCCGGGTTTCCTCAAAGCTGCGCGCGTATTCCTCGCCCCGGCTTTGCAGGGCGTGCGCAATGCTGCCCGTGTAGTGCAGGGTAAAGCGGTGTTCCCCGCCTGCAAGGTCGAGACGGTAGTGGCGTAGTGACAGCCCGCTTGACGGGTCCGCTGCCGGTGGCCCGCCAGTGGTTCGTTGCGCTAGCTCGACCAGGCGTGCGTTGTTGCCTTGCAATTGTGGCTGCAGCGCGGGGTGCAGGGCAAAGGTCAGTGAGGACGGATGACCCTGCGGCAGGGTGATGGTATCTGTTACCTCGATGCCGGCCGTGTCGGGCCGCAGGGTCACCTCCATCGCATGGTGGATCTGCGCCGTGGTCGGGGCCGCGATTGCCCATGGCAGCCACAGTATGCCGATCAGCCCGACGATGAAGCCTCGCTGTTTTTGCATGCTAGCGCAGTGTGAGTTCGTAGCTCAGGTGCTTGTCGTGCATTAGCAGGCGCTTGCGCACGATATCAATACTGATGGTGTCACCGGGTTGCTTGTTCCATAACGCCAGGCGCAGGTCGGTGGTGTTGTTGATGGTGTTGTTGTCGATGGCGCTAATACGGTCGCCGGCTTTCAGGCCGACTGTAGCACAGGCACCGTCCTTGGCACAGGCGGCAATAGTGACCTGCTCATCGCCGTTTCCCAGCAGCACGCCCAGCGAGCCGACGGGTGGCAGCAGGCGCTCTTCGGGCAGCAGCAGGTAGTCGGCAAGCCCCGGCTTCACGGGGCCGTCCCAGCTGTTGAGGATGCTGGCTGCGGGTACTTGCGTGCGCCGCTGCAGTCGTTGCGGGATACTGCTACCCCAGGCGATATGCTGGTTGCCCGCGATGATCACCAGGTGATGATCCGGGTGTTCTCCCAGGTAGGCAGCGGCTTGTTCAGCCATGGCCTCGTCCCACAGCAGTTGCGCTTCCAGGAAATGCTCGAAGCTGTGCTCTTTATCGTTGGGATGATAGTCGAACACGGTTTTAATACGCTGACGGTAGGCCGCATCGGCCGGAGCAATCTCGGCCGGGAGCTGCTCACGATCCTCGTCGTCAAGGCCCTCAAGGCCGACGTGCGCCACCTGGTGGGTCAGCTCCGCGGGTACATTCAACGCGATCAGCGGCAGACCGTGCTCGCGCGCATAACGCAGGATCGGTGCATAGTGCCGGTAATCCATGCGCCAGCGCCGGTAGTACTCGGTGGCACGCAACATAGCCTGTTCGTCGATGCTGCCCGCCACATAGTCATCCAGGTAACGCTGGAAGGGTTGCTGAAACATTTCCATGCCGATGGCCAGTTGCGGATGCAGCGCATGCAGGCGGCGAATGACCTCCAGTTGGGCGAGGTGGTGGTCGTAACGGGTGTGCTGCTCGCCGACGAACACGACCCGTTTGTCGGCCAGCGCGGGGATGATCTGTTCCATGGTTGAAAAGGAACCGAGGTCGAGTACCGGGGTGGTCTCGACCGGCAGAGCAGGGGCCGCCGCATCCGTGGTGCGTTTCACCACCATGAGATCGCCCAGGCTTGATTCAGCATGGCTGACTGCGCTGAGGAAGGCGAGGATGATGAACAGGCCGGGCTTTAACATAGGGCGATCATAAAGGTTTTTGCCGTGTCTGGCTCCCTCGTGGGTTTACTGCGGTCGCTGCACCTGTCGATCCTCCGGGCAACATTACGTGTGACCCTGCCAACCGCAGCGGGTTCCCGTGAATCATCAGCAGTCTTTTGCACCGCCATTCAGGTTCTGTTCAGGAACGCATGCCTATATTAAGACTCAGGAAGACAGGCCATGAGGCTATCGAGGCGAATCATGAAATCAATGACTGCAAGGAGGATTTTCCCATGAAAACTGCAACGACCCGTGACTGGAAGGTCACACAACGATTTCTCAGGCAGCTGTTGACCGGCTGCCTGCTGCTGCCGGTGGCCGCTCACGCAGGATCGACCGCGCCGACCATCAAGCTGTTTCCGACGACGGTCCTGGAGGAGATCAAGCATACCGGCAATGTGGCCGCGGAGATGGAAACCGGTTTGCAGGCCGTCATCGGCCGGCTTGATGAACAGCAGAAGCTCTACATGGAAAGCAAGTGTGAAGGTAATGAAGGGGACCCCGGTTGCGAGCGCATGGCCAGGCAGCTCGGGAAAAGCTATCTCGAGATGCTGAATGTCATGGCGGACAAGTTGCCGGAGATGGAAACCGCGGTGAACGCCACCTCTTCCAGCCTGGAGAAACGCATTCGCATGGAACTGGGTCAGAAAAAGACGTCCTGGACCTTGCAGGAACTGCTGATCGGGGAAGAGTCCGGCACGTCGGCGACAGCCAGTCAACCGTCGCTGCGCGGGCGCTCCGGTATGCGGCTCAGTGATCGCTTTAGTCAGTATTACAAGCTGGTAGCGCGCTCCGGTGGCAAGACGAATTCCTCGCTGGCGGTGATTGCCTCGGATATCTATCTCGACATGCAGGAAACCTCCAGCCTGATCGCGCGGACCCGGGAAGAGATCAGCCGCGCCACCCTGATGGAACAGCTTAACCAGTCATTCGGGACCATTACCCCGGAGATGCAGGAAGTGGTCGCCGGCGTCAAGGCCATCCTCTTCGGTGAAGAACAGGATGTGATCCCGATGGCTATTCCACCTGCCGGCCCGGCTGACAGTGGTTATGAAAGTGCCTTGCAAATGTGACTGTAACTGAACTGGAGAAATTTCATGAATCCATCAATTAAAAGCAAACTCGGCGGCCTCGTTACCGTGGCGGCCCTTACCGCCTCACTCGCTGCCTGCAGCAGCAACCCCACCCAGGCGACGACCTGCACCCCGCCGCAGGGTCCGAACCTGGAAAGCGCCCTCAGTAAGGCCCGTTTTGACCTGGAAACCGGCTGCGAACACGAGTTCGATGCCTATTTCCAGCGGTTGCTCACGATCGCAGAGGGTGACCCGAAGCAGGAGAACAAGGCCAGCTTCAGCGACTTTCTGCTGTGGACGAATGATGCCGGCCTGTTGAGCAAGCGCCAGGCGCGGGAAATCTATAACCGCTATTTTGGTGTCAAGTACGTGTCCCTGATCAGTGACTACAGCGTCTGCCAGCAGACCTGCCCGGACCAGTCCGCGGTCATGCGTGACATGAACCGGGAGCTGGGCGACAAGGAACAGGGGCTGCTCAGGATCAGCGCCGACCGGCTGAACTATACGCGTGCCAGTAATCTCTACCAGGAGACCGAACTGGTGCTGGAAGCTACCTGCGAGGCCTGTGGCCCGGTTGAGTAAGCGGCGATGAAACAGCTCAAGGATCGCGGTTTTTTCAATGGCCTGATACTGGGCATGGCGCTCAGTTTCATCACCGCCCTGGTGGCGCTCTACCTGCTGACTGTACTTGAGGTCATTTCGGTATCCGTTATCGACGTGCCCCGGATTCAGGTGCTGTTTGACTGGAGCCGGCGCAACCTGGGCTTGTCGATCGTGCCATTCGGGATCGCCCTGGGCCTGTATATCCACAGCCTGCATGCCTTGCAACAGCGACTCGACGACAACCCTCCGCAGGATGAGATCAGCCAGCTTGAGCATCTCAATGACGTCTGGACCAGTTTGTTCTTTGGCATCGGTGTGATCTGGACGGCCATCGGCATGCGCAGTGCGCTGTTGTATGCCCTGGGTGATCCGGACGCGGCCACGCAGGCCGGTGCCAGTGCCGTGCTGCAGCGGCTGGTAGAGGGCGGCATCCTGACCGCGTTGACGACGACCATCGTGGGCGGCATTGGTGGATACATGATGCGCATCATCAAGAGTTCGCTGCTGGGTACCCGGCTGAGCCGGTTTTACGAGGAACAGGAGCAGGACCACGCCAGCCGTGTCGAGTCATTGCTCTGTGATATACGCGACTCGGTCGATGCTGCCGGCACCCGCGGCCGCAGGGCGTATGTGCTGCAGGAGGGACCATGATGCGCCGCCGCCGACAGGCTAAATATCCGTCCACGAGTGGTGCAGCAGGAAGCGATACCGACGCCCTGCAAACGGATGTCATGCGTTTCATGTCGATTATCGGTCTGTGCCTGATGGCGGTGTTCGCACTGGTGCAGGGGATCCCGGTGCAGGAGCCGGGGAAACCGGCGCAGCCTTCGCAGCCGGTAAGGTTGCGCCAGGAAATCAGGCTGCAGCAGCTGCAGGTGCGGGAATTGCAGGCAGAATTGCAGGCACTGAAATCTGCAATGCACGGCACGCAGCAGCTGCTGAGCGCTGCGCAGCAACACATTGAAGCGGTCAGCGGGGAAGCGCAACAGGCGCGCGCGGAACGCGAACGGCTGCAGGCCCGGCTGGAAAATCTGGGCAGGCAGCTTGAACAGCAACGTCAGGCACTGGCTGACACAGAGCAGGACACGCAGCACAAGGAACAGCGCCTCGACGAACTTCGTCAGCGACTGGTGAACACACAACGGCAGCTCGACCACAGCCGTCAGGAAATCGGGGCGCTGCAGCGCCAGTCACGGCAGCAAACCGCCAGGCCCGTCATCGAAAGGCCGGCGCCTGCCGAGCCGCCACCAAAGGCGGCATCAGCACCGGTACCAAAGCCTGCACCTGAAAAGCGGGGATTTACCCTGCGCTTTGAATCCGACGCGGCACTCGACCGGCTGGTCGCTGCCGGTCATGTCAGCCTCTATGCCATGGCCGATCAACAGGCCTGGCGCCTGTCGATCACGACGGACAGGCCTGCCGTTGCCGAGGTGTCAATGCCGCACTCGTTTCACGAGATGTCGGCGGAGACCGTCCCGGCACACTACAGCCGCAGCCTGGAAAACGCGGCGCCGGGTGCCGCACGCTCAAGCGTGGTGTGGGGCG
The DNA here is from genome assembly GCA_947258515.1 of uncultured Ectothiorhodospiraceae bacterium. Lineage (GTDB taxonomy): Bacteria > Pseudomonadota > Gammaproteobacteria > UBA9214 > UBA9214 > UBA9214. Next base: position 23,728 of record CAMYIO010000080.1, read on the forward strand.
TGCAATTGCCGGCTGCTGCAAAACTGGCCATCGCTTCACTGACGCAGCAACGCCAGGGTGGTGCGCTGCTGATCCGGGGTGATGGCCAGGTGATACTGGAGGAGTGATGCCATGATTACCGCGCGCCTCAGCTTGTTCGCGATCCTGGTCCTGCTGCTGACGGCCGGCTGCAGCCATGATCCGCTGCGACCTGCGCAGGGCAGTCAGTCTTCATTACAGGACTGGGTGGACACCGAGCTTGCGCCCTACGTGGCACAGCAACTGGGCCAGCACCCGCGATTCAAGGGCGAGCCCGTGATAATAGTGCGCCTCGACGGGGATGATATCCAGCCGGACATTGACGGCAGCCGCAACAGCAGCAGGCGCAACATCACCGCCGCCTCGAGCAGATGCAGTGCGGCCGGCTGCGTGATGCCAGCTATTTTATCGGTATCGAGATCGCACGCACCGCAAACGAGCAGTTCCGGGTGGCGGTGCGGGCGCTCGATGTGCAGGCGGGTGCGTGGGTCAGCGGCTTCACCCATCACTGGTCGGGCAGTCTCACGGCAAGTGAATTGCGTGCCCTGCAGGTGCGGCGCACCGACGAGTCGCTGCGCGGTCTCAGGGTCTTGCCTTTCAGTGTCGGGCAGCCGGACCTCGCCGCGACCTACCTGGCAAACAACCTCAGTTGCCTGTTGCGCCAGCGCGATGTGGATGATCTGAAGATCAAGGTGCAAACGCGCCCCTCTGATTCGCCGCAGCTGCGCACCCTGCTGGGTCTGATCGGCAACAACCTGTCACGCTACCACGAGGTGCAGGTAACCGATAACAGCCGCCAGGCGAACTTCGTGTTGCGCGGCGAGATGCACATGATTCAGGCGGATCTCAACCAGGTCTGGGTCATCTTGCAACCCGGCGATTCCGGTGTACACCTTGCCGGTATGGACACAGCTACCTACATCCGTATCCGGCCTGCCAGCAGCAGTCCCGGGAAGCACCGCGTGGTACGCGAGACACGCGACAGGAAACCGTCCATCGCGCGCATGGAACTGGTGCGTCACACCAACAGCAGTGCCTACCGGGAAGCCTGCAGCGATGGCCAGCGCGGTTGCCCGGTGCTGGAAGTGGATATCGAGCAGGCCGACCAGGTGTTTGTGATTGCGCACGGTACCAAAGACGGTATCAGTCAGCTGTCCGCCAGTTGCAACACGACGATTCCCGTTGAGGCGCACCCGGGAAGGTATCTGTTCCGTTTTCCCGAAAGCCGTTATACGGCATCAGACTGGCCAACCGTGTATGCCATTGCCGTCAGTGGCTCCGAACCGGGACGGCAATTGAGTCAGTTGCTGCAGGAGCTACCCGATGCCTGCAGCAATGCCGCGGGTCTGCACACCGATACGGCCGGCCGTGATCAATGGCTGCAGCGGCTTGACCGGATCGTCGCGACCAACCGCGAGCAGGCAGTATGGACAGCGAGGCGACTACCATGATGAGGACAACAGGCTTTTTAGTGGGTGTGTTATTGATGCTGGGCATTATCCTGCTGGCCCTGAGCGCCAGCAATTCCCCGACGCTGGTGAACGAGGTCGTCAGCCGTGAGTCTGCTTTGCCGGCAGGGCCCAAAGTGGACAATGGCCCGGAAATGGCAGAGGAAGTGCCTGTCGAGGATGCTGCAGAACACGAGGTGCCGGCGGCCGCGGACGCCACCGGTCTCGATGAAACGTTGCAGCTGGAGGCTGCGAACAGTCGACTTGGACTGGATCCGCAATCATGGAACCAATCCATGGGTGCCTACGAACTGGCGTTGCACAAGGAGCCCACGACAGAGTCCCGCTACCTGGTGTGGAGTCCCTTCAAGAGCGAATGGGCCGCACAGGGATTTGCCCGGCGGCTGACGCTGGCCACCGATGTGCCCGTTGAGGTGCGCGACGAGGGTTCGGGAAACTTCCAGGTCGTCTTCAGTTACCGGGATGACAGCGAGCGCCAGGCCATGGTCCGGCAGATTGAAACCGTCACCGGACTCGAACTGGAGTAGTCATGATGCGACATGCCCTGTTACTGCTGCTGTGTAGCGCTTGCCTGTGGGTCAGCACGGCAACGGCGAAGACGGACCCGACGATCGATCGTCAGGCGCTGGAGGCCCGCTGGCAAACCTACGCGGACAAGGCGCGGCAGACCCGGCCCGCGCTGGAATTTCCCTATGCAGACTGTTTCAGTCGCGCGGCCACGAAACACGGCCTGCCGGAAACCCTGTTACTGGCCGTTGCCCGGGGTGAGAGTGATTTCGAGCCGCAGGCCCGCTCGAAGGCCAATGCGATCGGCTTGATGCAGATACTCTGGCCGGGGACGGCAAAACACCTCGGGCTGGAGAAGATGACCGAGGTGCTGGATCCCTGTACCAATGTGGATGCCGGTGCGCGTTACCTGAAGGAGCTGCAGCAGCGTTATCACGGTGATCTGCACCGTACCCTGGCCGCATATAACTACGGACCTGCGCGGATTCCGGTGTCCGAAGGCCGCTTGCCTGACGGTGCGGTCTGGTACAGCGCCTACATCATGCGGCACCTGGATTATGTCCTGAATGGTGGCCGCAAGGGGGATCGTGGTGCGGTACGAAAACGCTATTCGGGTCAGGACCGCCTGTTCATTATTAATTTTTCCCGTCCCTACCGTGCGGCAGCGTTCGTTGACAGGCTGCAGCCCGGCTTCGGCGATTT
>CAMYIO010000081.1 GCA_947258515.1 uncultured Ectothiorhodospiraceae bacterium
CTGCTTGCGCCCCTCACCGACATCCTGTAGGCGAAGCTTCCGCGTCCTGCTTACGCCCCTCACCAGCATCCTGTAGGCGTCCCGGAGGGAGGGGGCGTTAAAACCAGTGCCCTTTTCCCCCATGCTTAGTCCCGAACGGCCCGCCCGAAACGCTGGCACAGCCATCCTGAACCTCGGCTTCCGGCCATTCTTTGCCGGTGCCGCGCTGTTCTCGGTTGTTTCGACACTGGCCTGGATGGGCCTGTATGTATTTGACGGGCACTGGCAACCCGCCCTGCCGGGCCTGACCTGGCATGCCCATGAAATGGTCTTTGGCTATGGCATGGCCGTCATTGCCGGCTTTCTGCTGACGGCAGTGCGCAACTGGACCGGTGTACAAACGCTGCACGGGTTACCGCTGTTGCTGCTGTTCCTGCTCTGGGTCACGGCACGCCTGTTGCTGGCAGGGGGTACCGAATTATTGGCATGGGCTGCCCTGGCTGACGGCCTGTTCAACCTGTTGTTGCTGATCGCCCTGGCCTGGCCGATCTTCAAGGTACGGCAGTTCAAACAAATTGGCACGCTTTCAAAGGTGCTGTTGCTGATGTTTGCCAACCTGCTGTTTTATGCCGGCGCGCTGAATATTTACCCCTGGGGTGTGCAGGCCGGTCTGTATTCGGGCGTGTACCTCATCATGGCACTGATCTTCGTCATGTCACGGCGCGTGCTGCCCTTCTTTATTGAACGCGGGCTCGCCGGGCCGGTCACGCTGATCAACCGCGGCTGGCTGGATGGGGCCAGTCTGTTGCTGTTTGTCGGCTTCTGGCTGGCCGATATCGTCGCACCGGATTCCCTGCCGGTGGCGTGGCTGGCCGCCGGTTTATGTGTATTGCATGCCGTGCGGCTCGCGGGATGGTACGCGGCAGGTATCCGGAGGCAGCCGCTGTTGTGGGTGTTGCTCCTTGCCTATGCCTGCTTGATTGCCGGTTTTGCCCTGAAGGTGGCGGTGTACTGGTTCGGTATTTCGCCGTTTCTGCCCCTGCATGCCTTTACCTATGGCGGTATCGGACTGTTTACCCTCGGCATGATGGCACGCGTGACGCTCGGGCATACCGGCAGGGATATCCTCGATCCACCGGCCCCGGTGTCATGGATATTCGGCTTGCTGGCGGTCGGCAGCGTGGTCCGTGTGGTGTTGCCACTGCTTGATGCAGCTCACTACGTCTTCTGGATGGGCTTGTCACAGCTGCTGTGGCTGTTTGCGTTTGTGCTGTTCCTGTGGGTGTTCCTGCCCATGCTGTGGCAGCCGCGCACGGACGGCCAGTTTGGTTGATGCGCGCCCGGTGGCTATTGCCTGAAAGGATCATCCTCCTCGTCGTCAGCGCTTTCACCCTCCCAGTCATAGGTCTTCGCCGCGGGCACCGGGTCACGGTCACGAAACAGAAGCGCCGCCAGTATCCCGCAAAGGGCACCGAAGAAATGACTCTCGTAGGAGATACCCGGTTCCTGCGGAAAGATGCTCCATACCATCCCGCCAAAGAGAAAAAAGACGATCATGGACAGCGCAATGGACAGTTTGTCGCGGCGCAGGAGGCCGGTGGTGAAGACAAAAAACATCATGCCATGCGTCAGTCCACTCGCCCCGATGTGAAAGCTGTGACGCGCAAACAGCCAGACACCGATACCGGAACCGATGTAGACCAGTGCCAGCACCGGTCTGGCCGCACGCGGGTAGCCATACAGCAGGGTGACACCGAGCAGCAGCAGTGCAAAACTGTTGGCTGCCAGGTGATTCCAGGAGCCGTGAATCAGGGGCGCAAAGAGGATGCCCACCAGGCCATGTTGTTCACCGGGGTACACCCCGAGGCGGTACAGGCCGAGTCCCAGGCCACGATCCACGATTTCAATTGCCCACAACAGGGCAACAAACGCGGCGACGATCAGCAATGAATGTTTCAGCCGGGTGTTCACCCGGGTATTGTTACACACTGGAATGGCGGCTTGTGTGTCGCGATGAATCGACACAACGGTGTCAAACAGTCCTGAGCTGGTCTATATTCAGGTTTATCTTTACAGAAAATGCAGACTTATGATGTGGATAGCCTTACATCTCGTGACCAGCAGGAAAATGGCATGCCGCCGGGTGTTTATTGCCTCGCTGGCAGCGGCCGTCGCTCTCGGCGGTTGTGCCGGCCAGCCCAAACAACCGGTGCTGTATCCCAATAATCACCTGCAAGCGGTCGGTGAACAGACCGCGCAGCAGGACATCGCTGCCTGTATTGAATTCGCCCGTGCTTCGAACGTCAATGAGAAAAAGGACGCGGAGGTCGGCCGCAAGGCCGCGGGTGGTGCCGCCGTGGGAGGTGCCTCGGCGGCGGCCTGGGGGCTGGTACGCGGGGGCGATGTCGGTAATCGTGCCCTCGCCGGTGCGGCGGCCGGCGCGACCGCCGGTGCGGTACACGGTGGGCTGCAGTCCACGGAGACCTCACCGCTGTTTATGAATTTCGTAAACAAGTGCCTGTCCGACAAGGGCTACAGTGTCATCGGATGGCAGTAGCCCCGGGATGGAGCGGCTGTGGCCGGTCGGGCGGGCTGTGTCTTTCGCTGTGTCTTTCCCGGCCCTGCCGTCCGGGTAAAGGGTAACCGGGCCGTCCCGCATGTCCAGCCATTTCGTCAATCTGCTGATCGGTTTGTCTGGCGTCGTGGAGGGCGAGCGGCCCGCGGCCAGGCGCTGGGCCAGTCACTTCGAGTTGCCAATGATTCTGCTGGCTATCTGGATCCTGCTTGAGTGGTACCTGAAAGCGAAAGGCGTTTACCCTGCAACCTTTGACTGGATCACTGACTGGATTATCTGGCTGTTTTTTGTCCTTGAAACAGTGGTGCTATGCAGTCTGGTGGAAAACAGGTTGCAGTATCTGCGCGGCAACTGGATGAACCTGCTGATTATCTGTGCAGGTGTACCCCTGCTGTGGGGAGGTGGCGCCTATGCCGCCGCATTGCGTTCGCTCAGGGTGCTGCTGATTTTACCGTTGTTGCTGAACACCTCGATTACCGTGCGCAAGGTTCTGGCGCGCAATCACCTCGGCACCACATTGCTGGTGGCGCTGGCGTTTACCCTGATGTCGGGCCTGCTTATCGCCGGTATCGACCCGGCCATCGAGGATATCTGGCAGGGTATCTGGTGGGCCTGGGTGACGGTAGCGACGGTGGGCTATGGCGATACCGTACCGCTGAGTGCCGCGGGCAAGGTGTTCGGGGCGGTAGTGATCTTGTTCGGGGTCGGATTTTTCTCCCTGTTGACGGCCAGTTTTTCAGCCTACTTTGTTTCACGCGGCGAGGTGGAGATCGAAGAGGAAGAGGCCGAGGAGATCTACCGCCTGAAGGATATCGAAAGGCGTATTGAGGTCATGGAGAAAACGCTGCAGCGGATTGAGGCGCGATTGCATGAAGACCGGGATGATAAGTAACAAAACTCCCCGCACAGCGGCGGTGTCATTAGTCGAGATGTTTGATTTACACGTCATTATTACTGTTGGCCATTCCGGCCGTCTTAAGGAGAAGAGTCAGGCAGCAGTAGGAATAGCTGCTGCCTGATTCAAGATCAAATTACAGAACGCTTATTTTCTGCCGCGAACCTTGATATCCAGCGGGTCACTCTCTGAGCTTAGGCCGTGTTCGTCCGTAACCGATAGCACGACCACGTAAGTGCCGCGGGAATTGTAGGTATGCGCCGGGTCGGCATCAGTGCTTGATGTCATGTCACCAAAATCCCAGTGATAGCTGATGCTGTCTTCATCGGGGTCAGTCGAACCGCTGCCCGTGAAGTCCACGGTAAGTGGTGCCTTGCCGCTGGTGGGATATGCAGACGCGTCGGCAACCGGCGCCTGGTTGACTGGTGGCTGAGTCGGTGCATCGCCATTCACCAGGAGGAAGCCATGATTCTGCCCGTTTAATTGACCGGTGCCGACGATATCGCCCTGTTCGTTAATCGCGGTGGCAGACATCAGGACCCACTGCGAATTATCCGGGTCGTTCAGATCCTCCATACCACTGGTGGCATTCCAGAGAAATGCATGGCTCCCGGCTTCAGTTTCGGAGCTGCCGACCACGGTGTTGTTTTCATTGATATCCATACCACTGCTGCGCAGGCCACCCGGAAAGGGTTCCAGCAGGGTCAATGCACTGCCATCATAGACGTAGCCCGTAGCATAGTCGTCGACGCGCGAATTATTGCCCGTCGTGCCTACGATGATGTTGTCGTTATTGATGGCACTGGCAACGCCGCCGGAGGGGGTCGGCAGGTAGCTCACATCGGCACCATCGTTAATCGATTTGTAGGGCGGTGCGATCATGATGGCGGATGAGCCGGCCAGCCCGTACCGGCGTCGGCTGCCCACGGTATAACCGCTGTCGTTAATGTCATCCAGCAGATAGATGTCAGCATAGACACCCTGTCGAGTTCCGCGAGGATAGACCTGTGCGATATCCATGACGGTCCATTTACCGCCGTCGTAGACCGCCGGGTTATAGGGGATGGAAGTGGTGCGGTAGGGATTCTTGCCGGCCTTGTTACCGGAGACCCGTCCTGTCTCGCTGATACCATAGGCACCTTGTTCGTCCCAGGTGCGCTGGTTGTTGCCATCCAGTATAAAGGCGCCGGTCATCGTATTGCCGGCGATTACCCCGTCGTCATTGACGGCGTAGGCAATGGTACCGTCCAGGTCCTCGATGCCTTTTCCGCTGGCGATAACGTAGCGAAACGCGATTGTGGGGTACTGCGTGGTATTGCGTGATCCCACCACGATACCGGTATTGTTGATGTCCTTCGGCGCGACGTTCGCTCCAAGGTCGACCAGTGTATAGGCGAAGGCGGGGAGGCTCGCGACCGACCCCAGCAGGCAGGTCAGCGCCAGCAGACGGCTACTGAAGTGAGGCTGTTGATTGAATTGCTTCATCGTTAAATACTCCTTGCAGGTTGTTTGAAACAGGTTGATTGGCATGCGGCTGTGCGCATGTGTAAAAAGGATTTGAGTACCCGTGTTGCGAGATCAATTGCTCCCGGTGAAAGCCGATTATGCAGTTAAAGGCGCAACCTACTTATGGGAATAATTCCCCATATTTTTATATTGTTCACCATGACGTAAGTAGCGTGTATTGACGTCAATGTGATCTTCCAGCGGGGGCATTGAAAGCACGAAACGGTCGGCCATCCGGATGGACGGTGGCGACAAAGAATCTGTGTCAGGTGGTGGCGTTATCCAGGTGAAATGAGTTATCCACAAACACTGTGGATAACTCTGTGGATTATTTGTTGTAAAACCTGTCCAGGCCTTATTTTTCTTGGGGTCAGGTTAATTTGCGCAAATTTAATCCACATCTATATATCTATATAAATCAGGATATTAAGGTTATTAGAAGATTATTATTTACTACGCGTGGGTGATTTTTAAGCACAGAAAAAGCACCAAAACAGGGCTGTGCATAAGCGCCACTCGTATACGGGAAACTACGTATAAACCTCTATACAAATGTCTATATCAGCACAGGAGACAGTGATCATCACTGCATACAGGACGCCTTCCGCATGGTTATGGAATAGTGCAGGGAAGCAGGGTTCAGGATGCCCCCGGGGCGAAGGGTAGCGGCGCCAACCCTGTTATTGCCAGGGTACCAGTTCAACAGTCATGCACAGGCGTACCGTTTGGCTAACGAAGTAACGATAGTTGTTCATATCGAAATCCATACGATTGACCTGGCTCCTGCCATGCAGCAGGATGCGGGCCGGCCGTTCGTTCTCGCCGCTATCCTGTGGATGAATATCCACCTCGAAGAGAACCGGTTGTGTTATTCCGCGCAGGGTGAGGTCACCGTGAATATGACCCTGTGTGTAACTCTGCCAGTGCGCCGTGTGTCCGACAAACAGGATGTCGGGATAGTTGCCGGTGTCCATGAATTCATGGCCCGTCACCAGCGGCAACAGTACGTGGTTCTGTGACTCCAGACTGGCCGTGTGGATGAGCAGCAAGGCCTGTCCGTGCTGTGCCGGGACCGGGGGGAATACAAGACCGCCGACGATGTTGCTGAATTCACCTCGAAATTCCTGGGCCGGGAAATGGCGCACGCAGAAACCCACCTTCGATGCACCCGGGTCGACCCGGTAAAGGCGCCCGCTGCTGGCCGCATCACGCATGATCTTCAGCAGTTCCGGGTCCACCCTGCCGCCTTCAAACGGACTGCAGGGCTGTGCCGCCAGGACGGTTGCCGTTACCAGTATGGTCGCAACAAGAAGCGCGATTCCGAGCAGGCTAACCGCGCTACAACGTCGGGTGACCCCGTGAAGGGGGCGGCGACAGGTGCAGTCATGCGCACCTGTCAACATGATGCCGGGCAGATTACTTACTGAGACTGCGGACCAGGGGATAGAGGTGTTCGGTTTCATTGAGTATGCGTTGCAGCACGATTTCGAACAGTTCGTCGGTATCCTTCAGAAACTGTGCGTGCTCATGAATGTGCAGGGTGTCCTTTTTCTTTGTCGGGCACCAGCGTTTGGTAAAGTCTTTCAGTATTCTCTTGATTTCAACCGAGCCCGACATGAAGTTTTTGGCAATGTTGTTGATTTTCTCGTCGGGGCTTTTCAGCAGGTCGCTGTACATTTCCCTGTCAACGACATCGATATGTTTCCTGACCAGGTCCACATAACGATAGAACAGGTCGCAGCAGTAGCCCGTGTCGCACATTGACCTGTCCTTGAACAGGTAGCCCAGTACGTTCGTGAGTTCGGTAATACGATGATTTTGTTCGTTCAGTTCCGTGTAGGTAATCACCCAATCCTCCAGTGTATTAGTATGTGTCCAGGGTATTCCTTGATGACAAGGATAGATCGGGTCGGGATAAATCAGAATGGCTGCCTTTGTCACCGCCCCCCTGTATTGTTGTTGACCCCCACTATCGTTGCAATAGTTGTTTTTCCCGCGGCTGTCAGACCTGCTCAGGCGGGATGCGGGGAGAGCTATTCTTTACTCCTTGAGTTGCGTGGCAATTTTCTGCAGGGACGCTTCATTGTTGCAGTAGCCGATAGTGTCCGTATCGACAGCCCCCTCCGCCAGCCGGGTGTCGCACTCCACGGTATTGTCGCAGCTGTTGCAGCGTTGCATCTGCTCCCGGATATCGACCACGCGTTCCCTGGACAGGTAGCTGTCCCTGTCGATGCAGAGCGCCGTGAGCATCTTGCCGAGCCGCAGCCGCTGAAGCTGTTCCGCGATGCCCTGCCGGTACTTCATGCCGGCACGGGTATTGAAAACAATAGCCACCGGCAGCAGCACGGTAAAGATGACCAGCAGCAGTCCGAGTAACAGGACCGAGACAATAGCAACAAGATTCATTGGATTCATGTGATGTCCTTGCAGCTGTCGAGCGGGTGACCGTGCCCGGAGCAAATCAGTTGTGGCGGAATCTGCAATAGACAAACTGCTGCAGGCCGCCAGCGGGGGTGCGGTGTTCTTCTGTCAATGTCTCGACCAGGCGTAACCGTGGTCCCAGCACACGGCCCAGTGCTCCGGGGGTGTAACGCATGACATCAAGTCCGTTGCACTGGCTGGGGCCGATGTCCGAGAAGGTGGCGATGATTACCTGCCCACCCGGTTTCAGGGCGTTGTGCAGTGCTTCAAGGTAGAACTCGCGGTCGCGGTCAAGTGTCAGGAAATGAAAAACCGCGCGATCATGCCAGATGTCGAATGTGCGTCCGGGTGAGTAGTCCGTGATATCGCTCTCGACCCAGTTGATCTGCTGGCTCAGGTCGCCGAGGCGCAGCTGGCATCGCTGGATAGCGGTGCGGGCAATATCGAGTACCGTGATGTCCCGATAGCCGGCCTGCAGCAGGTGATCGACGAGGGTAGAGGCGCCACCACCGACATCTATGATGCTGGCCGCGGTACCGATGCCGGTATCGCCAATCAGGGAAAGTGAATGTTGCGGATGTGACTGGTGCCAGTTGACCCCGGTGGGCGCTTTTTCGGCATAGAGGTTTTCCCAGTGGTCTTTCCAGGCGGGGTGTTTACAGACAGGTGCGTGCCCGAATGTGCTTGTGTGCATTTGATGTTTGTACGTGCAGTTGCACGGCTTGTCGTTGATCCATGTCAATAAACACGCTGTTACCACAGGGTGATGGGCCGCTCGCACACTGCCTTGTCCAGCCTGGTGTGGCTGCAAGGGTGTTCCCGGCCATGCCGGCGCTACAGATTTTTAAACGGGTGCGGCTGCGCCACGGTCTGGCCCAGGGTATCAAGGTCCTTGATATGAATCAGGTTACCTTCAGCGATGATGTGTCCTTCGCGTTGCAGGTTACGCAGGATGCGGGAGAAGGATTCGGGCTGGATGGAGAGACGCGAGGCGATGACATGCTTGGGGGCGCCGAGCTTGATGGTCGCCTCGTGTTCCGCACCGGTGGGCACCTGGTGGAGCAGGTAATTGGTGAAGCGCAGTGTGGCGTTTTGCAGCGTCAGCGCATCGATGTCGGCAAGCTGCCGTTTTAGCCAGGTACTCATGTCGGCCATCAGCCTGAAACAGGTGTCGGTTGATTCCCGCAAGATGGCACGAAAGGTCTGGTTGGAGAAGGCCAGTACCTCACAGGCATCCAGGGCACTGGCATTGACGGGATAGACCTGTCCTTCCATGAAGGTGATGGCCTCGGCAAAGGTTTCACCGGCCGTGATCAGGTGGATGACCTTTTCGCTACCGTCCGGTGCAGAAAGGTACAGCCGGATGGTGCCGCTGCGCAGCATGAAGAACTGGCTGGCCTGCTGCTGGCACTGAAACAGGTGCTGCCCCTCGTCAAGGTGGATAATGCGTGCCGTTTCCAGCAATTGCGCCAGCTGCGCATCATCCAGCCCGCCGAACAGGGGATGGCGGCGCAGTTCTCCCGGCAGGATCTTGCTCGCGTTCATGGCACCAGCTTACTCAATCCGGCATGAAACTGCATCAGACAAAAGGTTTAACACAGGTCAAGGTGATCGTGTCGGGGTTTTGCCAGAGTGCGTCTGCAAGGGGGGTGCTTTGAAAACAGTGGGTGTTGAGCGGGTCCTGGATGTGCGTTGCCTGGAACAGCCGGAGCCGCTGTTGCGCGCATTGGCCGCGCTGGACGACCTGGGAAACGGCGAGTACCTGCGCCTGCTGAGCAATCGCGATCCGGTGCTGTTGTACCCGTTGCTGGCACAGCAGGGCTTTGCCTATGAAAAGCCGGTTGGCCGGGACAAAACGGTCGAGGTCCTGATCTGGCGTGCGGGTGATGCGGTAGCGGAACAGGGTGTGCGTGATCTGTCTGCTTAAGGATACCAGAGCAGCTTTCCTGCTGGCATAGCCCTTCAAGAGCACTCGCTTCAGGTGGGGTCCCTTTTCAGGCATCCGTTTGATTGTAGTGTCGTTACACCGGGTGGCTGGTTGTTCTTGAGAACGTAAATCGGTGATAATCCGGAATCCTTATGGAACTCATTCCCGTCATTCCGCCATTCCTCGCGATACTCAATACCACGGCTGCCTCGCTGGTGAGTCTGGGGTTTTTTTTCGTACGGAGAAAGAACACCTCGGCGCATCGCGCCTGCATGGTGAGTGCGCTGATCATATCCACTGTCTTCATGGTTTTTTATCTTTATTACCATGCCAAAGTCGGCAATATTCCGTTTGCGGGTGTCGGGGCTATCCGTCCGGTCTATTTTTCGCTGCTTGCGTCCCATGTGATTCTCGCAGCGGTGTTGTTCCCGCTTGTCCTGATTACCGCCGGGTTGGCAATCAGGGGAAATACCCCTCGCCACCGGCGTCTTGCCCGCTGGACATTGCCGATCTGGTTATACGTGTCCATTACCGGCGTCATCATCTACCTGATGGCCTTCCATATCTACGCGGCCGAGTAGGCACCTGCCAATAGAAGCACCTGTAGGAGCCGCTCCTACAGGTCGATGCCGGATGCCTGTTTTTCCGGCCACATGGCTTTGAAGGTAATCACCAGAAACAGGATG
>CAMYIO010000082.1 GCA_947258515.1 uncultured Ectothiorhodospiraceae bacterium
GTCAACCAGAGTCTATTCATCTTTCTCCTGAGATCCCAATCATCGCAAAAATATTTTCTGTAGGAGCGGCGTCGTCGCCGCGATTCGCGCCGGGGACGGCGCTCCTACAGGTTTGAGCCATAGCCTCACCAGCAGCGCTCACTCCGCGGCCAGCACTCTGTCATAAACTGGCGTCACAGCCGACGGCGACAATCAAGCGTCCGCGGGCAAGCGACTCAACACCTCGGCATCGATATACCGTCCAAATGCCGCCAGCTCGTCGTAGCGAGCCGCCACCTCAACCACGTAACCCAGGGTGCGGGGTATATCCTGCAGGTAGCCGTCCTTGCCGTCGCGATGCTTGAGACGGGCGAAGATACCGGCCGCCTTCAGGTGCCGTTGCATACCCATCAGGTCAAACCAGCGCAGAAACTGCGACGGGTCATCCTGTTCGGTATGCAGGATACCGGATTGCAGTGCAAGGTCCAGGTAACCGAGCGCCCAGTCCTCGACGCGGGCACGTGGCCAGTCGATGTAACAGTCGCGCAGCAATGAAACCAGGTCATAGGTAACGGGCCCGATAACGGCATCCTGAAAGTCCAGTATGCCCGGATTGTTCATGCCGGTGTGCATCAGGTTGCGTGAATGGTAGTCACGGTGCACACAGACGCGCGGCTGCGCCAGCGCATTCTCTGCCAGCAGCTCGAAGGGGGCGTCGATCATCCCTGTTTGCACAGCATCCGGTGACACACCGAGGTGTTCGCCGATCAGCCATTCACGGCACAGCTCCATTTCATTGAGCAACAGCGTACGGTCATAGGACGGCAGGGACGCATGCTCCGGCGTACAGGCCTGGATGGTTGCCAGCGCACCGAGCGCATCACCGTAAAGGCGCTCTACAGTTTCTTCATTGAGCACATCCAGGTAGGGCGCACTGCCGAGATCGGAAAGCAGCAGGAAACCCTGTTGCAGGCTTTCATCAATGACCTCGGGAACATTCAGCCCCAGGTCAAAAAACATTTTCGATATTGTGACAAACGGCTGTGAATCCTCTTTTTCCGGCGGCGCATCCATCACCACATAGCTGACGCCGGCATGCAGCACGCGAAAATAGCGGCGAAAGCTGGCATCGGCGGAAGCCGGCCGCAGGGTGTACTCACTGAAGTTGAGTTCGTTATCCAGCCAGTTTTTTAATTGTTCAAGTCGTTCGGGCACGCTATAGATTCCTGTTTGAAAGTCCTGACGGGGACCGTTCAGACCAGTTCGTCATTATCCGCTTTGAAGATTTCGCGCGTTTTTGCGCACACACGTTCACGCATGTCATCGGCAATCATGTAAAAGCACGGTATCGATATCAGGATAATAACTGTCGCAAACAGCAGCCCGAAACCAAGACTGACTGCCATCGGGGACAGGAAAGCGGTCTGCCCGGTGGCAAAGAATATCAATGGCGAGATTCCCAGAAAGGTCGTGATGCTGGTAAGCAGGATGGGGCGAATACGCACCCGCCCTGCTTCGATCATGGCCTCGGTACGCTCCATGCCTGCAGCGCGCATGCGCTTGGCAAAATTGACGAGGATCAGTGAATCGTTGACCACAATGCCGGTCAGGGCGAGAAATCCGATGGCAGAAAGAAACTGCAGATGATAGCCAAACAACATGTGGCCGAAGACCACGCCGATGCTGCCGAAGGGAATGGCAAACATGACGATCAGCGGGTCCAGCATGGAACGGAACAGTGCCGCAAGGATAAAAAAGATGATGGCGGCGGAAATGAGCAAGGCATCACGCATGCCGCTGAAAGACTCGGAGGCATCTTTCTTCTCGCCCAGGAACACCAGCTCGTACCCTGGCAGCCGCGTTTCCAGATCAGCGAACCCGGCGCGCAACAATTCGGTAACTTCCAGCGGCGTGGCCACCTGGCTGTCCACCTCGGCCGTCACCAGGCCAAGACGCTGGTTATCGCGCCGGCTGATGGTGTTCATGGCACGCCCGGCGGTTATGTCGGCAACATCGCCGAGATACACCAGCCGCCCGTCATCGAGCACGATGGGCAGGCGTTCCAGGTCGCTGTTACGACGGATGGTCTCCGGATAGATCACGCGTACCGGCGCACGCTTGTTACCGAGCGTGACCTGCACGGCCTCGACACCGAGAAAACCGGTTCGAACAGCAGTGGCGAGTTCACTCTGTTTGATACCGAGTTCCCTGCCCCGGTCATTCAGGGAATACTGGTACTCGAGCTTGCCACTCTCGAGGTTCTGGCGCACATCATGCACCCCGGGCAGGCGCTGCAGGTACTCCAGCATGCGCGTCGTCTGCTCGCGCAATACATTCACATCCGGGCCGCTCACACCCACTTCAATATCTGCACCGGCCGGTCCGCCCTGCGGCCGCTGAATGGCGATACGACTGATACCTGCTATGGCCCGCAGCTTTTCACGCAATTCATTGATGATGTCCTCGGTCGGGCGCACCCGTGTCCCTTCCCAGGCGAACTGCAGGCTCACCAGCGGAGAAACGAAGCGCTCGATAAAGCCTTCCGGCTTCGCCTTCTGCAGGTCAACTACCAGCTGTATATAGTGGCTGCCGATCTCGAAGCGATTGAAGTCGATGAAGCTCACACCCACATTGGTCAACAGTGTGCCGAGCTCTTCATCATCGAGCGACTCCAGCACGACACGTTCCATTTGCGCGGCCAGTATGGCGGTATCCTCGAGGCTGTAGGTCTGTGGCGCTTCCGCATTGATAAAGAACTGGCCGACATCGACATTGTCAAACAACTGGAAAGGAATCCGTGTTGCCGCGTAGATGATTGTAATGATCAACACGGCAATGGTCACCAGCGACACAAAATAACGGTTTTGCAACGACCAGCGTAACCAGCCTATGTAGCGCTCCAGCAGCGCACTCCAGTCAACACGGCGCTCATGCGTCTTTTTGCTGGCCTGTCGGGTGTGCAGCATCTCCGCGGCATGCGAAGGCAAAACCCCGAAGGCCTCCCACAGCGATCCCAGCAGCGAGGCACTCACCACCACGGGAATCACGGCAATAAACGCACCCATGATCCCCTTGATGGCAAACATCGGCATAAAGGCGGCGACGGTGGTTGCCGTGCTCGCCATCACCGGCCAGAACACCTCACGTGCGCCGATGCGTGCTGCTTCCGGTGCCGGCTTGCCCATCTCCATGTGCCGGTACATGTTTTCCGTGACAATAATCGCATCATCAACAATCAGACCGAGCGCTATCAGGAAGGCAAACAGCGATATCATGTTAATGGTGTAGCCCAGGTAAAAAATCGCAATCACCGCAAACAGAAAGGATACCGGGATACCCATCGCGGTAATCAGGGCAACACGAAAGTTCAGGAACAGATACAGCGACAGCAGCACCAGGAACAGCCCGACGAGGCCCGAGGACTTCACTGTGTTCAAGCGGTTTTTGACATACACCGACAGGTCGTTGTAAAGGCCCACCTCGATGTTTGGCGGCAGCTCCGTTCTCAGATGCGCGGCAAAGTCCCGCACGGCATCCGCAACAACAATGGTCGAGGCATCCGCGGTTTTTGTCACCGTCAGGTTGACGGCCGGGCGGCCGTTGAAGCGACCGATGGTTACCGCCTCTTCCAGCCGCAACTGGATTTTGGCAATCTCGCCGAGCAGCAACTGACCGCCGCGGTCGTTACTGCGCACGGCAATGCGGGTAATCGCCTCGGGATCCGGCGCCACGCCCTTGCCACGCAACAGGATATCCCCTTCGCTGGCTTTCAATGAGCCGCCGGGCAGGTCACGGAGGTTGCCGCGAATGGCCTGCAGCACCTGCCCGAGCGAGACCTTGTGCGCCGCCAGATCGAACGGATCGACCTCGACCCACAGTTCCCACTCGCGGTTACCGGCAACACCGACACTGGCGACGCCCGCTATCTTTGCCATGCGCTGCTTGATGATGTCCGCCTGGTCGTAGAGATAGCCTCGCGACACGTCACCGTAGAGACTCATACTGATGACCGGGAACCGTGCCTTGATGCGCATCAGCTCCGGTTCCTCCGCCTCGTCGGGCATGTCGGTAATCTGGTCCAGCGCGGTCTGGGCATCGCGCATGTACTGGTCAACATCGGTGCCGGACTTCAGCTTGATAATGACACTGCCCATCCCTTCACGGCTGGTGGAGCTCATGACATCGATATCGGGCATGCCCTCGAACTGTTCCTCGACGGGGATGATGACCTGGCGTTCCACCTCTTCCGGAGAGGCCCCCTCGAACTTAACCGAGATACTCACGGCATCAAGCTCGACGGAAGGGAACATCTCCTGGGGCATGGCGTTCCAGGCCAGTACGCCGAGAATACACACGATCACCAGTGACAGGTTGGTAATCAGCGGATTATTGATTGAGAAACGGATCAGCACTATGAAGGTCAGGTACTAGTGAAGTGTGTGCCGGTTAGTCAGTGGCCGCGTCTGTGACCTGCACCTGTTGCCCGTGACTGAGCGCCGAGACATCGCGTGTCACCACACGATCACTCGCCGAGAGTCCCTGCAAGACAATCTGCAGACCATCCACCCGTTCGCCCGGTTTGACTTCAACCTGCCGCAGCGTGTTGCTATTGACAAGGAACACGGAGGCCCGGCCCTCGTCGAACAGCAGCGCTGTTGAGGGAACAGCCGTGACCCCATGCAGCTCACGTAATGGCAAGCGCACCTGCGCAACCTGCCCCGGACGGGCCTGGTCACCGGCAATCCGCACACGCAGTGCGTGGGTAAAGGTTTCCGGGTTTGGATCAATCTGCAGGGCAATGACCTCGCCCGGAACCTGCACGCCATTGACCTCAACAGTGACGACCTGCCCCTGCGCCAGCGACTGCGCAATATTGCCACGCACCTCGGCATATAAATCCAGCGAGGCGGCATCAACCAGGTCAACAAGGGCCTGGTTCGGGGTCACGTAATCGCCGACCTGCGCATTGACGGCGTTGACGGTGCCGGCAAACGGTGCCGGCAATTGTGTACGTTTCAGGTTACGTGCTGCCCGATTGCGTGCCGCCTCCCTCAGGGCCAGGCGTGACTCCTCGGAGGCGACGCTCGATTTGAGTTGCGCAACCTCTGACTCCAGCTGGATCAACTTGATGCGCGTTTCATCCAGCCGGGATTTTGACACCAGTGAGTCCTCACCCAGTTTCAACAGCCGGTCAAGGTCGTTCTTTTGCAGCGTATAATTGTTCCTGGAAAGCTTCAATAATTCGCGGTCACGCTGAATATTGCGGGTTTCCTGCGCCAGCTGTGCCTCGGCCTCGGCCAGCGCATCTTCATAGTCACCGGACGCCAGCATCAACAGGGGTTCACCCGCCCGCACTGATTGCCCGGGTTCGACCGGACGCGCATGGATCTGGCCGGCCAGTTCAAAATGCAGCGCGGTCTTGCGCGCCGGTTCCAGCCGGCCGCTGACGGTCTCCATGGGAACCAGATCATGCAAGCCAACCGTCGCCACCTGAACAACGGGTACAATGACCTGTTGCAGTTCGGGATTTTCATCCGGCACCGTCAGCAACAGCAGAATGGCAACCCCGACGAGGGCCGCCAGCACATAGAACCGAGCACCTGTTTTGATGGATAACACACTGATTATAAAATATTTGAAGTTAAGGCCATTGTATGCGATTTTACCTCGCGCCTGCCAGCGAGCCGGCCGACCTGAATTAACCTGACACAGCTTCCCGATGATCGATAGTGGCATGACCGCAACATGCATCTCCCACGCCTCCCGGAATTGCCCGGGGTGGTGAGCTACAGGCCCATGCGGCAGCTGTCCATCGTGTCATTACTGGCACTGTATTCTGCCGTCATAGCCGCCGACCCCTGGCAATGTGACATCCAGGCAGACGGCCTGTGGGAGTGTATCGGCACGACCACCACGCCCGTGACGGGAACCGAACTGCCGGCCGCCGCGAGCGACGAATCAGCAACCCGTCCGGCTGACATACCACCGGCAACTGAATCCACCGGGACACCCGCTGCTCCTCAATTGCCGGCAACAGAGTCCATCGATACATCTGTTGCACCGCCATCACCGGCTCCTGACCCCGCCGGGACAGCCGTTGCATCACCACCTCCAGCGGCAACATCACCTGCCGCTGCATCACTGTTTCCGACCACTGTTGCGGAGACCGGCGCGCCCGCTGCAACCGCACCTGACAGCCCTGTCGAACCGGCACCGGCAATGGAGCAGGCAACCGCAGCGCACAGCGGTGTCACGGGTGAGACACCCGATACAACCGGAAGTGCGGCTGTCACTGCCAAAACAGCCCCGCTAGCGGATACCGCTGTGGCTGATACAGCGGTCAGCGCCACCACTGCTCAAACAGATGCGGCTACGGCGACGGCCCTGACAGCCGTCACTGCTGCCACTGATAGCGCCGTTGACGAGGAGCTCCAGCACTCCCGCTGGGCACGTTGCCCACCTGTTCAATATCGCAGCGTCGAGACACCGACATCCGAGACCGGTGTCATCGAGTTGCAGGCCGATAAAGCACAGTCCCGCGAAGGCAACATCTTTGCCCTGGAGGGTAACGCGGTTGCGCAAATGGACTGGAAACGGCTGGAAGCGGACCGCATGACCTACCACCAGGATGAAGGCCGCATTGATGCCACCGGAAATCTTGTCTACACCTCGCCGGAACTGCTGGTTGACGGTGACCGCGGCACATTCTTCCCCGACACGGACAGCGGTGACATCGAGCAGGCCAGTTATGCCCTGACGGAACTGCATGCACGCGGCATGGCCGCCTCTCTGGAACTCGACGGACGTGACTGGCAGCATCTGAAGAAGGTGTCTTACACGACCTGCGCAATTGGCAATGATGACTGGCAGATTTTTGCCAAACAGGTCGACCTTGATCAGGAAGAAGGGACAGGTACGGCACGTCACGCCAAGGTAGAACTCAAGGGAGTCCCGGTAATGTATACACCCTACCTGAGCTTTCCTCTTGATGACCGCCGCAAATCGGGCTTGCTGGTACCCAAGATCGGCACGACGGAAGAAACCGGTGTCGACATCAGCGTGCCCTACTACTGGAACATCGCACCGCACCGCGATGCCACCATCGTGCCACGTTACATGAGCAAGCACGGCGTCATGCTGGGTGGTGAATTCCGCTACATGAACCGGACCAACAGTGGCTCGCTTACTGGCGAATACCTGCCCTCGGATAACGATTTTGACAACACTAATCGCTACTTGATCGGCTTCGATCACCGCGGCAATCCAGTGCCTCGGCTGGAGACAGCCGTCAGGGCCCGCAAGGTTTCCGACGATTTCTATTTTGACGATTTTGGCACCAACCTGGTTGAAACCAGCCAGACCAACCTGGAGCGCACCGCAACTGCGGCCTATCACGGCCGCGGCTGGAATATGGGTCTCATGGTACAGAACTTCCAGACCATCGACCCGACGATCAATGATAAAAATCGACCCTACGAACAGCTACCCACCGTTGTCCTCGATGTTGCACCGGCACGCCGTTTACTTGGCCTGAAATTCGAGGCCGATGCTGAAGTCAATAATTTCAAGCACAGTGGCGATGTACTGGTTGAAGGCAACCGCTTTGATATACAACCACGGCTCAGCCTGCCGGTTAACCGACCGGGCTGGTACGTTGACCCGGCAGTCGGCGTACGCTACACGGCCTACAACCTCGACAACGCAATAGCCGATGCAAACGATAACCCGTCACGGACCACACCGATTGTGAGCCTGGACGCCGGCAGTTTTTTTGAACGCACCAGCCGCTGGGGTGATACCGATTACGTGCAGACACTGGAACCACGGCTGTTTTACCTGTACGTCCCCAATGTTGACCAGGATGACCTGCCGGTTTTCGATACCGGGGAATATGATTTCAATTACTGGACCCTGTTCCGTGAAAACCGCTTCAGTGGACCGGACCGCATGGGTGATGCCAACCAGCTGGCCCTGGCGCTGACTTCACGTTTCCTGAATCCTGCCAGCGGCGTACAGAATCTCAGCGTCAGCGTTGGATCACTGCTGTACTTCAGTGACCGCGACGTCACCCTGCCCGGCGAGCCTGTTGAGACCAGCAGCAGCTCCAGCATCATCGGCGAAGTGTCGCTGGGACTGACGCATAACTGGAATGCCAGGGCCGAAACACAGTGGAACCCGTCGACATCACAGTCAGAACTCAACAGCGTTCACCTGCAATACCTCAAGGGTGCGCGGCAACTGGTCAACCTCGCCTACCGTTTCCGCCGGGGTATAGAGGAACAAACAGACGTCTCGATGCTGTGGCCCCTCGGCGACTCCTGGCACATGGTCGGGCGCTGGTATTATTCGCTGCAGGACCATACCACGCTCGAGGTGCTGGGCGGTCTTGGTTATGAAAGCTGCTGCTGGACGGCACAGCTGGTCGGTCGCAGCTATATAAGGAATCTCAATTCACGGCAAAAGGCCGTCTTTCTGCAGGTAGAACTTAAAGGTCTTGGCAGGCTGATCAACACGGTCGATAAGGCGCTGGAACGTGGTATCCTTGGCTACAGATCATTTGACTAACACTTGCAGAGTTTCTGGATGAAGTACTTTCCCGCGCTGTCTGGCCTGTTGCTGCTGTTTACCCTCACGACTGTCTACGCAGAAGATGAACCCAAACCGGGCCCGCAACACTCTATAAACAGAATTGTTGCCATCGTTAACGATGACATCATCCTCTCCAGTGAACTGGACGTGGCAACCAGCGCAATCGTAAAACAGCTGAACGAGAAGGGTACCCAGCTACCGGGGAAGGCAATACTTGAAAAGGAAGTGCTCGACAAGCTGGTCATGGAATCATTGCAGCTGCAAATCGCCGCGACCAATGGCATCACCATTGATGACAGCCAGCTGAACAGCGAGATTAAAGAGCTGGCCGAAAATAACAATGTCAGCATGACGGAATTCCGCAACATCCTCGCACGTGATGGCTACAGCTACCAGGCTTTCCGCGAGGACCTGCGCAAGCAACTCACGATCATGCAGGTTCGCCGGATGATGGTTGCCAGCACCATCAAGGTCAATGACCAGGAGATAGACAACCTGCTTGCCACCCTGAAGGCAAGCGGCCAGGGCGATGTGGAATATCACCTCGGTCATATCCTGATCGCCATTCCCGAAGCCGCCAGCCCCGCTGAAGTCCAGGCCACCAAGGCACGTGCCGAAGCCACCCTGCAACGACTGCGGGGCGGCGCGGACTTTGCCGAGGTCGCACTGGTCTCATCTGACAGTCAGACGGCCCTGGAAGGCGGCGATCTCGGCTGGCGCAGCCTCGGACAACTACCGAGTATGTTTCTGGATACCGTGAAGACCATGCAGGTGGGCGAGATCTCGAACCTGATTCGCAGTTCCGGCAGTTTCCATATTATCAAGCTGCTGGACAAGCGCGGCGACGAACGTCATTTCGTCGAACAGACAAAGGTACGGCACATCCTGATCAAGACCGATGAAGTCAACTCCGATGAGGACGTGCAGACAAGAATCAGGCAGCTTGAAATCCGCCTGCAAGGCGGTGAAGACTTCGCTACCCTGGCACTTGCCAATTCCCAGGACACCCTGTCGGCCGCGAAGGGGGGTGATCTTGGCTGGATCAACCAGGGCGATACCGTACCCGAGTTCGAGGAGAGCATGAACAAGCTTGCGCCGGGCGAGATCAGCAAACCGGTCAAGTCCGAGTTCGGCTGGCACCTGATACAGGTGCAGGAACGCCGCACCCACGACAGCACGGAAGAATACGAGCGCACCAAGGTCAGGAACCTGATTCGCGCCAAAAAATACGAGGAAGAATTATTCCTCTGGCTGCGACGTCTGCGTGATGAGTCCTACGTGGAGTACCGGATAGACGAGTCCTGATAAGGCTAACAGGGCCTGTTGCTTCCTCACTTCCGCGTGTCCACTCATACCCTGCGAATAGCCCTGACCAAACGTCCGCCGGGGAGCTTTGCATCCTGCCTGTGAGGATGCAGGCAGATGCACAGTGCGGCGTACTTGATACACGCAATGCCCGCTACGTACTGGATACGCTGGACGCTGCTATCGATGGCTGTCAGTCCGGGCAGTTCAGCGCGCTTGTCACCGGACCGCTGCACAAGGGCCTTATCAATGATGCCGGCATGCCATTCAGCGGCCATACCGAGTACCTGGCGGCCGCAACCCGCACAGAGGATGTCGTGATGCTGCTGGCCACCGACAGCTTGCGCGTTGCACTGGTGACCACGCATGTGCCGCTTGCACGGGTCAGCTCAATGATTACCGCCGAGCGCCTGCAGCGCGTGATCCACGTGCTGCATGCCGGGCTGCAATCCCGTTTCGGAATCAGCCGGCCACATATCAAGGTGTGCGGTCTCAACCCGCATGCCGGCGAGGGTGGCCACCTCGGTCGCGAGGAAATCGAGACCATCATCCCGGCATTGCAGGTTCTGCGTGACGAGGGTCTGAACCTGGAGGGTCCGCTGCCGGCTGACACCCTCTTCAACAAGGGCGGCACCGAAGACTGCGATGCCGTGCTCGCCATGTACCATGATCAGGGCCTGCCGGTACTGAAATACAGCGGTTTTGGCCGCGCCGTCAATATTACGCTGGGACTGCCCATCATCCGCACCTCGGTAGACCATGGCACGGCACTGGAACTGGCAGGCAGCGGCAATGTCGACACCGGCAGCCTGCAGATGGCGATTGGCAGCGCCATCAGTCAATGCGGAATCCGGTTTCCCGGATGACTGAATACGGCGCTCAGCCGCGGACTGCCTGTGCGCCGTGGCGACCGGCCTCTCCGCGGTGCTGCTCAACCCGGTTACGGTCGCATCCTTGTTGATGATAATGACCCCGGGAAGCTGGATATGGGGCCGGCGATTTAATGGCGCATATT
>CAMYIO010000083.1:0-9815 GCA_947258515.1 uncultured Ectothiorhodospiraceae bacterium
CCACTCCAGCTTCTCGTTAAACAGACGCGACACGGCTTCACGTTGCGGCGCCAGGTAGCGGCGCAGGCCGATGGCATGGCGGCGCAATTCCGCGATCTTCGGACGTAATTCATAGGATTCCATGGTCAACACCGATTCTTCGAGATCATCCACCTCAGTGCTTACGCCATCAATAACATCACCCATTCGTTCCACCAGGTTGTCGGTGAGGGACTCGACAAACTCGCTGGCGCTAGCAGGTCCGACACCTTTATCGATAGCCCGGCTTAGATCGGTAGCTACCTGCAGACGCCGCCTGCGTGTGGTAATAATACGTTTGCCGTCGCTCCACATGCGCACGGCCACCATGTCCTCGGGATCTGCCTTGGGATTTGGATTGATTCCCCGCAATGTCAGCAGCAGACCCTGTGCGCTCAACATGCTGCGAGGCCGGGTCTCCTCCGCCAGCAGGGCCTCGGCAGTTACCTCATCCAGGCCACTCTCCTGTTGCACCCACTGTTGCACAAACGGGTCGCTATACTCCAGATGCACCCACAACACCCCGTGCTCCGGTTGCCATTGTTTAACCCTGTCCCAGTCCAGCCTTGCACCGCCGCCCTGTCCGTCCAGAAGATAGGCATAAAGTAATCCATTGTTATCACTCATGATTTATTCCCCATGGTTAATTCATGAAGCGCATTTTCAGCGTCATCATCCCTAAAGCGTGGCCCCGGCGGTCCCGTTGTGCCGGGTGGCTACGGCGAGGTTAGCACGAAGCAGAATGCCAACAGTAAACCCGATTACCGCAAGAAGTCTCATTATAGGGACGGCGCTCCCGCAGGACTGAGCCAGAACCTCACTGATGGTGAATTCCAGGATCAGGCAGTATGGCTGTCGTACTCGGACTGCGCGTTATCGGTTTCAGTTTCAGCCACGGCCCGCGTGAGGGTCTTGCGGGCCATTTTCGACACCAGGACCATTACGACAACACAGACCACGAGTCCGCCAAAGATTACCAGGTCGTGCAGGTGGGTCGTGTGCACATCACTGCCGGCCAACCGGGCTGCATGCCTGCCGGCGTACCCGAAGTAAACCTCGATCAGCAGGTTTGGTATGTGCACCAGGGTTGCCAGCAGGAAACCGGAAAAGCGCACGCCTGCCGCGCCGAGCAGATAATTGAATGTGGCAAGATTCACCGGCATCAGGCGCAGCATTAGCTGCAGACGGAATTCGTCATGGCTGACGGCACGCTGGATTGCTGCCAGCGATGGCCTTGTCGCCAGCATGCGCTCGATCCGCGAACGCAAGAGCTGGTGCGCGAGCGCGAACTGCATCGCAGCCGCCAGCAAACAACCGATCACGACGGCTATGGCGCCCCAGGCCATGCCGAAGAGTGCACCTGCAGCGATGCACAGCAGCGTGTCGGGTAACAGAAACGACGTCGCCAGTATGAACAGTCCGGTGAATGCGAGTACGCCCCATGGACCCAGCCGGGTGATCCATGCCTCGATTGCATTGATGTGATGATTGATTTCATGTCCGCCAATAATAATGGCGACGACCAGCAGCAGCCCTATTGCCAGGTAAGGTAGCATTGACCGCGTGTAGGCCCGTGCCAGGAAGTGTCGAACCCGTTCAGTTGTGTCAATATTTTTTTGTCGTTCATCAATACTCCTCATGCTGATGATCACAGGGACGTCAGTACCGATATCAACTTCAACTGTGCTGTCCGGGTCCCGGAGAGCAGTTACACACCGTGGTTTTCACCCACACTTGTACCGTGGTTCATGATCGGTATCGGGCGTTTACATCTGCACATTGTCAATCGATAAATAACGTACCCAACGATTAATATTGCCAGTACTATTTCAGGTAATACCTTGAATCCGGGCATCCGGCGATATTGAACGGAGGTGAATATCACGCTGAGGAAAGGGGATCTCTATGCCACGTGCTTTCAGTTCGCGGTTCGTGGCGAGTGCAACACTGCTTCGAATCGGTACATACTGATCATTGTCCGACACCCAGGCACGCAGGATAAAATCAAGGCTGTTATCACCGAATCCATCGAACACCACCTGGGGCGCGGGTTCCTGAAGCAGCCCCTCTTGCCCGTCCAGCGCGCTGTGTAATGCCTCAACAACCGTATCCGGATCCGTCCCGTAGGCGACGCCGACTGTTATCTCGATGCGGCGGTTTCGATCTGTCAGGGTCCAGTTAGTCAGCGCGTCCGAGAGCATTGTTCCGTTTGGTACCGTGATGTCTGCACCCTCGAAACTGCGTACCGTACTCGACCGAATACCAATCCTGGTTATCTTGCCCTTGACAGAACCAATCTCTACCGAATCGCCGATTTGTACAGGCCGCTCGAAAATCAGAATCATACCGGAGACAAAGTTGTTGACGATGGTCTGCAGGCCAAAACCGAGACCTACGCCGAATGCACCCAGCAGGATCGTAATTCGATCCATCCCGATGCCCATTGCACTTACTGCCACCAGAAATCCGACGACGATAATTCCGTACTTGATAACTGACGAAATTGCAAAAGATACGCCGCGACCCAGTTCAACCCGTGGATATACGTCTTCATCCAGCACCAGCACGATAAATCGTGCAAGCAGGATTGCCACGGTGATTGTTATACCAAACGCCAGCACGTCCGCAAGCGAAATGGCAACGGCACCTGCACGAAACTCGGCAAGGAAGATTCCCTTGATAACCCCGAGGACATGGTCCTGTAGTGCAAAAAGATCAAGAGTCACCAGTACCCAGGCAACTACAACAAGCATTCTGAATACAATGCCAAGACGCCGGCTTAACAGCGCGGTTCGCACCCTTATCATATTCAACGCCTGGGCGGCACGGCTATGCAATGCAAGCCTGAAGACTGAATCGGCGGTACGTTCGAGCGCGGCCAGCAGCAGCGCCAGATAGAGGCTGTTCAGAACCCCGGATCCTACAAGTACCGCAAGGCGTACGTAACCTGAAATGGCCGTGAGTGTTGCGACAACAAGAAGCAGCAGCGCGGCATTGAGCCCGAATCGAATGATGTTCTGCCAACGACCCGCCTGTTCTGATTTGGCATCACCTTGCCATGATTTCGAACGAATCACCCAGATGATGATGCCGATCGCCACGATCATCTCAAGGATAAAGATCAGGCGTGCCACCAGGGGTGCTGCATCGAGCAGGTCACGCACCTGATCCACGACATAGAGTATCGCCAGCAAGATCAGCGCCGGCCGGGCCGATGCTTCCAGCAATGGCAGGACCAGGGCCAGTACGGGAAAGACCAGCAGTAGCCCGACCGCATCAGTCAGGGCTGGCGGCGCATTGCTATAGAACCAGGGCGTTGACATCAACACCAGCAATGATGCAAGTGCGAATGGCCGCTCGAATACCGACATCCCCTTTGCAATAAGCGGATCAGCCTCGATCCATGCCCGCGCTGCCCTGCGGGATCGACGCAGGATCAGGGTTAATACCAGCAGAAAAAAGACCTGGAAGCCGAGCCGGTCATACTGACTGCTTACAACGGAATCGATACTCGACACCCATTTGGCAATCTCGCGTCCTGCCCTGGCAAGCAGATCTGACAAGGTGATGCCGACAACGGCCTCACTCCACAACGGTGGTCGTTCACGACGCACGAGATTGTTTATCAGGTTCGTCTCCTCGGCACTGATTCTGCCGAGGGATTCCTGGACAACTACACGCCCCCGACCGGCCTTGGCCTGAAGTGCGAGTGCACGATCCTGCATTTTCCGGAGCGACTTGTATACCTTGTCAACGTCATCAGCGATTGCGCGCGCGAGGTTCACCACCTCATCCGGCGCCTTGTCATCCTGCGCCTCCTTGACAGTCAGTTCCCAGATCCTGCGCGTCACATCGAGTCGACCGGTTTCCAGCTGGATGACACTGGTCCGTTTTTGCAAATCGGTTTCGGTATCCTCCAGCGCAGCATCGAGAGTCAGCCACTTATTCCCGATTTCAGCTATTGCTTCGCGTGAAGAGGCGGCGGCAAGTGCCGGGCCGAGGGAAACCAGTTCATGTGTTGTGGTGCGCTCCAGATCCAGCAGATCGTTTTCAATCTCATCGAAAGCCGGTGACCGTGCAAGCAATCCTTCCGCCTGATCGAGGGAAGTTCGCTCGGCGGATGCCCGTGTCGGGATGTCCAACAGGGGAATAGGCATTAACGGTGGCGCAGTTGCCCTGCATGGCGCACTTGCCTCGGGTTCCGCGGCCACGGCCCAGCCGGTGCAAAGCAGAAGCAGGCCGATACCGAGCACCAGCTGGTACACACGACACAGGTATGTACGATGAGCGGAAACTGTTCTGGCGAAGTGTGTCATTAAAACGGTCCTTGATTGATAGCTGCAAATTAGCGCGGATTCTACATTGAAATGCCCGGTTGATGTATTACTTGCAAAGTAATACCAGCAGCATTCTGTTCAGGGTTTGCTGACTGACGTGGCTGCGCCGGCGGCCCGGCAAGACTGGCATAAAAGAAAAGCTGACGAGGTAACGCCGCACAGCTATCGTCGGGACGGGGTGCGGAGATTCAACCCCCCGCCCCGCTACTCCGGCGGTGACCCGAACCTGATAGCAGAGTCCATACTGCGCAGGTGCAGGTCGCGCTTTCACCGACAGATACCTGCCGGTTGTGTCTAGTATCACGGAAAGCGAGACGGAGGAACTATATTGGTACGATGACATCCGCGTGGCTGATATCCCGCATGCCTACGGTGCGTCGTCCTTCAATGGAACAAAGGCGACGCCGAGAATATCCTGCGTGTACATACCCCCTTGCTCGTCTTTTTCCACCAGCATCAGCTCCTGCGCCATGTACGGCAAGCCCACCGGTATGACCAGCCTGCCCCCGGGCTTGAGTTGCTCGACAAGCGCCGGCGGAATATGCGAGGCGGCGGCGGTCACGATAATGCCGTCATAGGGTGCATGCTCGGGCCAGCCTGCATAGCCATTACCGGTACAGTATTCGATGTTGCCATATCCCAGCGACTTCAGGCGTGCCATCGAGTCCTCCCCAAGCGCCGCTATACGCTCGATCGTGAAGAGCTTCTTCACCAGCAGCGATAATATGGCCGCCTGGTAGCCGCAACCGGTGCCGACCTCCAGCACGGTGTGCCCCACTTGTGTCTGTAACAGGTCGGTCATCAATGCGACGATGTATGGCTGGGAGATGGTCTGCCCGTGACCGATGGGCAGCGGACCGTTGTCATAGGCAAGGTATTTGAGGTGTGACGGTACAAAGGCTTCACGTGACACCTTGCCCATCGCCGCCATCACCCGCGGGTCAAGCTGGCGCTTGCCGATCAGGCTGCTGGTATACGCAACCTCCCGTTCGATATCGGCAAGCATGCGTTTAATGGCTGCTTTCATGGCCTCTGCAAGCGTTTCATCAGGTGTCTACCCGCAAGAAAACAAGGATGTCAGCAACGGTCCTGTTCATGATTCCATGCCCCGCTCCGGTCCGGGTATAAAAGATGTTTGCTGCTGCCCAGTGTAGCACCGTGATCAGTCGGCCTCGCGATCGATGTCGCAGCAGTGCGGATGCGCGCGCCCGCCGTCTTCTGCAGACAGCACGCTGCCGGTAACCGGGTTCGGGCGAAAGGCGGTGCAACCCTTCAGTCCCAGCCGGTAGGCCTGCTCGAAGACCGACTGGTAGTCTGCCAGGGCGAAGTCCGCGGGGATGTTGATGGTCTTGGAAATGGCGTTGTCCACATACGGCTGCATCACGGCCTGCATTTGCAGATGCAACTGTGGCGACAGTGCCTGCGCATCGATGAAGGCCGGTGGCAGGGTCTCCTGGCCGTGCCCGCTCTGCCACAGCTGGCAGGCATAATCCACGAGTTCATGCTCCTGCAGCGATCCGTCGGGCTGCCGGATGCGGCGCCGGTAACGGGATTCGAACACGGGTTCCAGTCCACTGGAGACATTATTGGCCAGCAGGCTGATGGTGCCGGTCGGCGCAATCGCCACGAGGTGGCTGTTGCGTATCCCCGACGTGGCAATGGCCTCGCGGATATCGTCGGGCAGCGACTGGATAAAGCGGCCTTGCAAATAGCGCTCCGCATCGAATGCGGGGAAGCTGCCCTTCTCGCGCGCGAGCTGTACCGAGCCGCGGTAGGCGGCATGGCAAATCGTCTGCATCACCCGGGCTGCCAGTTCAAGGGATTGCGGCGAGCCGTAGCGGATACCCAGCATGATCAGTGCATCGGCCAGACCTGTAATACCCAGGCCGATGCGACGCGTCTGCAGCGCCTGCCGTTGTTGTTGCGGCAATGGAAAACCGGAGACGTCGATGACATTGTCCAGGAAACGTACCGCCAGTTGCGCGGCATCCTGCAGTGAATCGAAATCGATGCGTGCATTCCCGGCGAAGGGTCGCTCGATGAAACGTGTCAGGTTGAGTGAACCGAGATCGCAGGCCCCGTAGGGAGGCAGCGGGATCTCGCCGCAGGGATTGGTGGCACTGATCTGTTCCCGGTAGCCAAGATTGTTCCACTGGTTGATACGGTCAATGAACAGCACGCCGGGTTCCGCATACTCGTAACTGGCACGCACCAGCCGCCGCCACAATTCGCGCGCGCGCAGTACCCGGGTGACCCGGCAGGCGACCGGCGCATCCTGGCCAGGCCAGTCGCACACGACGCGTGTCTCGCCCGCTGCCGCCATGCCGCCTTGCCGGGGTGACACGGGAAACCGCAGCGCCCAGTCAGCGTCACGCCGCACTGCCTCCATAAAGGCATCGCTCACCAGCACGGAGAGGTTGAAGTGCCGCAACTCGCGCGAGTCCTGCTTGGCATCAATGAACTCGAGAATATCCGGGTGATCATCGCGCAGTGTCGCCATCATGGCGCCACGACGCACACCGGTCGACAGCAAAGTGGAACACATGCTGTCCCAGATGCGCATGAATGAAACCGGTCCCGACGCAATCCCGCCGACCGTGCATGCCTCGCTCCCGGCGGGTCGCAGGGTGGAGAAGTCGTAGCCCACCCCTCCCCCTTGCTGCAGGGTCAGCGCCCCTTCCCGGAGTGCCGCAAAGATCCCGTCCATGGAATCCTCGATACGACCCATGACGAAACAGTTGAACAGTGTTAGCCGGCGTCCGGTACCCGCGCCGGCCAGGATACGGCCGCCGGGAAGAAACCTGAAATCCCGGAGCAGTTCGTAAAAGGCCTGTTCAAGGCTGTCCCGCACCTGTGTTTCGGCTGCCGCCACAGCACGCGCAACGCGTCGCCAGGTCGCATCGATGTCCGCATCGTGGACCGCAGTGGCATGGCGGTAGCGATAACGACTGTCCCAGACAAGCCGCGAAACCGGAGTTGTGAAGTAATCAGGCGTCATTGTCTGCAATCATGTGAGTACATGCGCGTCATAACGCATGATCTCTGCCTCTTGATTCAGTATGCGTGAGTCCGGGTATTCATACCAGCAACAGCACCCGTGTTTTTCTGTTCATTGTGCTGGTACAAGCGCCCCCTGACAGATACGATGGGACAGGCAGGAATCGCAGGGTGAGGTGCTGACTCAGTTCTGTAGGAGCGCCGTCCCCGGCGCGATCGCGGCGAGACGCCGCTCCTGCAGCAGGATTTATTGCAATGATTGGGGCGATTCACCATTAACGCCATGAAGAACACAAACGGCAACACGGAGCAATACCGCCAGTGGGCACCCTATGTGCTGATCGCGGCTTTACTGTTACTGACCTACCTGACCTTTCAATACAGCGCACCCCCGGAACCAAGTTATGAAATCCCCTACAGCCAGTTCAAGGACCTGGCCAACAAGGGCCGCGTGGAAAGCCTGCAGCTGCAGGGTGATGTCGCCAGCGGGACACTAAAATCGACGGAGGCGCTTGGGCCGCACGGGGAGATCGCGCAGCGTTTCAGTACACGCCTGCCCGCATTCGGCGACGAGTCCCTGCTGCCACTGATCGAGTCGCAGGCCATCGAGCTCAAGGTCAGCGGAGAAGCGGGCAAAAGCGGCCCCCTCGCCATCCTGCTGTCACTGCTTCCCTGGCTGTTCCTGCTGCTGTTTTTCTTCTGGGTCTTCCAGCGCACGTCACGCGCACTGGGCGGCCGGCTGGGCGGGCCGGAGGAATTGAAAAAGTTTCTCGAGGCCCCGGCGCAGAATGCGGAACAACCCGAAGTGACCTTTGCCGATGTCGCCGGCCAGGAAAATGCCAAGCGTGAAGTGACCGAGCTGGTTGAATTTCTCAAGCAACCTGAAAATTTTCACAAGCTGGGCGCGGAAATACCGCACGGCGTGTTGTTGATGGGCGCACCCGGTACCGGCAAGACCCTGCTGGCACGGGCGCTGGCCGGCGAGGCCGGGGTCCCGTTTTTCTCGATATCCGGGTCCCAGTTCATCGAGGTCTTTGTCGGCGTCGGTGCCGCCCGGGTACGCAACCTGTTCGATGCCGCAAAAAAGAATGCCCCCAGCATCGTGTTTGTCGATGAACTGGACAGTATAGGCCGTACCCGTGGCACCGGCCTGGGTGGCGGCCACGACGAGCGCGAACAGACACTCAACCAGATACTGGCCGAAATGGACGGCTTTTCCGGTCATGAAGCCGTGATCGTGCTGGCGGCTACCAACCGGCCGGACGTACTCGACCCTGCCCTGCTCCGGCCGGGCCGGTTTGACCGGCATGTGGTACTCGATCTGCCGGATCGCAAGGACCGGGTGGCCATACTCAAGGTACACACCCGCAAGATGCCGCTTGGCGAACGTGTCGACCTCGACAGGATCGCCGCCGGCAGTCCCGGCTTCTCGGGCGCCGACATCAAGAACCTCGCCAACGAGGCGGCCATCCTCGCCGCCAGAAAGAAACGCAGCGAGGTCCTGATGCAGGATTTCGAGGAGGCGCGCGACAAGGTGCTGCTGGGCACGGTACGCACCCTCGCCATCCAGCCGGAGGAGCACCACCGGCTTGCCGTGCATGAAGCCGGGCACACGCTGGTGGCCTGGTTTCTGCCAAACGCGGACCCGCTCTACAAGGTCACCATCATCCCGCGCGGACGTGCCCTTGGCGGCACCCAGCAACTGCCCGAGGAGGAACGTCATACGCTCTCGGAAGAGTACCTCCGCGACAGGCTGGTCGTTATCCTCGGTGGACGCAGTGCCGAGAAGGAACTGCTGAAGACGCTGAGCAGCGGCGCCGAGGATGACATCCACCAGGCCACCACACTGTCCCGGGCCATGGTGGCACGCTGGGGAATGTCCGAGGAGATCGGGCCCGTTGATCTACGCGAAAGCGAGGAACACCCCTTCCTCGGGCGCGAGATCGCCCAGCCGCGCCATTACAGCGAACACTCGGCTGAAGTGGTGGACCACGCGGTACAGACCCTGTTACAGGAAGCCGAAGAACGCGCACTTGCCGTGATCAGGGAACACCCGGATGCACTGACACGTCTGATCAGCGCACTCGAGGAACAGGAAACCCTGCACCGCGAGCAGATCGAACAGTGTCTCGGCGCGGCGCCGCGCAACAGGACCCTGCCGTCTGCTTCGAACTGAACATACCCATTCGCAGCCAGCTGATACATTGCTAATCACGGACAACAGACTATATTTATAAGTGTATTGAAGCGTTATTTTTACATCCAGGTTCCGCGTTCACATACAACCCGGCATGTTTGCGTAACCCGTATGTTAAGGAGAAAGTGCCATGGCCAAAGAAGGCAAGAAGGAAACCAAACAGGCGCTGAAGAAGGCAAAACGCCACACCATCAAGGTTGATTGAGCAATCGAGATGAGCTTGCAGAAACCCGGCAGGCGCCGGGTTTCGTTTGTGCCCCGGGAGC
>CAMYIO010000083.1:9839-11739 GCA_947258515.1 uncultured Ectothiorhodospiraceae bacterium
CGAACTGGGCCCGTTGAAAACCATCCACGTGCATGAGCCCTCGGTCGGGTTACGCGCGGTCCTGGTCGTCGACAATGTCGCCATGGGTCCCTCGATTGGCGGTGTGCGCATGGCGGAGGACGTGACGACCGAGGAATGCATCCGGCTGGCCAGGGCCATGACGCTGAAGAATGCCGCTGCCGGACTGCCCCACGGCGGTGGCAAGGCGGTATTGTACGGCGACCCCAAAATGCCGAAGCAGGACAAGGAACGGCTGATACGTGCACTGGCCAATGCCCTGCGCTATACCGAGGACTATATCTTTGCACCGGACATGGGCACCGACGAGGAATGCATGTCCTGGGTACAGGACGAGATTGGTCGTGTCGTGGCACTGCCGCGCGAGATCGGCGGCATCCCGCTGGACGAGATCGGCGCA
Source organism: uncultured Ectothiorhodospiraceae bacterium (assembly GCA_947258515.1). Classification (GTDB taxonomy): domain Bacteria; phylum Pseudomonadota; class Gammaproteobacteria; order UBA9214; family UBA9214; genus UBA9214. The sequence continues at coordinate 10,258 of CAMYIO010000083.1, forward strand.
ACCGGCTGGGGACTGAGCCATGTCGCCGATGTGGCACGGGAATACTGCGACCTCGAGCTGAACAATGCGCGCTTTGTGGTGCAGGGCTTCGGCGCGGTCGGCATGCACACGGCACGCTTCCTCACGGACATGGGTGCCGTGCTGGTCGGCGCCGCCGACTCCCGCGGCGCCATTCACAACCCTGACGGTCTGGACGTTGTCCGGCTGTGTGACATCAAGGCGGCCGGTGGCGCCCTGGGCGAGTATGTCGATGCCACCCTGCTGGAGCGCGATGCCGTCATCGACATCGAGTGCGATATCTGGATTCCGGCTGCACGACCGGACGTTATCCATGAGAAGAACGCGCAGCGGCTGAAAACGAAACTGGTGATCGAGGGCGCCAACATCCCGATCACCCCTGGGGCAGAGGCACTGCTGGCAGAACGGGGCATTCTCTGCGTACCGGATTTTATTGCCAACGCGGGCGGGGTCATTTGCGCCGCCATGGAATATCACGGCGCCAGCGAAGGCACCGTCTTGCAGGCCATCAAGGAAAAGCTGCGCCGCAACACCCGGCTGGTACTGGAGGATGCAACAAGGCGCAAACTCTCGCCACGCGAGGCCGCGGTGGAACTGGCGCTGGCGCGGGTTAAAAAGGCAATGAGCTACCGGCGCTATTCATTGTTCTCAACGGCGCCGGGATTTGTGTAGCGGCTATTATTATCGCGGCCGCTGTCGTAAAGCCTCCAATAACGCTGTGGGAGACAAAGTTCATCAAGAAACCGAGCTTGAAGAAGCCCATCAGTATCTGAATCACCCCGACCATAAAGGCAAGCATTATCGCGAGCGTTACGAATTCGGTACTTTCGGGTTTGGCGAGCGGGATCAGTGCGGTAAGTACGAGAAATGAAACAACAGCGGCGGGGCCAGTAGAGAGATGACGGCTGCTCCCCCAGAGCGCCGCTGCGGCTGTACCCAGAAACGCGGCGTATAGTCCATGAACCGGTGGCAATCCGGCAAGTGCCGCATAGGCCATGACCTGGGGAATCAGAACGATCACAACTGTAAGACCGGCAAGAAAATCTTTGCCGAGATCGTGCTTCGTATAGCTTTTCAGCCATTCGAGAAACGGAAGAACTGTTGTTATTTTGATACGCCGAGTCTTCATACGCCAAAGACAGAAGCGGCTTTTGTTCGCTTAGTCGATGTTGGTGTTTTTTTGGATAATAAACTGTCTTTTGAAACCCTTGATATCCTTGAGCATGGTGAGTTTGTCTTCGAGGCCGGACTTGTTCATGATCTCTCGAACTTGTTGCTTCCTGTACATGGAAAAGATGCGGATATCCTTTGCGATCAATTCGTCGAACAGCTCTCCAAAGACCTCACATGCGCTTACATCAACATAATTTACGCCGGAGAAGTTAATACAGACGGAATCAACTTCGGGCCCTTTTTTATTGACAAGATTCTCGATCTGTTGGGCGATGTTGTGCGCATTGGCAA
>CAMYIO010000084.1:0-9777 GCA_947258515.1 uncultured Ectothiorhodospiraceae bacterium
GAAGAATCCATTGCGGCAATCACGGCGGACGTTGTGCAGACTGCACGGCCCGGTGATCACATTCTGGTGATGAGCAACGGCGCCTTTGGTGGCATTAATGACAAACTCCTCAAGGCGCTACAGGCTGATTGACTGCATCAATCCAGCATGAAGCTCAGTGACAACAAACAGCCACTGCTGAAAAGACGCCGATGGGTAGCCGTGACAACAGTACTCCGCTTCCTGAGGTCATTGGTGTCGTTCCCATGGCAGGCCGGGCGCCTCCCAGGCAAGCAGCACATGACCGCCCCACTGTATCTGCGTGCTTGCAGATTGCCGGATACGCCGCGCCAGGCGGACCTGATCGACGTGACTCAGTGCGCCCTCGAGATGATTCAGCGGTGTCTCGAAATCCGCTTCGGTACGCAAATAGGATATCAGCGGCAACTCACGCTCAGGGTACAGGTAGACCACATTGCCGACCCACACAGGTTGATGAGCGGGCAGTATCTCCCTGTCAGACGGCCATAGTCTAACCACCATCAGGTGGTCATCTTCTGCCGTGTGCGGGGCGACCAGTGACAGTTGCTGGTGTTGCCCGTCGTTGATCTGGGGTAATATCGGCAGGCTGGTAATTCCCGGCTCGGGTGCCAGCCAGTTCATGGCATTCAGGGGGCTCAGGGGAGGTGTTGGCTGCCAGCCTTGCTGCTGTAATTTTGTTGCAAGGCTTTCCAGTGACCCCGCCCATTGAAAGTTCATGGGTTGCTCGTTTCTGCCTTCAATGTCCATGCGATACACCGGTAACTGTGCCCAGCCTATGGTTCTCCATGTGGACAGGGTAATTCTGTGTATTTCAACCTGTGGAGAATAATGTGCCAGTTCCTGTGTGTAATAGCGTTGCGTGGTCCATGTGCCGGTTATTGTCAGCAGCAGTAAGGTCACTATCAGCAGGCGTTTGACGGGCAGGGGAGGCGCTGGATGTCGATCGTAGGCGATACCGATCAGTGCCACCCAGGCGAGCCCCAGGGTGAAACCCGCAAGCACATCGGAGAACCAGTGCACACCGAGATACAGGCGTGACATGGCTATCAGGATAATGACCAGTGCGGCAGTGGAATAGGGTATCCAGCGGCGTTGCACCGGCAGCTCACGGGCAATCATCAATGCCAGGAATCCATACACAGCCATACTCATGCTGGTGTGTGCACTGGGAAATGAAAATCCCGTCAGGAAGTCGACCGGGCGGGTGACCTGCACCGTGTTGCTCAACACCCAGGTTAGCAGGCCCGTCGACAGGTAAACGGCCAGCCAGTGCCAGGCTGCCTTGGTATAGCGTTTCCACAACAGCCATGCGGTGCCGCCGGCCAGCACGAATGCAAGCAGTGACTGGCTGCCAAATTGCGTAATGAAGGCCATGGTGTTGTGTACCCATGGCGTACGCAGGTCCTGCAGCGAGTGGAAGATGTAGGAATCAATGCCGTCAAACCAGTGGCCATACAGAACCTGTCTGGACGTCAGCAATATTATCCACAGGGTGATGAAAAACAGCACTGACAGGATGGCCAGACCGCGTGTTTCCGGGTGGTCCGGGTCCAGCAGTGAGCCGGCCAGCGGTTTTACCATCGGGTGGTTGCGGCTGTGATCGAGTATCTTTACCAGGGCCGAGGCAGCATGCGGCTGCAGAATGCGTATCAGGATACTGATAATCCAGAAGCCCAGCCAGGCGATGCTGGCAATTATCACCAGCAGCACGACCAGTCGTCCGGCGACTTCTGCGGCCAGCCCCAGAGAGGCGCCGAACACCATGCCGGGCAGTATATAAACCGGCGCCCACAACAGAGAGGCAACCACAACCACCGCCAGGAAACGCAGGGTGGTCATGTTCATCATGCCGGCGATGGCGGGCACAATCGGGCGTATCGGGCCGATAAAGCGTGCCATGAAAACGCTTTTACCGCCGTGTTTAACAAAGTAATCGACACCGCGATTCACCAGTCTCGGGTAATGCCTGAACGGCCAGATAACGCGGAGGCGTTGCTGGTAATGCTGCCCCAGCAGGAAACTGATTAAGTCACCGGTAATAGCGCCGGCCGACGCTGACAACATGATCGGCATGATGGGTACGGTGCCGGTTGCCATTAATGCGCCGACACCGAATAACAGCGCGGCCCCCGGTATCAGTAAACCCAGCAGCACCAGTGATTCCATCAGCGCAATAAAATAAACCGCGATGATGAAGGCATGCGGGTGCAGGCTGATCCAGTTCAGCAGGTCCTGAAGCAGGGCATTCATGCTATGGGTCTTTTTTCACCATGGGTGATTACATCGCCGCAAAGACCCGTTCGGCACAATCCAGCGTGGTGTCGATTAAATCATCAGCGTGTGCTGACGACACAAAACCGGCCTCGTAGGCCGACGGCGCCAGGTAGACACCCGCATCCAGCATGCCGTGATAAAAGCGCTGGAAGGCCTCTATGTCACAGCGGGTCACCTGTTCAAAACGTGTGACCTGGTATTCAGGTGTAAAGAACACCCCGAACATGCCTCCAACCTGGTTGCTACTCAGGGGGATGCCTGCCTGGCTGGCGCGCGCCTGCAGGCCGCTTACCAGCCGTTTGGCTGACACATCCAGCTGCTGGTGGAAACCGTCTGCGCAGGCCAGTTCCAGTGTCTTGAGTCCGGCGGCGAGTGAGATCGGGTTCCCGGAGAGGGTGCCGGCCTGGTAGACCGGGCCCAGCGGGGCAATCTGCTCCATGATGTCGCGTCGGCCACCAAAGGCGCCCACCGGCAGCCCTCCACCGATCACCTTGCCGAGGGTAGTGAGGTCCGGTGTGACGCCATAATGTTCCTGGGCACCGCCGCGGGCGACCCGGAAACCGGTCATGACCTCGTCAAAGATCAACACACAGCCGTAGTGCTCGCAAAGTTCGCGCAGGCCCTCGAGAAATCCCGGTTCCGGGGGGATGCAGTTCATGTTTCCGGCAACCGGTTCGACGATTATCGCCGCAGTTTCGTTGCCAATTGACTCAAAAGCCTGCACAACACTGTCAATGTCGTTATAGGTCAGGGTGCTGGTGTGGGCCGCGACATCAGCGGGTACGCCCGGTGAGGTGGGCACCCCCAGTGTCAGGGTACCGGAGCCGGCCTTGACCAGCAGCGCATCCGAGTGACCGTGATAGCAACCCTCAAATTTGACTATCCGGTCACGCCCGGTGTAACCGCGTGCGAGGCGAATCGCGCTCATGGTGGCCTCGGTCCCCGAGTTGACCATCCTGACCATGTCCATGGACGGCACCAGGCTGCAGAGTGTATCGGCCATCTGCGTCTCGATTTCGGTAGGCGCGCCAAACCCGAGTCCGTTGGCGGCCATTGACTGCACGGCCTGGATCACCTCGGGGTGCGCGTGCCCGGCAATCATGGGTCCCCAGGAACCGACATAATCGATATAGCGTTTATCGTCAGCGTCATACAGGCAGGCACCTTCACCCCGGGTAAAAAATACCGGGTCACCACCGACGCCCTTGAAGGCGCGTACCGGTGAATTCACGCCACCAGGAATGTGTTTGCTGGCTGCCAGAAACAGATCATGTGATCGGGTCATGTTATCGCATCCTTGTCATTTCTCTCGCAAAGGCGCAAAGACGCCAGCAAAGAAAGATATTATGGCCACGGAATCCACGGAAGAACACGGAAAAATAAATATATTACAAGAAATCTTTCCGTGTTCTTCCGTGGATTCCGTGGCTATTAAAAAATTCTCGCATTAAAGAGTGCAGCGCTAAAGAGCTTCGCGTAGCGTCGGGCAGCCGCCTGAACATCTGTTTGCCCGAAGACACCATGAATTGCCGCCAGTAACTGTGCTCCGGCGGTAACTAATGGCGGCCCGTTTTCAGGTGTAATCCCCCCTATGGCCACGACCGGTATGCTCAGTCGTTGTCTTGCCTGTCGTAATAATTCCGGGTCGGCCGTGACGGCATCCGGTTTGCTTTGTGACGCAAAGAACCGGCCAAAGGCAACATAGTCGGCACCTTCGCTGGTAGCCTCGACAGCACGCTCAAATTCGTTGTAACAGGACACCCCGATGATGGCATCTGCACCCAGTACCTTGCGTGCCGATCGAACCGTGTCGTCGGATTTTCCCAGGTGCACCCCACTGGCACCGACAGCCGCTGCCAGCTCTATATCGTCATTGATGATCAACGGGATAGCATGATCCTGACAGAGTAACGCGAGGGCAGCCGCCTGCTGGCGGCGCTGCTCAGGGTCAGATGTCTTGTCGCGGTACTGAATCATTGTGGCGCCGCCCCTGATTGCGGCTGCCACCTGGTCGGTCAGTTTGGCCGCAGGGATCAGCTGGTTGTCGGTAATGGCATACAGGCCACCGGGCAAACACGCTCGAGTCACACCTGGTCGTCCTGTTTCGACCAGAAAAAACGGTCCGGGAAATATTGTCCCATGCCGGGTCGAAAGCCATTCTTTAATGCGTTCCAGGTGAACTCCTGTGCCTCATGAACCGCATGAAACGGTTCCAGCCCGTGGGCCATCATGCCCGCGGTACAGGCGGCCAGTGTGCAGCCGGAGCCGTGGTAGCTGTGGGGCAGGCGGTCCCAGGTAAATGATTCCAGCAAGCGATGGGCATGGTAGAGGGCATTAATGACATGTGGTGTGTTTTCATGTGTCCCGGTGACGAGCACATATTCTGCACCCCGATCCAGCAGTGCATATGCGCAGGCATCCAGCGTATCGGCCTCCGGTGCAAGCAGGCGTGCCTCGACACTGTTGGGTGTCAATACGCTGGTGCGCGGCACTAACAGGACCTTGATCGATTCCAGCAGCTGCTGATCACCCAGCCGGATGCCGCCACCGGAGGCCAGAACCGGGTCCAGTACCAGCGGTATGTGAGGGTAATCATGCAATATGCTGTGAATGGCTTGCGCATTCTCGACACTGCCGATCATGCCGATCTTGAAGGCTGCGACCGGCATGTCTTCCAGCACGGCGCGTGCCTGGGTAATGACATGGCTGGCATCAACCGCCTCGAATTCAATCACGTCACGGCTGTCCTGCACCGTGAGTGCCGTAATGACCGTGGCGGCCAGGCAGCCCTGGCTGGCCAGTGTTTCTATATCGGCCTGTATTCCGGCGCCGCCGCAAGGATCATGGCCGGAGAACGTCATCACGATGGGTAGTTTTTTCATGGCACTGATAATAATGGCGATGCCTGAAAGGTTAAAGGCTGGATATGTGCAAAGCCTGATAAATATAAATTAGCCACGGAATCCACGGAAGAACACGGAAATATTTTTTATAAGGGTTTTATTTTTTCGTGTTCTTCCGTGGATTTCGTGGCCATAATACCTGCCGTTTATTTGTCCCGTTTTATGGCAGGCAACAGAATAATGAGGTCATCTGCATGAGTGATTACAAGGAATACCTGTGTGTGGTATGTGGTTTTGTCTATAGCGAGGCGGCGGGATTGCCTGAAGAGGGGTTCGCGCCGGGAACGCGCTGGGGCGATATCCCTGACAGCTGGGTATGCCCCGAATGCGGTGCCGCCAAGGAAGATTTTGAGATGGTCGAAGTCTGATGCGCAATTTCCACCAGATTGACTACACTTTTACAAGCAGGGGTTATCATACAGACCATGTTAATCGTAAAATATTGAAATATATGTAAAATAAATGGAGACACTAACAGAAACCCTAACCGAGATGGTCGGCGTGGCCGAGCATTACTGCAAGTTGATCGAGGGACTTGCAGATGATTCGGATCAATGGCTCGCAGCGCTCTACCAGCTGATGCCGCGACTGCATTCCGCGGTGACATTACTCAACACCTACAATACCGGTGACCTGCAAATTTCCGAGGTCGATCTCGATGAGCGCTTCGAGCTTTACAGCCGCCTGCGCAAGCGCCTCGGTGATCGCGACAGCTATTGGCTGGAATTCGACGCCGCGCCGGAGGAAATGCACATGTCAGGCAGTCTGGCGGATGACCTTACGGATATCTACTTCGACCTGCAGCATGGCCTTAAACTGATGGATGAGGCCTGGCCGCATCGCGCCGCCCAGGCCTGGCAATCCAGTTATCGTTTGCACTGGGGTCAGCACCTGGTGGATGCCGAACGCCATCTGTATGCCCTGAGGGTTCGAAATCAGCTCGCTATTGGCTAGCTTCGTATTTTTCCTGCGTAAGTGAACGAGCGCCTGTTTCCCGGGTCCGAAAACCTTTAGAATGTGCGTTATTCGCCCGGCAACTTCTGCCGGGTCCTGTTATCCGAGCAAGCAAGGTTATATCCAAATGAAAAATATTCAGCAAAAGCAGCGTGGCTTTACCCTGATCGAGGTCATGGTCGTCGTCGTCATTCTCGGTATTCTGGCCGCTATCCTGGTACCCAAGGTCATGGACCGTCCTGACCAGGCGCGCAAGACCAAGGCCAGACAGGATATCCGGGCACTGGAAGCCGCCCTGAATCTCTACAAGCTGGATAATTACGTCTACCCGACCACGGACCAGGGGCTGGAGGCGCTCATCCAGGAACCCTCTTCACCGGAGCCGGCTAACTGGAAAGCAGGCGGGTATCTCGACCGTTTGCCTCTGGATCCCTGGCAGCAACCCTATCTATTCCTGAGTCCGGGCGATAACGGTACTATCGATATCTTCTCGCTGGGTCCGGACCAGGTGCCGAGTGATGACGATATCGGCAACTGGGCGCTGCAATAAGTCACTATGTTCCCGCCTGTGTCCCTCGTCAGGCGATCCGCTGGCTTCACCCTGCTTGAGTTGATGGTGGTCCTGGTTATTATCGGGATCATCTTCTCTTTCGCCATGCTCTCGCTTGGAGGTGATGACCTCGGCGAGCTGATGGAACAGGAAACACAGCGCATGATGACCCTGCTGGAACTCGCCAGTGATGAAGCGGTGCTGCGCGGTGAGGAACTGGCGGTGCTGTTCAGCGAAGACGGTTATGAATTCCTGGTGCTCAATGAAGACCTCTGGCAGGCAACCGCCGAAGACCGCCTGTTGAAGGCCTATACCTTGCCGGCAGATATCGAACTGCGTCTCGAGATCGAGGGTGAGCCGCCGATACTGACCGCCAGCGCGGCAGAGGTCGAGGAGATCGATTATTATGAAGAGGAAGCGGATGAAGAAGAGGAACTGCAGCCGCAGGTCTTCATTCTTTCCAGTGGCGAGATGACTCCCTTCACCGTCATTCTGATGTCCCCGCAAAGCCGCTTGCGTTACCACCTGACAGCCTCACTGCTGGGTTCATTGAGCTGGGAAGTGGAGGAGACCTTTTGAAGGGCAGCCGGGTCTCAGGGTTCACCTTGCTGGAAGTGCTGGTTGCGCTGGCGGTGCTGGCCCTGTCCATGGGCGCGGCGATCAAGGCGGTCAGTGACTACACGAATAACCAGGCTTACCTGCGTGACCGGACCATTGCAATATGGGTGGCGCGTAATGTGCTCGTGCGCTTCCAGGTGGAAAATGAATGGCCCGATGTCGGTGAACGCAAGGGGACCGAGGAAATGGGCAACCGCGAGTGGCGCTGGCTGGGGGTTATTTCGCAGACGGAAGAGGCGGAATTGCGTCGGCTCGATGTGAAAGTGTTTACACTTGAAAGCGAAGACGATGAATTGCCGATTTCGGTGTTAAGCGGTTTCCTGGTGCAACCGAGTTGAGGGTGCGATTCCCTGTTGTGGTCGCCTGCAGAGGCTTTACGCTGCTGGAATTGCTGGTGGCACTGGCCATCTTCGGCTTGCTGGCGACGATGTCCTATGGCGGACTGCAGGCGGTCATGACGCAACAGTCACAGACGGAGATTGCGGCCGACCGATTGAGTGAACTGCAGAAACTTTTCCTGATCATGCAACGTGATATTGAACAGGTGGTGCTGCGGCCGATTCGGGATGAATACGGTGATGTGCAGCCCCCCCTGATCGGGGGCGAGACCTTTCAGCTGACCCGGGCCGGCTGGCGCAATCCCGCCGGTCGCCAGCGCAGTCAGCTGCAACGCGTTGGCTATGCGCTCGAGGAAGACCAACTGGTCCGTTACACGTGGGCGGTACTGGATCGCGCGCAGGACAGCGAGCCGCTGGTTCAGCTGTTGAGTGAAGCGGTTGAGCGGTTACAGATCCGTTACCTGGGCGCGGATAATGAGTGGAAAGAGCAGTGGCCGGACACGCAGGCTTCCGCCGACCCCGCAATTGTGCCGGTGTTGCTTCCCGGGGTTGTGGAAGTGACCGTCCAGCACGAAACTTACGGGCCGCTTGTCTGGCTGTTCCAGTTGCCGCGATGAAGAATCGGCAAAAGGGCGTCGCACTGGTCACGGCACTACTGGTCGTCAGTCTTGCCACCGTGGCCGCCGTGGCCATGGCCGCGCGTTTTCAGGTGGACATGCGCCGCACCGGTAACCTGCTGAATGGTGAACAGGCCTATGCCTATGCCGTGTCGGCGGAAAGCTGGGCCTACGTCATTTTGCGGCGCGATCGTAAAGAGACCCAGCATGATTCACTGGACGAGGACTGGTCCACCGCGCTGCCACCGATCCCGGTGGAAGGTGGTTTCGTGAATGGCCGCATTGAAGACCTGCAGGGGCGCTTTAATGTGAATAACCTGTTCAGTGCTGGCGGCGAGGTCAATACGATTCAGCTGGATTATTACAAGCGCCTGCTGGAGGTCCTCGACCTGGAACCGGCACTGGCACCGGCTTTACAGGACTGGATCGACCCCGATATCAATGCCACCTTCCCGGATGGCGCCGAGGATGATGAATATTTACTGGCCGACCTGCCTTACCGGGCAGCGAACCGGCCGCTGGTCGATATCAGTGAACTGCGTCTCGTCAAGGGCTATACACCCGAGGTGCTGGTGGTGCTCGAGCCCCATGTAACCGCCTTGCCGGTATCGACGAGCATAAATATCAACACGGCAACGCCGCTGGTGCTGCTGGCACTGCATGCTGATATCGAGGAAAGCGATGTCGAGCAACTGATTGAGGCACGTGATGAAGAGGCTGATGGAGAGCCCTTTACCGACAAAAAGGCGTTCCTCGCCCATGACGCTCTGGCCGGGCTTGAACTGCTCGTCGATGTGGATGTTAACAGCGACTGGTTCAATGTGCAGACCGATGTCAGTGTGGGCCGCGGTCAGGCGCGACTGGAGAGCAGGATGGTGCGCGGCGAGAACACGCTGCAGGTGGTTTCCCGTGTGCGCACCGGCAAACGTATTCTGCCTGGCGAAGAATAGCCGTGTTTCAACTGCGCCACAGCGACTTTTCAGGTAGGATATCGGGCATCTTGGGACAAGGGTTGGAGTATGCGTAACACACTGTTACTTAGGAAAGATCCCGGTAATGCGGCTGTCTGGCGCTGGCTGAAGCTGGATAGCGAGGGACAACCGCAGGGGAGCATCCATGCCGGCGCGCTGACAGACGCGGCCAGTGAGGCCTCAGGGCAGCGCATCGTGGTGCTGGTGTCCGGTGCGGATGGACTGCTGACCCGCGTCAGCATTCCGGTCCGTGGCAGGCAGAGACTGCTGCGTGCGGTGCCGTATGCACTCGAAGAGCAGCTCTCGGAAGAAGTGGACAACCTGCACTTCGCCGTGGGCATGACGCAAGAGGACGGCGCCTGGCCGGTAGCCGTCATCAGCAAGCAGTTCATGGATTCACTGACGGCAGACTTTCTGGAAGCCGGTCTCGATGTTCAGCAGGTGATACCCGAGGTTCTTGCACTCCCCTATAACGGCGATGAAACCAGCGTGCTGGTCGAAAACGACGTGGCGCTGGTACGCACCGGCAGC
>CAMYIO010000084.1:9807-13588 GCA_947258515.1 uncultured Ectothiorhodospiraceae bacterium
GCAGCAGTTCAGGATTCGCGGTTGACAGCGATAACCTCGGCATCATGCTGGCCGCGCGCATGACAGATGAAGAAGCGACCTTGCCACCCCTGCACCTGTTTGTACGGGAGGACGACCTGCGTCCTGATACGGCAGAATATATCGGCGAGACGCGTGTGGAATCGTTCGCCGGTGATCCACTGAACGTTTTTGCACGGGGGCTGGATGCCAGCGCGATCAACCTGCTGCAGGGGGCGTATAGTCGTAGCGGAGACTGGGCCAGACTGCTGCGACCGTGGCGGGCCACGGCCGCATTGCTGGTCGCCGGCATCATCGTCAGTAACGTCGCAATGGGTATCGATTACTTTCAGCTGTCTCGCGAGAGTGAACAGCTGCGCGCACAGATCGAGCAGACCTTCAGGGAAGCGTTGCCGGAGACGCGACGCATTGTTAATCCACGTATCCAGATGCAGCAGCAGCTTGATGCCTTGCAGCGCCGGCAGGGTACAGGCGGAGGATTCCTGAGCCTGCTCAGCCAGTCGGGTTCGGTGTTGAAAGGCATGCAGGGTGTACAGGTCAGTGGTGCGACATTTCGCGCCGGGCGACTTGATATAGACCTCACGGTGAACAATCTGCAATTGCTGGACGAGTTAAAACAGACATTAATGGCAAACGGCAGGTTATCGGTTGAGATCCAGTCAGCGACTACCGGAAAGGACCAGCGTGTGCAGAGCCGCCTGCGCATCGAGGGGGTGGGGACATGAGGGCCTGGTTTGACAGTCTGGAAGCACGCGAGCGCTTGATGGTGGCTGCTGGAGCCGCTCTGCTGGTGCTGTTTTTGCTTTATGTGCTGGTGTGGTCGCCGATTCATTCCGGTTATGACGCACTCAGGAACAGCGTCGAGGAACAACGCTCGACCGCATTGTGGATGCGCGAAAGTGCACAGACACTGACAAGCCTGAAACGTAACAGCGGCAAAGCCGCACAGGGTCTGGGTGGCAAATCGTTGCTGTCGGTTGCTGACAGCACGGCGCGTGCCGGCGGTCTTGGTCCGGCATTGAAACGGGTCGAGCCGGAAGGCAAAGACAGCGTACGTGTCTGGCTGGACGGTGCGCCTTTCGATGTGCTGGTAAAGTGGCTGGGCACACTCAGTATCATCCATGGCGTCAGCGCCGAGAGCGCAACCCTGGAGCGCAGTGATGCCACGGGGCGGGTCAACGCGCGATTGACCCTGCAGGCTACGATTTAGTGACGCGTGTCTGGCGGCTGGTTGCGCTGGGTGTCGGCGCGTATCTGCTGGTGCTGGTCACCACCTTTCCGGCGGAACGTGTCAGCACGATGCTGCAGGACCAGATAGCCGATCTGTCGCTGCACGGGGTATCCGGTTCCGCCTTCTCCGGGCAGGCCGCACAGGTGGTCTACCAGGGGCTGGACCTCGGTTCGGTACAGTGGCGTTTCAGACCACTGGCACTGTTACTGGGGCACCTTGAATACCGTCTCGAGCTGATGCATCCGGACAACCATGGACAGCTGCATGCCGGCAAAACACTGACCGGGCGTACCTATATCCACGACATGGATATTCAATTGCTGCCTGATCGCCTGATTAATCACTATTCACCGGTCAGCGTCGATACCAGTGGAACGTTGCGTCTTGTCTTCGCGACCTTCAATCCGGGTGCCGACTATTCCGGTGCGGTGGAGGGTCGGATTGAATGGCAGGATGCCGTCATTCTGGCTCCAATGAGCCTGGTGCTGGGTCAGCTGCAGCTTGACGTGGTGACTGATAACGGCGAGCTTGTCGGGCATTTTACCAACGGCGGCGATCTGGGAGTGAGCGGTGATCTGGCCCTGTCGCCAGTCTATGCGTATCGCGTTAACCTGTTGCTGCGTCCCGGAAATAATGTCAGTCCGGATACGCTGAACATGCTTGAACAATCTGCGCAGCGTCAGCCCGATGGTGATTACCGCATTGACCTGTCCGGTCAGTTATAGGCGTATTCTCCCGATGTCGCGAGTGTGTGTGCTGCCATGGATCCCCTGAGGCTTCCATTACCGGAGCAACACAACTGCACGGATCCCACAGTGGAGCGGGATGTCGATCGCTTGCATGACTGGTTGACGAATCTGCCATTGATGGACGTGGTGGAGACCGTGCGGCTGGTGCTCGGCGGAATAATAAGGTCAATTGGCCACGGAAACACACGGAAGGACACGGAAATATTTCTAATATGACATTTATTTTTCAGTGTTTTCCGTGTGCTTCCGTGGCTAGATTATTAAGTAGGCGCCTTATAAACTCGGCACCTGCTATTGACAGAGAACGATAAGACGACACACAGGTGTATTGATCACATGACCGGCGTAAAAAATATTCCCGTGGGCGTTAAGATTACCACTGAGAACAAGTGCGGCTTTTGCACCAACTCCAAGTGTTGTACCTACATCACCGAGGAACTGGCCACGCCGCGCTCCATGCACGACTTCGACCACATGCTCTGGCAGCTGTCGCATCGGGATGTCCATGCCTACAAGGATGAAGACGGCTGGTTTCTGATGATCCACAATCCCTGCCTGCAATTGCTCCCCGACGGCCGCTGTGGAATCTACGAGGACCGTCCCCTGATCTGCAGGCAGTATACCAACGAGTATTGCGAATTCGACGAGGATTCAAGCGAGGGCTTCGAACTGTTCTTTGACAGCTATGACTCGCTGTTGAGTTATGTCAAAAAACGTTTCAAGACCTGGGGCAAGTTCGCCGCGAGCCGTGATGAGTTCTTGAGTAAGGTGTAGGAGCGCCGTCCCCGGCGCGATTGTTTTTTGTCATACTCCGAATCGCGGCGAGGACGCCGCTCCTACAAATCCGGCATGATTTCATCGAAGCCGTCAATCGCATTAAACTCCTCGATTTCCCTCGAGGGTGATTTGCTGTCCGGTTTGCGCATGGCAACGATTTGCTGGATTCCAAAATCACGCGCCGTGCGCAGCACCGACAGGCTGTCATCGATAAACAGCGTACGTGCATTCTGAAAGGGCTCGTCTTTGCCCAGTCGCGACCAGAAACGCAGGTCCTCTTTCGGATAGCCGATATCGTGCGCACAGATGAGGGTGTCGAAGGCATGGCTGAGGCCGGTGACTTCCATCTTCAGATCGAGACTTTTTGAGTGTGCGTTGGTCAGCATGACGACCCGTTTGCCACTCTGGCGGGTACGCTGCAGGAATTCAGGCACGTGGTCGTGAACGGCGATCAGGTGATTGATTTCGTACTTGAGTTCAGCAATGTCGAGATCCAGTTCCCGGCTCCAGTACTCGACGCAATACCAGTCCATGGTGCCCTCTTTATTTTTGAACTTGGGGAACAGTACTGACCTTGCGGTCTCGATATCCATGTTGTGGCGTTCGGCATAGCGTAACGGCACATGTTCTCGCCAGAAATGGTTATCGAAATGCAGGTCCAGCAAGGTGCCGTCCATGTCCAGGAAAACGCTATCGATTGTGTGCCATGGAACCATGGAATCCCTGTGCTGCTGTGAGTGTGTCAATATATTATCAGAACTGTCGCAAGGGGTCTCAGGTGTGAAGGGTTCTTACTTAAGAACCCTGCCACGGAAGCACACGGAAAAACACGGAAATAATTCCACAAAGGAAATTTTTCTTCCGTGTGCTTCCGTGGCTAATTGTATGTGTATATTGATGATGCGACCTAAGGAACCTCTGATGTGTCGTCATTGCGAGGAACAAAGTGACGAAGCAATCTGTAACTCGTTGATTCACTGGTTACGAGATTGCTTCGCTTCGCTCG
>CAMYIO010000085.1 GCA_947258515.1 uncultured Ectothiorhodospiraceae bacterium
CATGTCACGCATCACCCAGTCAGCGGTTTGCTCACAGACGCGCCTGAAAAGGGGGTTGCCGGTTGCCGCCCAGGCTTCGGCATAGAGGGCGAGCAGGGCGCCATTGTCATAGAGCATCTTTTCGAAATGCGGAATCATCCAGTGATCGTCCACCGAGTAACGGCAGAAGCCGCCGCCGAGCTGGTCGAAGAGGCCGCCGCGTGCCATCTTCTCCAGGGTAAAAACAGCCATGTGCAGGGCACGCTGGTCGGTGGTTCCCGCCGTGGTCCGCGCACCGGCCCAGTGACGCAGCAGGCGCTCGATATTGGTCGGGTGCGGGAACTTCGGTGCGCTGCCAAAACCGCCCTCACGCTCATCAAAAGCCTGTTCGAGTTGCTGGCGTGCCGTATCCAGCGGCAACGGCTTGAGGGACTCTGCCG
This sequence comes from uncultured Ectothiorhodospiraceae bacterium, assembly GCA_947258515.1. GTDB lineage: Bacteria > Pseudomonadota > Gammaproteobacteria > UBA9214 > UBA9214 > UBA9214. The sequence goes on from CAMYIO010000085.1 coordinate 420, forward strand.
GATCGCCCTGTTGCATCGATTGCAGGGCATCAACCAGGGAGCTGTTCTGTTTGCGGATGTCGGCCTCGTTGTCGCCGAGGAAGCCGTGCACGCGTTGCAGCAGGTCACGGAAGGACGGCAAGCCATGGCGTGCTTCATTCGGGAAGTAGGTGCCGGCAAAAAACGGCACCCGGTCATCCGGCGTCAGGAATACCGTCAGCGGCCAGCCACCGGAACGCCGCGTCAGCAGTGAATGCGCTGTCTGGTAAATCTTGTCGATGTCCGGTCGTTCCTCACGGTCGACCTTGATGTTGACGAACAGGCGGTTCATCAGCGCGGCTGTCCGCGGGTCTTCAAATGACTCGTGGGCCATGACGTGGCACCAGTGGCAGGCGGAGTAGCCGACGGACAGCAGAATGGGCCTGTTTTCCCGGCGCGCCTTGTTGAGTGCCGCCGTTCCCCACGGGTACCACTCAACCGGGTTATGTGCATGCTGCAGCAGGTACGGGCTGGTCTCGTTGATGAGGGAATTGGTATAGTCGTTTTCCTTGCTCATGGGGTCCTTTTCGTACTGCCGCGCCGGGCAGTGTACTATAGACGAAGCGTCAAACAGTGTATGCAGACGCCTGTTTTTATACCTAATTGCTGTAAGGAAATTGAGTGGACCTGAGCATTGTCATTCCCGTGTTTAATGAGGTGGAGTGTATCAGTCCGCTGCTTGATGAAATCGGCGTGTGCCTCGACGCTGAAACAGGCTATGAAATTATTGTCGTCGATGATGGCAGTATTGACGGTACGGCCGCGGTATTGCAGAAGGCCCGCCAGTCTCACCCCGGGCTGAGGATCCTGCACCACCGCGAGTGCTACGGGCAGAGTGCCGCGATTGCATCGGGTGTGCAGGCTGCCGGCAAACAGTGGATTGCGACCCTCGATGGTGATGGCCAGAATGATCCTGCCGATATCCTGAAGCTGTACCGGGTCATGGACGAGAGCCCCGATGATGTGCACATGGTCGCTGGCTATCGCAAGCAGCGCATGGATGGCTGGTTAAAACGCATGGCCTCACAGATTGCGAACTCGGTCCGGGAGGCCGTGCTGCACGACAATAGTCCGGATTCAGCCTGTGGCCTGAGGATCTTTTCGCGGACAACCTTTCTGAATCTGCCACGGTTTGATCACATGCACCGTTTTCTGCCGGCACTGGTTCAACGCCAGGGTGGCAAGGTCCTGTCGGTTGAGGTTAATCACCGCAAGCGCCTGCGGGGGCAGTCGAAGTATGGCATCCACAACCGCTTGTGGATTGGCATAGTCGATCTGCTCGGCGTGCGCTGGCTGCAGCTCCGCGGCAGACAGCCGGTTGTTTCTGAAATCAGGTAACCTGCATGCTGGTGCGATTGATTTTCCGTGGCTTGCTGGTGATGGTGGTCCTGGTACTGATCGCCTGGCTGCTGAAGGATGTGCTGGACGCGGACTGGATTGATGCGCAGGTGCGCAACCGGGGCATTACCGGTGTGCTGTTGTTTGTGCTGGTCTGTTGCCTGCTCGGCAGTGTTGGCCTGTCACGTCAGGTGATTGCCTTTCTCGGGGGTTATGCCTTCGGCTTTTCGCAGGGCCTGTTGCTGTCCATGCTGGCCGTGGTGGGCGCCTGTATCATGACCTTCCATGTTTCACGCGGCCTGCTACGTACCTGGCTGCTGAAAAGGATTCCGGCGCGTGTGCAACGGGTCGACCGGTTTCTGCATGAGAATACCTTTACCATGGCACTGCTGGTTCGCCTCCTGCCGCTGGGCAGCAACTGGATGATCAATGTTGCGGCAGGCGTTTCCAGTGTAAAAAAGCTGCCGTTTTTTCTTGGCTCGGCGCTCGGTTATCTGCCGCAAATGCTGATCTTTACACTGCTAGGCAGTGGCACACGTGTGGACCGGTTCGCGCAGGTAGCGATTGCAATGGCGCTGTTTGTACTGGCGGCGGTCCTCGGCGTCGTGCTCTATCGAAACATCGGGCACGACAGGATAGCGGGGCCGGCACTGGACCGCGAAACAGGTGTGGACGCATCGACCGTGACGCAGGAATGAAGTCGTGCGCCGGGTCCTGGCCGGGTTTGATCGCGGTCTGGCTGATCATCCTGCTGACGGCATTATTCACCCGGCCATTGTTGCCGGTTGACGAGACGCGTTATGCCAGTGTCGCCTGGGAGATGTGGTTGCGAGGTGACTTTCTCGTCCCGTATCTGAATGGCGAGCCGTACAGTCACAAACCGCCGCTGTATTTCTGGCTGATACACGCCGGCTGGTGGTTGTTTGGCGTGCATGAATGGGTGTTGCGCAGCATTGCGCCTGCCATTGCACTGTGTGTCCTGTTTGCCGGCACCATGCTGTCACGGCAACTGTGGCCGGGTGATGCGCTGAGCGCACGGCTGGTCCCCTGGCTTGTCCTGGGCAGCATCTTCTTTACCGCGTTTATCAGCTGGGTGCAGATCGACCTGTTACTGGTATTGATGACGCTGCTGGCCATGACCGGCATCATCCGTGCGGCACGTGGCGCGCGCGGTGCCTGGCTGCTGACAGGCGTGGCCATCGGTCTGGGCGTACTCTCCAAGGGGCCGGTGATGCTGCTGCATGTGCTGCCGGTCGCCTTGCTGGCGCCGTTGTGGACGCGTGCCGCCGGTCGACACTTCTGGTGGCGCTGGTATGCCGGCATGACCGCGAGTGTCCTGCTCGGGGCGGTCATCGCCCTGGCCTGGGCATTACCGGCCGCGCAGGCGGGTGGCGACAGTTATCGTGAAGCGATCCTCTGGGGCCAGACCGCCAACCGCATGGTGCAGTCTTTTGCCCACGCGCACCCGGTGTGGTGGTACCTGCCGTGGCTGGCCGTGTTGTTTGCCCCCTGGATCCTGCTGCCCTGGTGCTGGTCTGCTGTGCGGCGGGCCGGTGTATCGTCGGACCAGGGATTGCGTTTTTGCCTCACCTGGCTGCTGTCGGTGTTGATCCTGATGAGCCTCGTCAGTGGCAAACAGCTGGTTGCTGGGCGGCGTGTTGTCCGTCACTGGCGGCTTGCTGCTGGTGCTGCCGCTGGTGATGGATGCGGCGGCATGGATCAATGACATCCCGCCCTGGTGGGGTCTGTTGCTGATCGTGCTGGCTTTGCTGCTGTTGCTGCAACGGCCCCTGCAGCCGTCAGACTATCCGCAACGCCTGACCCTGTTCTCTGTTGCGGTCATTGCGATAGTCCATATCGGGGTATTCAGGGTCGCTGCGCCGGCCTACGATGTGCAGTCAGCCAGCCATGTGATCGCCAGTGCGCAGGCGGCAGGGCGCACGGTAGCGATAGACGCGCGCTACCACGGTCAGTTCGGTTTTGCGGGTCGACTGACGCAACCGCTTCTGCAACTGGAGGCAGACGGGGCACTGGCGTGGGCAGCGCATCATCCGCAGGACTACCTGGTTGTGATTACCCGCTCCGCTGTCGAGGAATACCCAAAGGCGGTATTTACCCAGCCCTACCGCAGCGGGTACCTTCTCATCCTCACCGGCGATGCCGTGATCAATGCCGCTGCAGTCTTGCATTGATACTGTCATTGAAACTGGCATCGAAAGCGGCTCACCAGGACTGGAACAAATCTCATGACATCAAACAATCTTCCCACGCTCGTGCTGAAACGCAATGAGGAGCGTCGTCTTGATGCCGGTCACGTGTGGGTTTACAGCAATGAGGTCGATACCCGCAAGACGCCGCTGGGTAATTTTGAACCGGGTACGCTGGCCGTGATTCAGTCGGCTGCCGGAAAGACACTCGGTAGCGGTTATGTAAACCCGCATTCGCTGATCTGTGCACGCCTGCTGACGCGGCGCCCGCGGACAGTGATCGATGCCGCTTTCTTTGAGCGCCGGCTGCGCAGTGCATTGCAATTGCGGGATTCCCTGTTCGAGCATCCAAATTACCGCCTGGTGTATGGAGAGAGCGACGGGCTCCCGGGGCTGGTGATTGACCGCTATGGCGATGTGCTGGTGGTGCAGATTACAACCGCGGGCATGGAGGCCGTGCGTGAGCTGTTGCTGGAGGTCCTGAACAGGCTGTTCACGCCCACCGGCATATTGCTGCGTAATGATACCCCGGTGCGTGCCCTCGAAGGCCTGTCGCAGGATCCGGAAATCATCGCTGTGGTCCCCGAGACAGTGACACTGGAAGAGGGCGGCGTACAGTTTGAAGTGCCGCTGGCTGCCGGCCAGAAGACCGGCTGGTTTTATGACCAGCGCAGCAACCGCACCGCCATGCATAAATACGTACGCAACAAACGCGTGCTGGATGTGTTCAGTTACATTGGTGCCTGGGGTCTGCAGGCCGCCGTGGCCGGCGCCAGCGAGGTGTGCTGTGTGGATGCCTCGCCGGTGGCTGCGTCCTGCCTGGAAAAAAATGCCGCAGCCAACGGGCTGCAGGACAGGGTCCGCTGCGAGATTGGCGACGCCTTCGATGTACTCAAGGCCATGCAGGCGAGTGAACAGCGTTTTGACGTGGTTATCGTTGACCCGCCCGCCTTCATCAAGCGCCGCAAGGATATCAAGACCGGTGAACAGGGTTACGCGCGCCTCAATCGCCTTGCCCTGCAACTGCTGGCACCTGACGGGATACTGATATCATGCTCCTGTTCCATGCACCTGGCGGCGGAGCGTCTGCAAAACATTCTCTACCAGGCGGCCCGCAAGCAGGGGCGGCAGTTGCAAATACTTGAACGCGGCTTCCAGACCATGGATCATCCGGTACACCCGGCGATAGCGGAAACCGCCTACCTGAAGGCATTCTTCTGCCGGGTGCCGGCGACCTGAAAAGGACGGGTCACCGGCCATTGAGTTCACGATGAACAGGTATAAATAAATATAAAATCAATCAATTATCATGTTCTACCGCCTCTTCCCAACCCTCTCCCGGTGGAAGAGGGCGTTATCGAAACAGTAGTGTACAAGGAACAATATGCTGACCTATCCAGATATCAGCCCGGTTGCCATTGCCGTGGGTCCATTCGAAGTCCACTGGTATGGACTGATGTACCTGTTCGCCTTCGCTGCAGGCTGGTGGCTGGGCCATATACGGACACGCCGCGTCGGGACTGAATGGCGCGCCGCTGAGATCAGCGACCTGGTGTTCTATTTTGCGCTGGGTGCCGTTCTGGGAGGCAGGATCGGTTACACGCTGATGTACAACTTCAGTGGCTTTGTTGATAACCCGACGGTGATCTTCAAGATATGGCAAGGCGGTATGTCCTACCACGGCGGCATGATCGGTGTGTTTGTTGCCATGTGGATGTATGCACGGCACACCGGCCGGACCTTCTTCCAGGTCACTGATTTTCTTGCACCGCTGGTGCCGCTGGGACTGGGGGCCGGGCGCCTGGGTAATTTTATCAATGGTGAATTATGGGGCAGTCCGACGACGCTGCCGTGGGGCATGGTGTTTCCGTTTGTCGATAACCAGCCACGTCATCCGTCCATGTTGTACGAGTTCTTCCTCGAAGGCCTGGTGTTTTTCGCCATACTCTGGATATTCTCGCGCAAGCCGCGGCCGACCATGGCGGTCTCCGGCCTGTACCTGATCTGTTATGGCGTGTTCCGCTTTGCGGTTGAATTTGTCCGTGTCCCGGACGCACACCTCGGTTTTCTGGCCTTTGACTGGCTCACCATGGGGCACCTGTTATCGTTTCCGATGATTGTCATCGGACTCGCTTTTTTCATCCATGCCTATCGCCGTACCGACGGCAAGGTCAGCTGGTAATCCGGGGGGTGCAGGCAATCACATGAAACAGTACCTCGACTTGATGCGCCATGTGCGCGATAACGGCACCCGCAAGGAAGACCGGACCGGCACGGGCACCGTCAGTGTGTTTGGTTACCAGATGCGCTTTGATCTTTCCGCGGGCTTTCCACTCATCACCACCAAGAAATGCCACCTGCGTTCAATTCTGCATGAACTGCTATGGTTCCTGAAAGGGGACACCAACCTGCGTTACCTGCATGACAACAAGGTCACGATCTGGGATGAATGGGCTGATGAGGAGGGTAACCTCGGCCCGGTGTACGGTTATCAATGGCGTTCCTGGCCAACGCCCGGGGGTGGTCATATCGACCAGATCAGCCAGGTGATCGACCAGCTGAGGAATACACCCGATTCACGCCGAATTATCGTCAGTGCATGGAACGTCAGCGACATTGAAAACATGGCCTTGCCACCTTGCCATGCCTTCTTCCAGTTCTACGTGGCGGATGGCAGGTTGTCCTGCCAGTTGTACCAGCGCAGCGCAGACGTCTTCCTTGGCGTGCCTTTCAATATTGCCTCCTATGCGCTGTTGACCCTGATGATGGCACAGGTGACCGGGCTGCGGGCCGGTGATTTTGTGCACACCTTCGGTGATGCGCATCTCTATCTCAATCATCTTGAACAGGCCGACCTGCAGCTGTCACGTACCCCGCACCGACTGCCGACGATGCGGCTTAATCCTGATGTGGATGACCTGTTTGCCTTCAGCTTCGATGATTTTGAATTGCAGAATTACGACCCGCACCCGCATATCAAGGCGCCGGTTGCGGTGTAACTTCCCGTGAAGATTTCTATTATCGTCGCCATGGCGGCCAACGGGGTCATCGGAAAGGATAACGGTCTGCCCTGGTACCTGCCGGCCGACCTGAAACATTTCAAGCAGACCACCATGGGCAAACCGATCCTGATGGGACGCAAGACCTGGGAGTCGATCGGGCGGCCGTTACCCGGTCGCACCAATATTGTGATTACCCGTGACAGTGCGTATTCGGCCACAGGCTGTGTCGTGGTTGACTCCATTGAAGCCGCGATCACAGCGGCCGGCGAGCAGGACGAGGTGATGGTGATTGGCGGCGCGGAACTGTATCGCCAGGTGTTGCCGTACACGGATACGATTTACCTGACGCGTATTCACGAGACCATTGATGGTGACACCCGTTTCCCCGAGATTGCTGACACCGAATGGCACCAGCTGGAACGCGTCGATCACGAGGCCGACGAAAAAAACCCGCATGACTACAGTTTTATCCGCCTCGAACGCGTGCACCCCGGCAGTTGATTCACAGAGTGATATCATTTAACGCATCCCTGTAGGAGCGCCGTCCCCGGCGCGATTCGTGGCATGACAAAAAACAATCGCGCCGGGGACGGCGCTCCTACAGGAATGTTTTGTGCGTTAACAGCAGCGGGCTCAACCAGGGACCTGTTGTCCCGCGCATGGCAATCGAAACCACTGCGGCGTGCTGTCAATCCGTAACGCCGTTAATTCACCGCCCCAGAGACAGGCCGTGTCCAGCGGGTAAACGCCCGGTACACTGCACGGCCCCAGCGTCGACCAGTGACCAAACACAATATTCATGTCACGGCTCTTGCGACCGGGCAGCTCGAACCAGGGTAGAGACTCCGGCGGCTGGCTACCCGGCGGGCCCTTGTATTTAAGTCTCAGGCGGCCGTCCGCATCACAAAAACGCAGGCGCGTTAAACAGTTGATAATGAAACGCAGCCGTGCCCAGCCGGAAAGTTCGCTGGACCAGAGTTTCGGCTTGTTGCCATACATGTGCTCAATAAAGTCGGGGAGTTTATCGCTGCGCAGCACGGCCTCGACCTCGTGCGCACAGTGTTGCGCCAGCGGCAGGTCCCACTGTGGCGGCAGCCCGGCATGGATCATGGTGAAACCCAGCGTTGCATCGTGGTGCAGCAGCGGTTGCTGTCGTAACCAGTGGATCAGTTCATCGCGATCAGGTGCGGCCAGGATCGCATCCAGTGTGTGGTCATCGTCGCTGAGCTTGTGTCCCAGTGACATGGCAATCAGATGCAGGTCGTGATTGCCGAGCACGCTGACGGCGCTGTCTCCCAGGTCGCGAATGAAACGCAGGGTCTGCAGAGACTGCGGGCCGCGGTTGACCAGGTCACCGGCAAACCACACGCGGTCATCAGCCGGGCTGAAATGGATCAGTTCGAGCAGGGCCTGCAGTTCATCAAAGCAACCCTGGACGTCGCCGATGGCGTAGACAGCCATGTTACTGCCGTGGACTAGTGCAAGGTACGTGGAATCGCGAGTGTGAAGGGCGGGATCTCCGCGTCAAACTCATCGCCATCATCTGCCACCATCTGGTAGGTACCGCGCATGCTGCCTACCGGCGTCGATATCATTGCGCCGCTGGTATATTGAAAACCCTCACCCGGGTTGAGGTGCGGCTGTTCGCCAACAACGCCTTCGCCCTTTACTTCCTGGATGTTGCCGTGTGCATCCGTGATGATCCAGTGGCGCGAGAGCAGTTGTGCCGGCTGGCCGCCTTCGTTACGGATAGTGATGGTGTAGGAGAATACATAGCGCTCGTTGTCAGGCTCAGATTGCCCTTCAATATAGTTTGTCTCCACCTCGACGACGATGTTGTGATTGTTTTCGGTATTCATAATTTGGATAGAGAGTTCTGCTGGCTAGTGGCTACAAGCATACCTTTTTCGACCCGGGCTGACAAAATGCGGGCGCTATGAATCGATGAATGAATTGCGGGTTACCTGACATGCCTGCGCGCCGGCAGGGTGGGTGAGCATTCATCCATGGCAGCCGCGTGACGGGGTGAAAAGCCCGATTGTTTGCAGTGGATTAGGAAGGGCCCTGAGCGCTGCTGGCCGGGTTCGCCGGCATGGCGTAACTATATGAAATATATTATTAAGTATGCGCTGCAAGGGACAGGTGTGGTTTACCTCTGCCGAAAAAACTTGAGGCCATATGATTGAAAATGTGACCGGATCAGCGGAAATAAATCCTGCGAAAGCACACCATGATGTCAACCCTGCAGGAAGTTGATGTCCGAGAGACCAACCTGCTATCCGTAAGGAGGCCGCCATGTTCAAACATAAACACACCCATCGCAAGCCGGATCCATTGATGTTGCTGGTCTTGCTGGTGAGCCTCGCCGTGATGGCGACATCGGCGGCAGGTGCAGCCGAGCCGGGTCTTCATGGCCTTAGCCTGACAGACATCCTCGACGGGGAATTCATGGTTGCACCGGTCGGCCGGCATGGCGCCGGGTTGCACATGTCATATCAAACCAATCCCTACCGCAACGAAGAATCAGGGGAACATTCCGTTGGCACACAACCGGCCGCAACATCTCCGACCGTTTTTCTGTCCGTGCGAATTCCCTGGTAGCCTTATCATCCTGAATCCAGGCACGTCGTGACAGGCATCCGCTGTTATCAATGTGCAGCGGCATTCCAGACCTCCTCATTTCTGAATAGTCAGCGTCGATCCCGGCAGTCCTGCCGGATTTTGCTCATGGCAGTGGCCGCCTTCAAGAGGCGAGGGCGTTTGAAATTGGAGACTTGAAAGATAATCGGTAGAATGACCGCTGTTCTGTGTCCCCCTCACACATTCCTGAAATTACAGCGATAAGATTTCACTATGACCGATTCTGATGCCCCTGCAGAGACGCTCTTCCTTGCAGCCGTCGATCTGGGTTCGAACAGCTTTCACATGAAGCTGGTGCGCGTTGTCGGCGATGAACTGGAAGTGATTGATCGTATTCGCGAAATGGTGAGGCTGGCATCCGGTCTGGATGAGCATGCAAACCTGACCGATGAAGCGATACAAAGGGCGACTGACTGTCTGTCGCGGTTCGGCGAGCGGCTGCGTGATATCCCGTCGAGCCAGGTACGTGTGGTGGGAACCAATACCCTGCGTCGTGCAGGGAATGCAAGAAAATTTATTCGGCTGGCACAGCGTGCCCTTGGGCACCCGATTGAAATTATCGGTGGACAGGAAGAGGCGCGGCTGGTCTATCTTGGTGTATCCCACAGTGTACGCAGCAGCGACGGACGCATGCTGGTGGTTGATATTGGTGGTGGCAGTACCGAACTCATTATTGGTCGTGGTTACCAGCCACTGCACCTTGAAAGTGTCTTCATCGGTTGTGTCAGCCTGAGCCTGAAATTCTTCAAGGATGGATCAATTACTCGCAAGCGCATGAGAAAGGCCATTACAGAAGGGCGCCTGCACCTCGAACCCTATGAAAAGACTTACCGTCGTATTGGCTGGGAACAGGCAATTGGATCATCCGGAACGATCCGCACGATCGAAAAGGTCGTTATTGCCCAGGGATGGAGTGATGATGGCATTACACCGGAGGCACTCGTCAAACTGCAGGATGCGCTGGTAAAGGCGGGCAATATCGAGGCACTTGACCTGAAGGGGCTCGGTAAAGACCGGGCGCCGGTTTTCCCGGGGGGAGTGGCCGCATTGTCGGCCGTTTTCGATGGCCTGAAAATAAAGCGCATGTGGGCATCAGACGGTGCCTTGCGAGAAGGGCTGTTATATGACCGGATAGGGCGAACCGAGCACGACAGTGTCCGTGAGCAGAGTGTTACTACCCTGATGACACGTTACCAGGTGGACCTGGAACAGGCGGCCCGTGTTGAGGAAACCGCTGTTGACTGTTTCTCGCAACTGGCGCGTAGCTGGAAGCTGAATGAGAATGAGAACTACAGGCGCTGCCTGATATGGGCTGCCCGGTTGCATGAAATCGGTCTCGCGGTCGCACACAGTAAGTACCAGAAGCGCGGCGAATATATTGTGCAGTACTCTGACCTGCTGGGATTTACCCGCAGTGAACAGCAAATCGTGGCGACACTGATTCGTGCGCATCGTTACAAATTTCCATCGAGTGTCCTCGCTGAGTTCGGTGAGACGCTGGTGGTGCCTGTCATGCGTCTGTGCATTATATTACGCATCGCTGTACTGTTACGCCGTGGTCGAAGAGATGAGCAGCTGCCGGAAATATCAGTGACCGCCAGAAGCAACAAGGTGCAATTGAAATTTCCTGAAGTATGGCTGGACCAGCATGCCCTGACACGGGCAGACCTGAAACAGGAGAAAAAATACCTGAAGGCCATCAAGGTGGCCCTTCAGTTCGAGTCGTAATCGCTGGCGGGTAACAGCGTTTTCTGCTTCCTGCACTGTCAATTCATCAGTGCATGCCCATATCGTGACCTCTATCACTGCATTTCCGGAGGCAGGTGAGAAAATCAAGACTGCTTTCTCATCCTGAACCGGAGGCGGTGATCCCATGAAATTACAACATCTTGTTATTCTGTTAGGGCTCGTGACTGTTGAAGTGCTCGCAGACAGCTCCACGCTTGATGCGGCAATTGGTGGTGGTATCGGCGGTGCTGCCGGTGCTGCAATCGGTAATGAGGTCGGTGGTCGTAATGCTGCGATTGTCGGTGGTGCACTGGGTGCAGCGGTTGGAACAGCCGTCAATACTAACGACCCGCATCATCATTCCAGATCATATGGAGAGCCGGATTTTAACGATGTTCGTTATTACGACAGACGTGAATATGACCGGCCCTCGGGTTATCGCTTCTGTCCTCCCGGACAGGCGAAAAAAGGGCGTTGCTGATTTACTGATCACCTGATTCCTGCAACTGACGGATCTCATGCAGCTGGTTTGCGAGAGCTGCAAAATCATCAATGTTAAGTGACTCGGCGCGCGCCGCCGGGTCTATCCCCAGCCTGGAAATGTCTTCTGCATCCAGCAACTCACGCAGGGCGTTACGCAGCGTCTTGCGCCGCTGTGAAAAGGCCTGCTTCACCAGGGCCTCAAACGCTGCCTGATTCGTGACCTGCACGACGGGTTGGCTATAAGGCTCCAGCCGTACAAAGGCCGATTCTACCTTGGGTGGCGGTTTGAATGCCCCGGACCCGATGGTAAACAGCGGTATTACCCGGCAGCGCTGTTGCAGCATGACGGAGAGGCGACCGTACTGGCCGCAACCCGGGGCGGCGGCCATGCGTTCCACGACTTCTTTCTGCAACATAAAGTGCATGTCCTGGATGCACTGGTGCTGGTCCAGCAGGTGAAACAGTAACGGCGTGGAAATGTTATAGGGCAGGTTGCCGATGACGCGCAGCATCTGTTGACCGGCGACCGCGCAGAAATCGAATGTCAGTGCATCGGCACTGTGCACGGTGAGTTCACCGAGGGTACTGCAACGGGCCTGTAACGGGTCGATCAGATCACGGTCAAGTTCAACAACAGTGAGTTTGCCGGCGGCCTCCAGCAGCGGGCAGGTGATAGCACCCTGTCCCGGACCGACTTCCAGCAAGGCATCGGATCGCTTCGGCCGAATGGCGTTGATGATCTTGTGAATAATCACCGGATCATGCAAGAAGTTCTGGCCGAACCTTTTCCGTGGACGGTGACTCAAGGGGTTATCCTGGTATTTGTCATTGTTAACAGTCAGTTATAAATCGTCAAAATGGACTTACCCACGCAAACCATCCAGTTAGAACCATAGTGGGTGTGATTACAGCTCGCATCGATATTCGCATCGGTATTTTTCGAAGGAATCTATTACTCGCTAAATCATATCATTTGTCGGGCGTTGCTTGGTTGACAGGTACCTGGCAGTAAAGCGCCGCTTCAGTCGAGCTTGTTTGGATAGCCCAAAAGGACTCTTATTCAACCCGGTGTGCTTGCTGCGACGCA
>CAMYIO010000086.1 GCA_947258515.1 uncultured Ectothiorhodospiraceae bacterium
AAACCGGATACAGCAGAACGACCGTCAACACCGACATTTACGGTGCCGTGTTTGCACCGGGCAGGCGTTACATTTAATCTGCTGTCAGACACTTTCAATCGCCGCAGTTGCAAGAAAAACTTGCAAGACCCATTACCTGATGAATATATAACTGCCCATGAAGCGTATCCTCATCATAACCAGGAATTTCCCACCACTGATTGGTGGCATGGAACGCCTGGTATTCAACATCTACAAACAGCTGGCAGAACAGCATGACTGCGATGTCATTGGCCCCCCTGGTAGCAGGGCCTCGGTACAGGACAACCACCAGTCCTATGAGTGCAAACTGCAACCGGTATCGATATTCATCCTCTCAGCCATTTTCAAGGGCCTCCGGGCCTCCTTCAGCAGGAAGTACGGGATTTGTATTGCAGGCAGCGGATTAACGGCGCCAGTCGCAGTCATTGTCTCAAAAATACATGGCCTGAAAAGTATTACTTTCGTTCACGGCCTTGACCTGATTGTCAGAAACCGGATCTATCAGTCAATCTTCATTCCTTTTATCAGGCGTTCTGACATTGTCGTGGCAAACAGCCGCAATACTGCAATGCTGGCCGAACGGGCCGGCATACCAACAGAAAGAATCATCATTCTCCATCCCGGTGCAGACATGCCCGATGAGTCACAGACAGTCGAGAGATTCAGAAAGCGATACAAGCTGGAAGGGAAATCGTTACTGCTATCTGCAGGAAGGCTTATCCCCAGAAAAGGCCTGGCAGAATTTATCAGGTATGCCTTGCCCGCCGTTGTCAGGAAACACAGGGATACGGTACTTGTCATAGTGGGAAGCGAACCCGAGAATGCACTTAACCGGACTGACAGTGTCCTGGAGGATATCAAGTCTGCCACCGAAGAGTACGACCTGGCAGAACATGTACTTATGACCGGCAGGATCGACGACAACTCTTTGCAAGCCGCCTACGGGGAGGCCGACTGCTTCATTTTCCCTTTAAGGGAAGTCCCTGATGACGTAGAAGGGTTTGGCATGGTGGCCGTTGAAGCAGCGGCACATGGCCTGCCAACGGTTGCATTTGCAGAAGGCGGTGTCAGCGATGCCGTTGCCGAAGGAGAATCGGGTTTTCTGGTTACACCGGGTGACTATGAAGGCTTTGGCCGAACACTTATTAAATATCTGGATGATCCCGATGCAATGCCATCACAAGCATCCTGCCGTGCCTTTGCTGAACGCTTTAACTGGAACCACTTCGGCGATAGACTACGCCACATTATCAATTCGACATCCGCAGAGGCATCCCTGGAAACAGAATGAGCGAGCACGAAGAAATAAAATCGTTTTATGATACCGTTTATTACAAGAATGCCAGTGTTGCGGTTTCCACATCGAACCATTTGCGCCGACTTGCAAGAAAATTTGTCACCCCAGGACTACAAGTGCTGGACGTCGCATGTGGAACCGGCGAATGGTTACTGGCTGCAACAGAAAGGGGCGCAGAACCGAGCGGGATCGACTTGTCCACCAAGGCGATTAGTATTTGTCAACAAAACATGCCGGAGGGCGAATTTCATATCGGACCTGGTGAATCATTGCCCTTTAAAGGATGGTCAGGGTTTCAAAAGGTGATGCAAAATTCATTATTCTGGTCCCGAATGCCGATTTTTTGACCCGTCGACTTGGGCTGTATAAAGGCACGTATCAGACAGCAGCCAGGGAAGAAGTTCGTACTCTGGAAGAGTGGGATACTATATTCAGTTCAGCTGGATTGCAGACAATTAAACGCTGGAAGGACCTGCACATGTTGTCTTGGGACTGGGTTGTTCGCGGGAACTGGAAGCATGCTCCGTTAAGGGCGTTGCAGGTGCTAGCCTTGGTTTTCTGGCCCCTGCGCTGGCAATATCAAGTTTACCACCTGCTTACTCGTAAGTAGTCGACCCTGAAATATTCATTACATACCCATAAGTGCACTGCGGACGCAGTTCAGTGAACAGGATTTGCAGTGCGGGTTTTGAGGCATTGAGTTTTCTGCGCCAAAAAACAATCTCCCGCATCAACTTCCTGAAGTTGAAGGCAGCGGCAGCCATCAGCAGGTTAATCTGATTACCACCAGAGCCTCCCAGAAAATTTCTTTTCAATCGGTGGCCACTCTTGTGATCATGCATGTATGGCAGTGCATGATTGTCTGGTCAGCATAGGCTGACGCATCGGGAATATTTCAGTCCAGTCTATGGGGGTTGATCTCACCATGCAGTTCGTCCCTGATAAGAGCGCTATCAACTACCACCCGCAGAGCAGGTGTTATGAAGAAAGACCCGGTGGGGGCTATGGTTAAAGCTCTGCTAATTTCGTCTGCTCCTGGCGTTTCTCTTCACGTTCCTGGTTCTGGATGTACTCTCGGATCACCTGCTCTTCCAGACCGGCCGTACTAACGCAATATCTTCGTGCCCAGAAATGACGTCCTGTAAAATTCCGATTCACATGCAGATAGTCCCTGAATATCCGGATCGCTGATTTCCCTTTCAGAAACTCAACCGTATGGGCCACACTGAATTTCAGCGAAATCATCAACAGCATGTGATGATCCCGCATCGCATAATCCTCAACTAATTCCACACTAATCTGACGACATAACTCCCGGAATATCCCTCCAATTTTCTTCCTCAATGCTCCGTATATCGCTTTACGTCGATACTTCGGAACAAACACAACGTGATATCTGCAATAATGTCTTACGTGAGCTTGGCTTTGCCAGTCTCTCATTTGTGGCCTCCTTATTGAACTTGCCGGCTCTAAAGGAGGCCATTTTCTTACTCCGCACCACGGAACGGCAGAACCCTGTCAAGTCTCACCGCCAGAGTCGGTGGTTTACCTAAATTTAGTTAAATTTCGCGACATCTTCTACGTCGAACGTCTAGTTGATAAAAAGGGAGTCAGCACTCTACTAGAAGCAATTCTAGCCTTTAAATAGAAGGTTATCCTGCATTAACCGCAAGCCTCTTTGGAGACGTTCACGAGAGATCAAACCTTGAGCAATGGTAAAAAAAGACAAGGATAAAGCAGTTCGAATTCATCGGTTCCATGCCCAATAATTGTGTCCCGGAATTCTATCAAATCGCACAATTACAATTATGCCTTGCATTGTTGCCGCGGATATCAACCAAGTCTCTCCGCCCAACTGGGCCAGACCGGGCACCAGTCCCGTCAACGACAAGTTTGACTGGCACCTGGTCGGCACGCGCCATTTGGCGATGATGGACCAGCGCAAAAAATCCCCTCTCAGTTAACAACACTCGTGAACTATTGTGAATCATAACCAGGCGACATATCTTTGTCTGTGGCCTCGCCAGGCTGATTAAAGATATTGACCTGGTAGTCGAAATACTGGTGAGCAAGTATTTTCCGTGTAAGCATTTGGATATTGGTTTTTTTCATTGATTTCTATAGGAAATTTCAGCTCGGACAAGGTTGACAATGTTTAGAATTACTGTACTTTTGCCCATTGTGGCCACACAGTGCATGGCAACCGCGAATTAAGAACATGACGGGGATCACAGTGTTTAAAACTCTTTACTTCATAGTGCAATAAACCATGGTCACGACTAACCCCACAGCTCACCTCAGTGGTCTTGCCCGAAGACTCGTCGTGGACGGCCTGCTTGACGAGTCAGAAGCCACCAAGGCCCATGAAACAGCACTGAAAAAGCGCACACACTTTGTCAGTTACCTCGTCGAAAACAGGATATTAAAGAGTCGCGATATCGCATGGTCCGGCGCACAGGAATTTGGCGTGCCGCTTTTCGACCTGAAGTCGATGGACATGGAGGTCGCGCCACTCAAGATGGTCAGTGAAAAGCTGATCCAGCAGCACAATGCACTGCCACTCATCAAGCGCGGCAACCGACTTTACATTGCCGTATCTGACCCGACCAATCTCGGCGCCATTGATGAGTTCAAGTTTCACACCGGCGTAAACACCGAGGCGGTGCTGGTAGAAGAAGAACACCTGCGACAGGCGATCGACAGTGCCCTGGAAGCACTTGATACCACCATGTCCGCGCTCATGGACGCAGACCTCGACAACCTTGATGTCAGCTCGGGGGATGAGTCTAGCAAGGATGGTGATATCAGCGAATCTGATATTGATGACACGCCGGTGGTGCGTTTCGTCAACAAGGTTCTACTGGATGCCATTAACATGGGAGCGTCGGATATTCACCTGGAACCCTATGAGAAAGAATTTCGTGTCCGCTTCAGGTCTGACGGCGTGCTCCACGTGATTACTTCCCCTCCCCGCTCACTGGCGTTGCGCATTATTGCCCGACTGAAGGTCATGAGCCGCATGAACATTGCAGAGCGGCGCGTACCCCAGGACGGGCGCATTAAAATGAACCTGTCACGAAACCGTTCAATTGATTTTCGTGTCAATACCCTGCCAACCCTGTATGGCGAGAAAGTCGTGCTGCGCATACTCGATGGCAGCGCCGCTCAAATGGGTGTTGACGCCCTTGGCTTTGAGGCAGACCAGAAGGAAACCTTTACCAAAGCCATCAACAAACCCTATGGCATGGTACTGGTTACAGGGCCGACCGGTAGCGGCAAGACCGTGTCGTTGTATACCGGGCTCAATATGCTCAACACACCGGACCGCAACATCTGCACATGCGAAGACCCGGTGGAAATCAATGTGATGGGCATCAACCAGGTCAATGTAAACCCGGTTGCCGGCCTCCATTTCTCGACCGCGCTGCGTGCCTTTCTGCGCCAGGATCCTGACATCATAATGGTCGGTGAGATTCGTGATCTGGAAACCGCAGAAATTGCCGTGAAGGCCGCGCAAACAGGCCACCTGGTATTGTCTACCCTGCACACCAATGATGCACCACAAACACTGACGCGTCTGGCAAATATGGGGGTCCCACCCTACAATATTGCGTCGGCGGTCCACTTGATCATGGCGCAGCGGCTTGCCCGTCGCCTCTGCAACGCATGCAAGAAAGAACTCGATATTCCCAAAGAGGCACTCCTTAAATCCGGATTCAAGGAGAATCAAGTGGACGGTCTCAAGATTTTTGGTGCGGTGGGCTGCGATCTGTGCACCAGTGGCTATAAAGGGCGTGTAGGTATTTACCAGGTCATGCCGGTCTCGGAGGAAATGGGACGTATCATTATGGAAGGAGGTAATTCCATGCAACTTGAACAGCAGGCCAGTGCCGAGGGTGTTGCGGACCTCAGGCAATCCGGCCTGAAAAAAGTCGCAGACGGGGTTACCAGTCTTGAAGAAGTTGATCGTGTGACAAAGGAATAAATAATGGCAGAGAAAGCACTCAAGCAGGCGGACCTGTTCCTCTGGACCGGCACCGACAAACGCGGCGTCAAGGTCAAGGGACAGACACGAGGCAATAATCCGTCTCTTATCAAGGCCGATCTGCGCAAGCAAGGCATCAAGCCGATCACTGTTAAAAAGCAGAATGTCCTTTTTAAAAAATCCGCCAAGAAAAAGATTGTGCCGAAAGACCTTGCCGTGTTTTTCCGGCAGCTCGCCACCATGATGTCCGCCGGTGTGCCACTGGTTCAAGCCTTCGAAATCATAGGCCGCGGACACGAAAATGCCGGTATGCGTGAGTTGCTGCTGACGATCAAGGGTGACGTCGAGTCCGGCACCAGCCTCTCTGACTCGCTGGCCAGGCATCCGCTCCATTTTGACGATCTTGTTATTAGCCTGGTGAGCGCCGGTGAACAGGCGGGTGTGCTTGAAACCCTGCTGGACAAGATCGCAACCTACAAGGAAAAAACAGAGTACCTGAAGTCAAAAATCAAAAAAGCCCTGTTTTACCCGACAGCTGTCATTATTGTTGCCGCCATTGTCACGGCGATCCTGTTGATTTTCGTTGTACCCCAGTTTGAAGAGCTGTTCAGCAACTTTGGCGCAGACCTGCCGGCATTCACCCGGATGGTTGTCAACCTCTCCGAGTTCATGCAGTCCTACTGGTGGCTGGTATTCGGTATCCTTGCCGGAGCGGGTGTCGGCTTCATACAGGGCAAGAGACGCTCACGGAAATTCGGGCGGGTACTGGACCGGATGGTCCTTAAAATGCCCATCATTGGTCCCATTATGCACAAGGCCGCAATAGCCCGTTATGCCCGCACCCTTGCCACCATGTTTGCAGCCGGCGTCCCTCTCGTCGAGGCATTGCAGTCAGTCGCCGGTGCTACCGGTAACGTAGTGTATTCTGATGCTGTCCTGTTGATACGCGACAGTGTCGCAACCGGTCAGCAGCTGACGTTCGCCATGAATCAAACCGGCCTGTTTCCAAACATGGTTGAGCAAATGGTCGCCATCGGCGAGGAATCAGGCTCGCTCGACTCCATGCTAAGCAAGGTTGCCGACTTTTACGAACAGGAAGTGGATGATGCCGTTGATGCCCTCAGCAGTTTGCTGGAGCCATTGATCATGTCCATCCTGGGTGTCCTTATCGGTGGGCTGGTTGTTGCGATGTACCTGCCAATCTTCAAGATGGGTGCAGCCATCTGATTTTCCGTTGCAGCCTGGCGTGTGCCGCCCCTGAAATAACCAATTAATTAAATGGAAATCTTGCAGCTGCTTGATAGTTCTCCCACGTTTTTAATTATTGCCACAGGCGCATTGGGTCTGGTCATCGGCAGTTTTCTGAATGTTGTGATACACCGTCTCCCTATCATGATGAACAGGGCCTGGACAAGTGAATGCAGGGAACATCTTGGTGAGGTGATTCCGGAAACCGGTGAAGCGGCACGCTTTAACCTGCTGGTCCCCGCCTCCCGTTGCCCGCAGTGCAACCATCGCATCAGCGCGCTGGAGAATATCCCGGTAATCAGCTACCTGTTTCTGAGGGGGCGCTGTACGGAGTGCGGCGTTAACATATCACCGCGTTACCCGATTGTTGAACTGACCACGGCACTGTTGTCTGTGATCATCGCGCTGCATTTCGGCTTTAACCTGCAAATGGTCATGGCCCTCGGGTTCAC
The DNA here is from genome assembly GCA_947258515.1 of uncultured Ectothiorhodospiraceae bacterium. Classification (GTDB taxonomy): domain Bacteria; phylum Pseudomonadota; class Gammaproteobacteria; order UBA9214; family UBA9214; genus UBA9214. The sequence continues at coordinate 7,004 of CAMYIO010000086.1, forward strand.
CTGGGCACTGGTACCGTTATTTCTGATCGATTTCGACCATCAAATCCTGCCAGACTCAATCACCTTGCCACTCTTGTGGGCAGGCCTCGTTCTCAGCCTGTTTAATGTTTTCACGGACGCTCACTCAAGCATTATTGGCGCAGTAGCCGGCTACCTGTCGTTGTGGTCAATCTTTCATCTCTTCAAGCTGGTTACGGGCAAGGAAGGCATGGGGTACGGCGATTTCAAACTTCTCGCGGCAATCGGCGCCTGGGTTGGATGGCAAGCGTTACCTGTCGTTATCCTGTTCTCCTCCGTGGTAGGCGCCACGATCGGAATCCTGCTGATAGTATTCAAGGGGCGCGACCATAGCCAAACCATGCCATTCGGGCCATTTCTGGCGGCTGCAGGCTGGATGACCCTGTTATGGGGAAACGACATCATTCAGCTTTATCTGCAATAATGTCTTCGTGACCAACGACGACACTGAAACTGACACCCTCCCTGAACGAGATAAACCAACACTGGTCGTGGGCCTGACCGGCGGGATTGGCAGCGGCAAGACAACGGTTGCAAATGGTTTCAGCGCCCTCGGCGTACCTGTAATTGATACCGACAAACTGGCCCGTGAACTGGTAGAGCCCGGTCAACCGGCACTCGATGACATCATTTCAACTTTTGGCAGCGCGGCCACCACGGCAGACGGTCGGCTTGACCGCAATTTTATGCGACAGCTGATCTTTACAGAGCCGGCCAGCAAATTACAGCTCGAAGCCATTCTCCATCCCAAAATCCGCCAGCGCATCAGGACGTTATTAGCGGACATCAGCGCACCCTACTGCATCGTGGTGATTCCCCTGCTGATTGAGACCCGGCAAACCGATCTGGTTGACCGAATCCTGGTCGTCGATTCCCCTGAAAAAGAACAGCTCGCGCGGGTTGCCGCCAGAGACAGCCTGTCAGACAATGCCATCATGGCGATTATGGGTTCACAGGCAGACAGGAATACGCGACTCGCTGCCGCTGATGATATTATCGTTAATGACCGGGGGATAAGTGAACTCACCGGAGACATCCAGAAATTACACAGGCGCTATATGGGTATCGCACATGACCACTAGTTCGGGCACAACGATAGAAAAGGAACGTCCCGCGAAAGACGATAACGGTCCGGCAAATGATTCACCAAAAAAGCCGGTCCAGGCAGTGCCGAAGAATGTCCTCTACGAACAGCCGCTGAACGAAAGGATCAGAACCTTTCTACGGCTGGAATATCTGTTCAAGCAGGCTTCCTACCACCTGCCACGGGAATCCGCATGGGACAGCCGTGCCACGCTAACCTGCATTCTGGAAATACTGGATATTTTCGGCAATACCAACCTCAAATCCGAAACCCTCAAGGAACTGGAACGGCACTCGGCGAACCTGAAGCGGCACGAACAGAATCCAGACATTGATCATAGCCAGCTCACCAGCCTGCTGACCGAGATCAATACACGCATGGAAGGCATGCATAAAGTCAACGGGCAGATTGCCAACGACCTCAAGGCCAGTGAATTTCTTTGCAGTATCCGCAAGCGCAGTGCCATACCCGGCGGTACCTGTGATTTCGATATACCGGCATTTCATTACTGGCTGCAGCAGCCGACACAAAGCCGCACCCGGGACCTGTCCCACTGGCTGGGAAATTTCGATGCCATCGGTCAGGCCATCCAGCTCATATTAAAGCTCACCAGGGACAGCACGGCGATGAAATTAACTCTGGCCAGTGGTGGCGTATACCAGCGGACCCTGGATCCCAACCGGCCCTGTCAGCTGGTCAGAATCGCGTTATCTCCTGATCTTCCCTGCTTCGTGGAATTGAGTGGCGGTCGCCACCGTTTTACAGCACGCTTCATGAAATTTTCCACTGCGGAAATACGTGCCAGGCAGACCGACGAAGACGTCGAGTTCGAGCTGGCCTGTTGCGTGCTATAGGCTCTGCACATGTCCCGTGCAGAACAGCCTCACACTGTAAAATGCCCTACCTGCGGCACCGAGGTGGAATGGATCGATGCACAGCACTGGCGTCCCTTTTGCAGTGAACGCTGCAAGCTGATTGATCTGGGCAGCTGGTTTGATGAAAGCAACCGTATTCCCGATGAAGGCGTACCCCCGTCTTCATCCGACCTGGATGGATGACGCCTGATTCCACAGCCCGCGTATCGCCGCAATGCCCTGCGCCCCGCACCGAAAAGCAGTCGTCAGATCCGCCACCTGCATCCCTCCCAGGGCATAGACAGGAATTGATGCCCGCTCGGTCAGTTCACGAAGACCAGTAAAACCCAGGGGCCGTACCCCCGGGTGACTGGATGTCGCCTGCACCGGCGAGACCACAACAAAATCCAGCCCCAGATTGACTGCATGCTCAAGCTGCTGTGGCGTATGGCAGGAAGCGGCTACCAGATAGGCGTCATTCAAAGGCCGCGTCGACAGGGCCATCAAGCGCTCACTGGTGAGATGCACACCAGCAGCACCAAAGGCTATCGCGAGTTCCGGCTCCGCATTCAGCAGCAGGCGAGCATGTGCCTGGCGACAATGCTCCAAGACGTCTGGAATGAGCGCCTTGTACTCAATATCAGACAGGTGCCTGGCACGCAATTGCAGCAGTGACACACCCTTTGAGAGCGCACGATCAAGTTCAGCGAGGAACCGGCTTGTCTCCACACCCGGTTCCGGAGTAATCAGATAACGGTCTGGCAGACCAAGCGCATTGATTATGGGGAGGTTGGCAGCCGGAAACGCGTAGCACGACAATTTCTCAACAGGCACCCATTCAATTTGCTGTCCCTCTCGGCCATGAGGGATGCCCTTGAACCGGTCTATTCGCCAGACATCCAGCAACACGGACTTGTCAGGATAGTCATGCACGACACAGATCAATGGCCGCGCAGATACCGGTGTGATGCCTAGCTCCTCGTGCAACTCACGCCACAGTCCCTGTTCGAGGTCTTCCCCGTCTTCAAGCTTCCCGCCAGGAAATTCCCACAAGCCACCCTGATGTACATGTGCCGGGCGCTTGCTGAGCAGCACCTTGCGCTGATCATCCATGATCGCGGCCACGGCCACATGAATGCGTCCTGACTTCGCGCTCACGACACGACAATCCCCGACGGTTTGAGCAACATTACCACTGCCACTGACGCGCATGCGTTGTCATAACACCTGCTGGCTGCGGTTTCTTGAAATTATTTCGATGTATGCTCAAAGACCCCGTCCCACCCCGGCTGCGTACCCTGTCGCTGTAATTTACCGATCCTGTCAAGGTAAAGCGTGTATGATTTACGCTCGGGCCAGGCACGCTGCAGGGACGTGAACGCAGACCTTGCACTCTCCCAATCCGCTGCATAGTAATATTGCATCGCGGCATTGCTGTCCGCCACTTCTGCCGCACACTCATCAGAGAGTGCGCCGGACAGTCCATCGGAAGGATACCCCATAACCAAATGATTTTTATATCAAACCTACAAAAATACTCCATGGGCTGCAAGGTACCTGCCCCCAGCCGCGGGACTGTCGGCACACAGGGACGACAAAGCGGCTCATTGTCTGGATGCCTGTGTTCCTTGTTGTACCGATTGGCTTCCCATGGCACTCGATTTCTGCTGACGGCAAGAGCAATAATGCGCATATTGATAGCCGCAGTCGAACCAAGTGACTACCGTTACTGCCCGCTAGTAGCAGAGAGCATGTAACGGGAATTGGTGGTGGCGACGATCATGATTTGCCGAGCTCCGGCGTCTTACTTGAAGACAAGCATAATTAATCCAACATTTGAACAACATAGACCCATAACTATTTGACGAAAGCGCCCTGAGCAAAAGCGTTTTTCCGGGTCGCTCGCTGCATATCAGGTGCGGTACTCCGCATTAATTTTCACGTAATCATAGGACAGGTCACAGGTCCAGATCTGTTCGTTACAGTCACCGCGGTTGAGAACCACCCTGATCGTTATTTCTTCCTTGTCCATCACCTGCTGTCCGGCCGCCTCTGAGTAATCCGGCGCACGTCCCCAGTCACGAACAATGCAGACATCATCCAG
>CAMYIO010000087.1 GCA_947258515.1 uncultured Ectothiorhodospiraceae bacterium
CAGTGACGTTCAAGTGTCGCGCGCGAATAGACATAACAGGGCGTGCCGAAACGCTCGGCAATTTCGCCAAGATCAACCTCTTCGGCACGCAAGCGGCCATTGTGGTAGCGGAAGTAGTCCATTCGGGTGATGAATCAGGCGTCGGCAGCTTCGCTGTCATCGATCTCCTCTGGCGGTGCTGGTTTGTCGGGCAGGTACAGCGGCCCTTTCTGGCCACAAGCGGGCAGCACAAGGGTGCAAAGCAGCAGCAATGAGATTGCAAGATGGCTTTTCATGACATGTATCCTGTTCATTATCTGCAGTATACGGTGAGAATGCAGCAAACCCAATGCTAACGCGGCATACTATCCACCATGAACATGCCAATGCTCGATGCTGTCGAAATCAATCCGGCGGGCACCCCGCGCGCCTGTATCATCTGGCTGCATGGCCTGGGCGCGGACGGCCATGATTTTGAGTCATTGATCCCGCAGCTGGGCCTTGTGGATACGCCGGGAGTGCGCGTGGTCCTGCCGCATGCGCCGCGCCGTGCCGTCACCATCAACAGCGGAATGGTGATGCCGGCATGGTATGACATCAGGGCAGCCGATTTCAGTCGCGCTGAGGACAGCGAGGGTATTCGCGAATCCGAACGGCAACTGCACGTGCTGATCCGGCGGGAAGTGGACAACGGCATTCCGCCAGATCGGATCGTGCTCGCGGGTTTCTCGCAGGGCGGCGCCATCGTTTTGCACACCGGGCTGCGTTATCCGCAACCACTGGCCGGCATCCTTGCCCTGTCCTGCTACCTGCCTATGGCGGATACCCTGGCAACGGAGGCCGCCGCTGCAAACAGCGATTTGCCCATCATGATGGCGCATGGCATGCAGGACCCCGTGGTCCCGTTGAGGCTGGCGTTACAGTCGCGCGACCGGCTGGAACAGCTTGGCTATAGTGTCAGTTGGCACAGTTACCCGATGCAGCATTCGCTGTGCCCGGAGGAGATCGGTGATATTCGTGGCTGGCTGCGGCAGCAGCTGGACCGGGGGAACGATTGACGTGCCTGCTCCCCTTGCTGCACAGGCTCCTAGACAGCGATCGCGGTCCCGCTGTCATTCTGGCGTGCTTCATGGAGTGCGGATTCCGCGCGCTCGAGCATCGATGCTGCATCATCGTTGTGCTGGCACTGTGTGACACCAAAACAGGCACGTATGTCACTTGCTGCTGATTCGTTCATGTGCGTGATGCGCGCCAGCAGCTTGTCCACCAGCTGCAATGCAGAATCCCGGGTGGTTTCCTGGAGTATCAGGATAAAGTCGCGATTGGCATTACAGCCCACCAGGTCTGCCCAGCGCGTCTGGTCCTTTAACAGGTAACTGATTTTCTTCAGCGTCTTGTCACGATCCAGCGCGTCATCAATGCTGACACACACCAGTGACAGGGGGCTGTTGTAACGGCGGCTGGCTGATACCAGTGGCTGCAGCGACACCTGTATCCCGAAGCGGCTCAACAGGCTCGGCAGTTGCTCATCGTTGAGTGCCTGCTTTTTGAGTTCAGCCTGCAGGGCATCGCGTTCGTTTTTAAGGCGCAGCTTTTCGGTGACGTCATGATAAAAGCGTGCGCTAGCCTGTGGAGATTCATCGATTGTGATCGACTCAACCGCCAGCCAGCGTTCATCGCCATCCGGCATGACCCAGTGAATTACCGTACCCGTTCCCAGCAGCGGGGCGACCAGTTCATCAGGTTGTGATGCGTCTTCCAGTATTGCCGCGGCCTCGCCGAGCAGAGCCGTGAAGGCGCTGTTATAACCCTGTATTTTGCCATTGTCACCGACCAGCAGCAGGGCGATGGGACAGCTTTGCAGTAAAGACTGTGCTGTTTTGAGTGAGAGGTCTTTCATGGGTCTGATCAAGCTCCGCTTGTATTCGTGTCGGGTGTGGTCTGGAAAATAACGGTCTGGAAGGGCCGCATCTTGATATCCGTCTAGTCTTGTTGCAATCTCCGCCGGGCGGCAGACACCGCCTTGCGCACCTGCGCGGGTGCGGTTCCACCCGGATGGTTGCGCGCCGCCATGGAGCCTTCCAGCTTCAGTACCGCGAACACGTCGTCGTCAATCTCGCTGGAAAATGCCTGCAGTTCCTGCAGAGACATGGCGGACAAATCCCTGGCGTTATCGATGCCGAAGCGCACGGCGCGGCCGACAATTTCATGGGCATCCCTGAAGGCAATACCCTTGCACACCAGGTAATCGGCCAGGTCGGTGGCGGTGGAAAATCCCTGCAGTGCAGCGGCCTGCATGTTGTCACGCTGTAGCGTGACGGCCGGTAACATGTCGGCGAAGACGCGCAGCGAAGCGTGCAGGGTATCGACAGTATCGAACAGCGGTTCCTTGTCTTCCTGGTTGTCCTTGTTATAGGCAAGTGGCTGACTCTTCATCAGCATCAACAGGCTCACGAGGTGGCCGGTGACGCGGCCGCTCTTGCCGCGTACCAGCTCCGGAACATCCGGGTTTTTTTTCTGTGGCATGATGCTGGAGCCGGTACAGAAGCGGTCCGGCAATTCAATAAAGTTGAATTGTGCCGATGACCAGAGTATCAGCTCTTCTGAAAAACGTGACAGGTGCATCATGACAAGTGCCGCAGCCGCACTGAACTCAATGACGAAATCCCGGTCACTGACGGCATCCAGTGAATTGCCGGCGATACTGTCGAAGCCAAGCAGTGCTGCCGTGAAGTCACGATCAATGGGGAAACCGGTGCCTGCCAGCGCCGCCGCACCCAGAGGCATCACGTTGACGCGCTTGCGCGCATCGAGCAGGCGCTGATGGTCGCGCTCCAGCATCGCTTCCCAGGCCAGCATGTGATGCCCGAAGCTGACGGGCATGGCGACCTGCAGATGGGTAAATCCCGGCATAACGGTGTCAGCCTCGCGTTCCGCGATATCTACCAGCACCGTCTGCAGCCGCTGCAGCGCGCTGCACAGGCTGTCGATTTCATCGCGCAGATAGAGCCGCAGATCGGTGGCAACCTGGTCATTACGGGAACGTCCGGTGTGGAGTTTCTTGCCGGTCTCACCGATGCGCTCGATGAGCCGCGCCTCGATGTTCATGTGGATATCCTCGAGTGCCACGGACCAGGCAAAATCACCCTGCTCGATGTCGGCGAGAATGCCCTCGAGGCCGGCAACGATGTCGGTGGCCTCGGTTTCTGTGATGATGCCGACATGCGCCAGCATGCGCGCGTGCGCAATGGAGCCGGCGATATCATGCCGGTAGAGCCGCTGGTCGAAGCCGATGGAGGCAGTAAATGCCTCAACAAAAGCGTCCGTCGACTCCGTGAAGCGTCCGCCCCAGGGTTTATCTGCAGTGTTATCGTCTGTCATGTGGGTAGCCGCAATGCCTGATTGGCGGCAGTATAACCAATCCGGGTCGGGTTTGCGTTTGCATTATGTGCAACGCCGGGCCGCCATGCTGCGGCTGGCGTGCAATACTTGCATGCCGGGAACACAGGATTGAAACTGCAGCCATGAATCCACGCCAGCCAGCCGAGCAACTCGCCATCGAGACGGCCGAGCCGTTCTTCCTGCCCAGTTTCTGTGATGTGCGCATGGTGTTCGCGGTAGTGGTGATTGCCGAGTTGCTGGCCTTCATCCTGACGCTGGTCAGCCCGGGCGTACTGGACAATCCGTGGGAAAATCTCGGCCTGATCTCGGTCTTCATACAGTGGATAGCACTGACCAGTGCGGCACTGCTGTGCGTGAGTCGTCCGCTGCTGGCGCATCTTGGCAATACCGTGGCGGCGCTGGTGAGTTACCTGCTGGTGTTGCTGGTTACCGCGATTGTCAGTGAAATAGCTTTCTGGTTAATGATTGAGAGTAAATATTTTCCGGATTTTGGTGCGCAGCAACATGCAGTTTTTCTGTTACGCAATCTGATCATCAGTACCGTCATAGCGGCGGTTATATTGCGTTACCTGTATGTCCAGTTCCAGTGGCGGCAACAGCTGAAGGCCGAGGCGCGCGCGCGCATCCAGGCGTTGCAGGCGCGAATCCGGCCGCATTTTCTGTTCAACAGCATGAATACCATCGCCGCGTTGACACGCACGGCACCAGAGCTTGCCGAATCAGCCATTGTAGACCTCTCCGACCTGTTTCGTGCCTCGTTAAGCAGTTCACACGAACAGAGCACCTTTGCGGATGAAATGATCCTGGCGAAGCGCTATCTCAATATAGAAGTACTGCGTCTTGGCGAACGCCTGAGTGTGCACTGGGACGTAGAGAAGATACCAGTGGGTGTGAGCATGCCGCCGCTGAGCCTGCAACCCTTGCTGGAAAACGCGATCTACCATGGCATCGAAAGACTGCCCGAAGGCGGCAGTATTCAGGTTGATGGTGATTGTCAGCAGGGCAGGGTGGAAATTACGATCAGCAACCCGGTGCCGGACAACGGCGCCGGCGTGCAGCATGAGGGTAATCGCATTGCACAGGAAAACATCCGGCAACGCCTGCAGATAGCTTTTGGCGGGCGTGCCGAGCTGTTAACCTCACTCGAGGAAGGTGTCTACAGGGTCATTATGCGCTTCCCGGAGATGATCATCGCATGAAAGTACTGCTTGTTGACGACGAACTGCCGGCGCGCGTGCGACTGCGTGCAATGCTGGATGAAGTCCATGGCTATGAGGTCTGTGGCGAGGCGGCCAATGGTCATGAAGCACTGCAACTGTGTGCAAGCGTACAGCCGGATGTGTTGCTGCTGGATATCCGCATGCCGGGAATGGACGGCCTGGAAGCGGCGCAGCACCTGCAGTTACTGCAGCAGCCACCCGCCATCATATTCACCACCGCCTACAATGACTATGCGCTGCAGGCATTTGAGACCCATGCGGTTGACTACCTGTTGAAACCGGTACGCCGGGAACGACTGCAGGATGCACTGTTACATGCGCAGCGCCTGACACAGGGACAGGCGGCATCCCTGCAGTCTGCCGGTGCAGAAGACGGCGAGCGGCAGCGTATCTGCGCAAATGTCCGCGGCAGCCTGCAACTCATCCCGGTTGATGAGATCCGTTATTTTCTCGCCGACCAGAAATATGTCGTCGTCGGTACGGCTGATGCGCAGTTGCTCATCGAGGAGACCCTGAAGTCACTGGAGCAGGAATTTGCCGAGCGCTTTGTGCGTATTCACCGCAACGCGCTGGTCGCCAGGCGCTATATTGCCGGCCTGGGAAAAGCTGACGATGGCCATGCGCAGGTAATGCTTGCCGGCGTCGAGCAGACACTGGAAGTCAGTCGGCGTCATATTGCCGATGTTCGCAAGCTTGTCAGGGCGCTGCAGTCCTGAAGATCGTTGCACTGTCTGCAGGGTTTTGCAGCTGACATCCGCTCATGCGGGCCGCGGCCTCCGGGTCCCTGAGGTGCAGTAATGCCGTCTCTATGCAGTCATCCAGGTAACCGCCAAACAGTTCCGGTGTATTGATACCGACTATGCGCTCGGCGAGTTCCTTGCCGTTGCCGTCAACAAACAACAGGGTCGGCGTAACGAATACCCGGTAGCGGCTGGAGAGCTCGCTGGCCATGATTTTCTTGCCGTTAAAATCGGTAACGGACGTGCCCGGACCCGGCTCCAGTTTGCGTATCATGACCCTGTCCCGGTACTCGCCACTGAGCAGCATGGGTTGCAGGAAATCCTGCTCCAGCAGCTCGCAATAACTGCATATTAGTGAAGTGAAGGTAAGCAGGATCGGCAGTTCCCGTGACAGTGCCTGGTCGCCGAGTTGCTGTAGATCGGCTGCAACGGGTACCGTCACGTCTGCACGCAGGTCGTTAATTGCCAGCCACAATGATGCAGCGACGAACAGCGCCAGCCTGTATAATCGTTTCATTCCCTATTAAGTGGCGAGACAGCGAGTGATGTCAACTAACCTGATACGTATCGCAACACGCAAAAGCCCGCTGGCGTTATGGCAGGCGGAGCATGTGCGTGCGCGCTTGCTGGCCCTGCATCCCGGTCTGCAGGTTGAACTGCTGACGATGAGTACCCAGGGTGATCGCATACTCGACAGCCCGCTGGCAAAGATTGGCGGCAAGGGCCTGTTCGTAAAGGAACTGGAGCAGGGCATGCTGGACGGGCGTGCGGATCTTGCCGTGCACTCCATGAAGGATGTGCCGGCGGAGTTGCCGGAGGGTTTGTGGATCGGTGCCATACTGGAACGCGAAGACCCCCGCGATGCCTTTGTTTCCAATCGCTGCACATCGGTAGATGATTTGCCTGAAGGTGCTCGCGTGGGCACCTCCAGCTTGCGGCGCCAGTGCCAGTTGCGTGCCGGGCGTCCCGACCTGCAACTCCTGGATCTGCGCGGTAATGTCGGTACCCGTTTAGGCAAGCTGGATGACGGCGAGTATGACGCGATTATACTCGCCTGCGCCGGACTGAAACGCCTCGGACTGTCGGCGCGCATCAGCCGTGGATTGATGCCTGAGGAGATGTTACCGGCCATTGCCCAGGGTGTGATTGGCATTGAATGCAGGGTTGATGCTGAGCGCGTCAACAGCCTGATTGAACCTCTGAATCATGTTGAAACAAGGCTGAGGACAGAGGCCGAGCGCGCCATGAATGCCGCATTGGCCGGCGGTTGCCAGGCGCCGGTCGCCGGTTATTCGGTACTCAACGATGGCGTTATCGAGCTACGCGGCCTGGTGGGCCGCCCGGATGGCAGTCACGTTATTCGTGGTGATGGCCGTGGCGCGCCGGAGCATGCTGCAGCACTGGGTAAACAGCTTGCCGAGGATTTGTTGGCTCGCGGCGCCCGCTCGATTCTTGATGAGTTGCTGAGTGAGGAACACTAGGTCACGTATACTCGTCACCCGTCCTGCCGGGCAGGCGCAGCACCTGTGCGGTTTGATTGAGGCGGCAGGCGACGAGTGCATTCACCTGCCGACGATTGAAATTCTTGAGCCGGCTGACAGCTACCGCCTCGAGGCGGTTACCGATACGCTTGAAGATTATGACCTGGCGGTATTTATCAGCGTCAATGCCGTCAGGATGGGTGTGGAGTATATCCTCAATCGCCGTGACTGGCCCGAGGACACCCGTATTGCCACGGTCGGGGCAAGTTCCGCAGCAGCACTGTTGCCCTATGGTCTTGCCGTCGACCTGCTGCCCGAACATCAGTACAACAGTGAGGCCTTGCTGGCGCTGGATGAACTGCAGGACATGTCAGGCCAGTGTGTCGTCATCTTTCGTGGCAACGGTGGCCGTGATGTATTGCGCGATACACTGCTTGATCGCGGTGCCGATGTTGACTACGTGGAGGTATACCAGCGCAAATGTCCGACTGTAGATGCGCGGCGCATGCAGTCACTGTTGCAGCCGGGCTACCTCGATTGCATCACGATCACCAGTAACGAGTCACTGCAGAACCTGTATGTAATGGCCGGAGCGGAAAAACAGCCGCTGTTGCTCAATATTCCACTGGTAGTCATTGGCGCGCGCCAGGCAACACTGGCGCGGCAGCTGGGATTCGTTCATGCACCGCTGATTGCTGCCAATGCGAGTGATGAAGCCATGGTTGCGGCAATTCAAAAAAGATAGTTGTTGTTTATTTCAGCTTGTCGGAGAGTGCGGCGTATTCGAATGCGTCTGAAAAGAAGCGGCTTTCATCGAGGCCATGCTTCAGAAACAGGCGGTGTCCGGTTTCCACCATGACCGGTGGGCCGCTCATGTAGACATCGAAGGCAGACAGGTCCGGATACTGCCTGACGACGCTGTCGGTCACGAATCCGGTTTCACCCTGCCAGTCGTCGGCAGCAACCGGTTCGGACAGCACGGCCGTGTAACGGAAGTTGTCATGCGACCGTTGCCACTGTTCAGGCAGTGCGTTCAGGTACAGATCACGCTTGGCGCGTACCCCCCAGAACAGGTGCAGGGGCTTGTCGACAGAGGTATAAAAGGCATGTTCCAGAATGCCCTTGAGCGGGGCAAAACCGGTACCGCCGCCGATAAGAATTGCGGGGCGCTCGCTGTCTTCACGCAGGAAGAACGTACCCAGCGGGCCCCTGATGCGCAGCATGGCCTTTTCCTGCATCTGGTTCAAGACCTGTGCACTGAAATAGCCGCCGCTGACAATGCGAATGTGCAGTTCTATGAAGTCATCATCATGCGCTGCGTTCGCGATTGAAAACGCACGGGGTGCATGGTCCTTGAGGAGTACATCAATATACTGTCCGGCAAGAAACTGCATGCGCTCCGCTTCGGGTATTTTCAGATAAATGCGCACGACATCATGCGCCAGGTGTTCGAGCCTGTTTACACGGCAGGGCAGGGTTCTGACCTCGATGTCCCTGGCGGCATCAACCTCCCGGATCTTTATGGTCAGGTCACTGTTTGGCCGCGCCTGGCAAAACAGCGCCTTGTTCAGCCCGGCATCAGCCGCATTAAGCGCATCCGGTATTCCATTGTGATAGTCAACGGATCCGCTGAGCAGTTCGCCCATGCAGGTGCCGCATTGTCCATTACGGCACCCATAAGGCAGTATAATGCCCTGGCGCAACGCCGCATCGAGAACAGACTCGGACGGCTCGACGTTAAAACTGTGGCCGCTGGATTGAATGGTGACCTGGTAGGACATGTCGTTTACAAACTCAACAGGAACGGGCAGGCATTGTCGCTGATTTAAGATGCAAGATAAACCGCATAATACTGTGCTAATCGTCGGTTGTGGTTATATCGGCAGGCGCATGGCCGCCGTGTTGCAAGCTCAGAATATACCGGTCACGGGGTGCGTGCGCAGCAGGCAAAGCGCGGCACGACTCGATAGTCGCGGCATACATTCGCTCGTGGTTGATCTGGACCGGCCTGCCGCGAAACCCGGCTGGGCCGGTGCTTTCGACGAGGTGTTCTATTTTGCGCCACCCCCGGCGCAGGGCGAGCAGGACCCGCGCATGCAGGCATTTCTTCAGGCGCTGGACAAGGGTATGCCACCACGCCGGATTGTCTACATCAGCACCAGTGCGGTTTACGGGGATTGTCAGGGGGCCTGGATAAGCGAATTACAGCCCGTTAACCCGGCGACCTCACGCGGACAACGCCGACTGCATGCAGAACGATGCTTGATGTCATGGTGTGATGAGCACGGCGTGCAATGGACGCTGTTGCGTGTGCCCGGTATCTACGGGCCGGAAAAATTACCGCTGGCACGTTTGCGCGAGGGCACGCCGGTATTGCGCGAGCAGGATTCGCCCTACACCAATCGCATCCATGCGGATGATCTGGTGGCTGTCTGTATCGCGGCGATGCGCAGTACGCGGACTAACACAATCTACAATGTCAGTGACGGACACCCCGGCAACATGACGGATTACTTTTTTAAAGTCGCTGATGCTGCGGGCTTGCCACGACCGCCAACCGTTAGCCGTGCCGCGGCACAGCAGGTGCTTTCAGCCGGCATGCTCTCGTTCCTGCAAGATTCCAGGCGCATGAGTAATGCGAAGATGCTGGATGAACTGCAGGTAGCACACAGGCACTGCAATTGCCGCTCAGCGACTGACTGGACAGTATCAGGTCGATGCGCAAGCCGCGATTACGCCTGAAGGCGGCGGCCCGATAATCCCACCAGCTGTAACTGTTCTCGGGCTGACCAAACAGGCGAAAGGTGTCGACAAGTCCCAGGTCGATAATCCTTTGCAGGGCAAGGCGTTCCGGTGTGCTGCACAAGATGCGTTCATGCCAGGCCTCCGGGTCGTAGACGTCACGATCTTCGGGTGCAATATTGAAGTCACCCACCACCACGAATCGTTCATACAGTTGCAGCTGTGCGCTGATGAACTCCGCGACCTTCTCCAGCCAGTGCAGCTTGTGGGCATATTTTTCACTGCCCACTTCCTGTCCGTTGACGACATACAAATCAAGCACGCGTATGCCGCCGATGGTAGCGCACAGTATGCGCCGTTGCGGATCGTCCAGCCCCGGGATGTCAGTGACTATGTCAGTGGCCGGCTCCCTGCTGATAATGGCAACACCGTTATAGGTTTTTTGTCCCGAGTACACCACCTGGTAGCCGGCGGCTGAAAGTGCATCAACAGGAAAATTTTCATCCGTGGTTTTGGTTTCCTGCAGGCACAGGATATCCGTATCAGAGGCGGCCAGCCAGTCCAGCACATGCGGCAGGCGCACTTTCAGTGAATTTACATTCCAGGTGGCAATTTTCATTGTGAATGATGTCCAGATGCTGGTTTCATGGCGTAGGAGCGCTTCGCAAGCGCGAAT
>CAMYIO010000088.1 GCA_947258515.1 uncultured Ectothiorhodospiraceae bacterium
AGGGTCAATGGTCGCCTTGAGGTATCGGGATAAACGGGGATGTGGAATGGCCGCAGGTGCACAAGATCCGGGGCAATGTTCAGCAGGATGTTCCTTTCATGAAGGCTTTCACGGACCAGGCCAAAGTCGTAACCCTCAAGATAGCGCAGGCCGCCGTGTATTAATTTACTGGAACGGCTGGAGGTGCCGGATGCCAGTGAATATTGTTCCAGCAGCAGCACCGAGTAGCCTTCACAGGCAGCTGCCTGTGCAACCCCCGTGCCATGTATGCCACCGCCAATGACAACGACATCATAAGTTTCAGACACGAGCGATGTCTTGCAGTGCCGGGTCAGCAAGCAGCTGATGGATGATATCGGTTTCAATAAGCTGTACGCCGCGTGCCAGCAGTGGCGGTACATCGCTGGCCGCGTTGATCGTATAGACGACCCATTGCCAGGGGCCCTGCCACAATGGTATGCCCACGGCCGGCAAGCGCGTGCGGTTACAGAACAGGTAATCCGGGGCCAGCGTGATTGCCCGCTTTTCGTTCTCCGGGCTCCAGTCACTCAGCACCCAGCCTATGGGCAGCGGGCAGTCACTGCGTGCATGGTCCAGTGCCTCATGGTCGAATGATATCAGTGTACATTGCTGCAGGACCGGGCTGATCAGATCGAGAACGGTAGCGACGACCGTGGCGATGCCATGTGCGGTGATGCTGGCTGCCTTGATCTCTATGAAGGCCCTGGCATCCGGCCATTCCTGTAACAGCCCGACAAATTCATCCAGCCGGGCGATGTGCAGGTCCCGAAAGCGCTCACCAAAGCGTTGTGGATAGCCGGCAGGCAAGGCACGCAACGTTTCGTAGTCGGTCGCCGTGATCTGCAGGTCGCTACCGGTAATTTTCAGTACCGAGGGGTCGTGACTGAGTATGGCAATACCATCGGCAGTGATTTGAACATCGGTTTCAATAAAACAGGCGCCGGCCTCCAGTGCAGAGCGGAAGCCAGGCAGTGAATTTTCCGGCCAGCTCTCGGGTTCGCCGCGATGACCTATCAGGATTGACTTCATGTCGCGTGTCAGTGTGTATTCCCCGGTTGTGTCTCAGAATGATAGCAGTTGCTCACAGGTTGGTTCTGCGCAGCAGTACCAGTTTTCCGACAGTCTTGGCACCGGTTTTCCCGCGTGTTCAAGGTTCAGTTCAGGTACCGTCTTGCCGGCCTGCAAGTGGGCGAGTCGCCAGATTTCCAGAAAGCTTTGCGGGCGTGAAAGCCCGTCTGATTCTGCCTTTGTGACCCAGGACTGCAGCTGCTGCTGCAGTTCATCGACCCGCGGGTCCGGGTTACGCCAGGGGTGGCCAAGAATACCGGCATCAAAATCACCCACGATGCCGTCGAGACCATCGAGCTTGAGGATATATGAACCGGCGGGTATCAGCAGCCGTATCGATAGCTGTACGGGGGCGACAGATTCGATCAGCTGCCACTTGACGATGTGTTCAAGCAGTTCCAGGTAGATATCGAGCGTTGTCCAGGGGGTAAAGGCCACGAAGGTCGGAGCAAGGTTGATATCGGTTTCGCGCAGAAAAAAAAGCGCATTGATGAAGTCTGCACGACTGTGACCCTTGTCGAGCAACTCCAGAATGGTGTCGTCAACAGCTTCTACGGCAGAAAGAATAAACAGGCAACCGGTTTCCTTGAGTGCCTTTATTTCCTCCGGGTACCTGACGATGTGTTCGATCTTGATGGTCGCATCGTAGGTCAATGCCGGAAACTCCTGATGCAATGTGCGCACGATCCTGAGTGCATGGCCGGGGCCATTGAAGAAGTCCGGATCGCCGAAGGAGATATGTTGTGCGCCGGCCTGCACCTGGGCGCGTATATCGTTCAGTACGATGTCGGCTGGAATGACGAAGAATTTTCCCTGGTACACCGGCACCACCGGACAATGGCGACACAGGTATTTGCATCCACGGGTCGTTTCCACGAAGCCGACGGTTTTTTCCGAGCCGTCGGGATTGATCAGCCGTGCATATTGCGACAACGGCGGCAGCTTGCTGCGGTCCGGTGCCATGAAGGGGATCTTTTCGAGCGATGTTACCGCTTCGGTCTGCGTGTCCCCCTCGCCTGCCTGTATGCGCCTGGCCATCGAGACCAGACCGGTTTCGAACTCGCCACCTAGGACAGTGCCGACCCCCAGTGAGCGAAACAGTTCGGCGTTCATGGGGGCGTACAGCCCATAGACACAGAGGCTGGCCTGCGGTGCAAGTTGCCGTATCTTTGGCAGGGCCTCGACGGCAATACGGGTCGCGGTATGCATGGCGATATAGATGGCGACAATCCCGGTCGTCTCATCCAGGCAGCTGTCGAGCTTCTCGATAGACAGGTCGCAACAGCGCACCGTGTACCCGGCGGCCTGCAAAAAAGCAGCAGGTTCGGCAAGTCCGAAGGGCTGACGGCCGAGTTCATAGGGATTGATCAGGCTGATATTCATGAATATATATTACAATAAAAACAACAGGATATGAAAATAATGCAGAAAATATATTATATTGCTGATGTTACCGGGAAGAGGCTGCCGGGTTTCTGCATTCTAGCGTGTTTGTCCTGCAATGCAGCATTTCATTGCGCCGGTGTAGCACTTGCCAGTGCAGCATTTCATTGCGCCGGTGTAGCACTTGCCAGTGCAGCGTGCTGCGCATAGAATTCGCACGCATTGCTTGATCATTGTTTGGCACTTCGGGGAATCGTATGGCTGTAAGGGGAATTAACTGGTTTGGCTTTTTGTTGCGCCTGCTGGTCGCGTTCGTGCTGGTGTTTTCAACCTATAACCCGTCAGAGTATTCCTACTATCACTGGGTCAGTCATAATATTTCAGACTTCACCCCCGTGATGGCGCTGGTCGGCGTCCTGTTGCTGGTCGGCTGGACCATCTTTCTGCGTGCCACCGTTCGGTCGCTGGGACCGTTCGGGCTGTTGCTTGCCGCTGCCTTCGTGGGGGTGCTGCTGTGGATGATGATCGACTGGGGCTGGTTTGGTGCAGACAACCTTAAGGCCGTTACCTACCTTTCCCTGGTCGTGCTCTCCGGCATCCTTGCCATCGGTGTCTCCTGGTCACACATCCGGCGGCGCATCACGGGTCAGGTTGACGTCGACGAAGTAGAAGGCGATATCTGATCCTGTCCTCTCTTTATGTTGCTGCCCCACGTAAGTGGCGACAGTTGCTTGCGGGTGCGGCTGGCTGCCTTGTTTTCACAGGGCAGTACTAGCCGGCTTTTTCCATGATGAACCCCGCACACAAGATTCTCTATATCGATACGGCCGATGAACTCGACCGCTTTTGTGACACCTTGCGTGCCGCTGACTGGATTGCGCTGGATACCGAGTTTCTTCGCGAAAAAACCTATTATCCGAAACTTTGCCTGTTGCAGCTTGCAACAGCGGAAAGCGTTGCCTGTATCGATCCGCTGGCGCTGGACGACCTGGCACCGCTGCTGGAAATCCTCTTCGACGAGGGCATCACCAAGGTCATGCATTCCGGGCGGCAGGACATGGAGATCTTCTACCACATCGCGGGCAAACTGCCCTCCCCCGTTTTTGATACCCAGATCGCGGCATTGATGCTCGGTTACCCCGAGCAGGTCGGTTATGCCAGCCTGGTGAAGGAGGAACTCGGCATTGAACTGGACAAGCTGCATACCCGTGCGGACTGGACACTGCGGCCTTTGACTGACGACCAGCTTCAGTATGCCGCGGATGATGTCATTTACCTGGTGGAAATCTACCAGCAGCTGTGTGAAAAGCTCGCGGCACTGGGCCGGCGCGACTGGCTGCTGGAGGATTTTCAGCGTTTGACAAATGCTGATCTTTACAACAATCCACCCGCGGACGCCTGGCAAAAGGTAAAAGGCGGCAACCGCCTCAGGGGGGACAGCCTGTCCGTCATGCAGGCCCTCGCCGGCTGGCGTGAGCAGCTGGCGCAGCAGAAGAACCGGCCAAAAGGCTGGATATTGCGCGATGATGCCCTGATCGATATTTCAAGGCATCGGCCGGCTTCACTGGATGCGCTGGGAAAAATTCGTGGCTTGAGTGAAGGCCTGGTCAGAAACTCGGGCAATAAAATTGTCGAACGGGTCAGGGAGGCAACGGGCAAAAAACCCATCTCCTTTCCTGATAAAGGCAAGCTGGCGAAATTGTCACCCGATCAGAACGCCCTGGTGGATGTCATGATGGCCCTGGTGCGTCTCAGTGGCGAGCAGAACGACCTGAACCCGGCCGTACTGGCGACGCGCAAACAGCTGGAAAAGCTTGTGCTGGGCGATCAGGATGCGGCTGTGGTGCAGGGCTGGCGCAGAAAATTTGTCGGTGAGCAGCTGCTGGCATTTCTCGGTGGTGATCTGAAACTCAGCATCCGTGATGGACGGCTTGCGGTCGATTAGCCGGGCAATCGCGGATGTAATAATCCACACCAGCAGGTGCACCGGTTTCTGTAGGAGCGGCGTCCCCGCCGCGATTGTTAGGTACGGATACCGTGCCCTTTCCTGAGCAGATACAGGCTGAACACGTACAGCGCCACGATAAAGCCTGCGCTGATGGCGTAGGAAATCCCCAGATTGATATCCGAGACACCGAGAAATCCGTAACGGAACGCGTTGACCATATACAGGATCGGATTGACCAGTGACATGCGCTGCCAGAACTCCGGGAGCATGCTGATTGAATAGAATATCCCGCCGAGGTATGTCAGTGGCGTCAGCACAAAGGTTGGAATGATGGATATGTCGTCAAAACTCTTCGCATATACGCCGTTGATCAGGCCGGCCAGTGAGAACAGGATCGAGGTCAGCAGGATCATGGAAAACATGACCCACAGACTGTGTATGTTCAAGGGGTGAAATACCAGTGATACCAGTGTCACCGCGATGCCCACTGCCATCCCGCGTGTCACCCCGCCGAGAACATAGCCAATCAGGATAATATAGTTGGGCGTCGGCGAGATGAGCATCTCTTCTATGTGGCGCTGGAATTTCGAGCCATAAAAAGACGACACCACGTTGGCATAGGAGTTGGTGATCACCGCCATCATGATGAGGCCCGGGATAATGAACTCCATGTAGTCGAAGCCATCCATGCGGCCGATGCGAGGCCCAATCAGATTGCCGAATATGATGAAGTAAAGGGCCGTTGTAATCACCGGTGGCAGGATAGTCTGTATCCAGATGCGCGAGAAGCGGAGTATTTCCTTGGTGGCAATGGTGCGCAGGGCAACCAGTTTCGCGCGGGGTGTCACGGTGCAGTCCTGTTGCCGTTACCGTTGCCATTTTCAACAAGGTTCATAAACAATTCTTCGAGGCGATTGGTCTTGTTACGCATGCTGAGTACTTTTATATCCCGCTTCGAGAGTTCTGCAAACAGTGCATTGATGGAGTCATCGCGGCAAATATCGGCTTCCAGCGTGGTCTCGTCCAGTTGCACCAGCTTCTGGTTCTCGAGCACCGGCAAGTGATCGAGCGGTGACTCGAGATCCAGCACGAACGTCTCCATACGCAGGGTATTCAGTAACTGTTTTGTAGTGGTGTTTTCTATCAGTTCGCCCTCGTCAATAATGGCGATGTTACGGCACAGGCTTTCGGCTTCTTCCAGGTAATGCGTTGTCAGGATAATGGTTGTCCCCGCCGCGTTGATGCCGCGCAGGAACTGCCACATTGAGCGACGAATCTCGATATCCACACCCGCTGTCGGTTCATCGAGAATAAGCAGTCTCGGTTCATGAACCAGTGCACGGGCGATCATCAGGCGCCGCTTCATGCCGCCTGACAGGGTTCTTGCCATCACGCGTCGCTTGTCCCACAGGTCCAGGTGTTTCAGGTATTTTTCTGCGCGCTGAAAGGCTTCCTTGCGTTCAATGCCATAGTAGCCGGCCTGGTTGGCGACCACCTCGACCACCGGGTCAAACATGTTGAAGTTGAATTCCTGCGGCACCAGCCCGAGACAGGCCTTGGCACTGGCGGGGTCGGTATCAAGGTCGTGACCGAAGATCGAGACCTCGCCGCCGCTCTTGTTGACCAGCGAGGTGATGATGCCGATGATGGTGGTCTTGCCGGCACCGTTAGGGCCAAGCAGTCCAAAGAAGTCGCCCTGTTTTACATCAAGGTCGACACCCTTGAGCGCCACATGCCCGCCCTTGTAGGTCTTTTTCAGGCCGGTGATTTTCAGTGCGGCAGCCATTGCTTCAGACCATCATGATCAGGAAGATGACAAAAATAACCACGATAAATATGGGTAGTAATGCCCCTGCCCAGTCCTTGTTCTCCGCCTGTCGGCTTTGTTCCAGCATTCCCTTTATACCGGGCCCGATCCAAAACAGCACCCCGAGCGCAACAGCGCCGAGTATAATCATTTCAAACGTGGATAATTGTTCCATAACGATTCGATACCAACACAAGTATATGGGGGTTGCAGGCCCGGATTACAAGACATTTACAGCGACTGTTTTACGTTATGATACGACAACAGTCAAAGCAGAAAGCAAATACATTATGCCCCATGATGTCATGACATTCCTGAATACCTGTCCTGTGAAAGCCGCAGCGGTTACCACATGAGCAAGTGGATCGAGGGCACGGTTGTCAACCTCAGACAGTGGACAGATAAACTCTATTCCCTGCAGGTTGAGGCGGATGTCGCACCGTTCACAGCCGGGCAGTTTGCCCGTGTTGCACTGGAGATTGATGGCGAAATGGTGGCGCGGCCGTATTCGTTCGTCAATGGCCCGGACAACCCGCTGCACGAATTCTATTTCGTTCTCGTCAGGGACGGCCCGCTTACACATGAACTGATCAAGTTGCAGCCTGGCGATGCGCTGTTTCTGGCCCCGCGCAGCGCCGGCTTCTTTATTCTTGGCGAATTGCAGGAGGCCGACAAGCTGTGGATGCTGGCAACCGGTACCGCGATCGGTCCGTTCCTGTCGATATTAACGACCAGCGAGGTCTGGCAGCGCTACCGGCAGGTTGTACTGGTGCATGCCGTGCGCACGGCCGGGGAGTTGACCTACGGTGATGAGATCAGGGCGCTGTGTGAACAACACCCCGGGCAACTGCAATTCATCCCGTTTGTCAGTCGCGAGGAAACCGGTTTTTCTATCAAGGCACGTGTACCTGCCGCCATTGAGGACGGGCGGCTGGAACAGCGGGCGGGGATCAGCATCGCAGCCATTGATAGCCAGGTCATGATCTGCGGCAACCCGGCGATGGTCCGCGATACCACGGCGGTACTGGAGGCGCGTGGGCTGAAGAAAAACAGGCGTCGGGACCCGGGTCAGATTACCACGGAGCAATACTGGAAGACGTGAGTCTTTTTATTCTCGATGTATCCCTGTAGGAGCGCCGTCCCCGGCGCGATTTTAGAGTATGACAAAAACAATCGCGGCGAGGACGCCGCTCCTACAGATAGAGGCTAGAGCCTTACAGAAACAGCGTCAACACACCCGTATAGCCATACAGGCGGTTGTGTGAGATCTCACCATTGGCAAAGAAGCCCACCAGCGGGAAATCACCGAGTTGCTCGCGAATCATTTTCAGCTCTTCTGAATCATCACCAAACTGGTTTCTGCCACGACCAAGGCAGGTGTAGTAGACGCCGCCCTTGATTTTCCCCCCGGCACGTTTCTTCAGATCGTTGAGCATACGCAACATATCGTCACGCGCCGTGTCCCCGTCGCGACGGCAGAACATGATGGGTACATCGTCTTCGAGGTTGTCGCCGATCGCCAGGAGTTTTTCGCCGGGATCGATGCCGATGAGATTGCGTACCAGGTAGTCACCGGTATCCGAACCCGGTACCGGCAGACCGGCAAAGATATAGCCCGACACGCGTTTCAGGTCTTTTGCCAGAATCTCGCCAATGTCCTCCTTGAAGACATCCAGCGCCGGCCGACCATCGATCTCGGCCAGTATGTTGCCCTCGGAGCGGGTGATCATGTGCCGGGCATCCAGGGGGGTGCATCCCTGTGTCAGTCCGCTGATCACCGCTACCCGGGCGGACAGCAACACGCCTGAGAGTCCATCCTCGTAGATCTGCCCTGCGATTTGCTGCTGGTAATGGCTGTCACTGGCGGAAGTCAGGCCCCCGACGAGAAAACCGGGATCGAGTTCAGCTGACAGGGAGTCAATGATCTGTGCAATGTGGGTATTCCGCGGATCACCATGGACGATACCAAAATGTACTGCATGTTCGGCAATCCAGTTCTTGTTTTCCGTGAGCATGGTCGTCATGGCTTCCATGCCGGCCGGCAGCAGCCGGTAGCTGTCTTGCGGCAGCGTGGTCAGCATGATGGCTGCCGCGGGTTCGTCATATATTTCCAGTCCCGTATAGCAGATACCCGCGCCGACGGTACCGATCCAGTCGGTGATCCCCGTGTGTGTGCGGAGCTTCTCAAACAGGCTGTTGAGATACGGTGCCAGTGCATCAGTTACGTAGAGGAAGCCGAAGTTGGCGCTGCTGGCTTCCGTGCCGAGGTTCTCCAGGCACTGATCGGCAACAGACTGCCAGTCATCACCGCAGGCATACGTGGATTTAAATGATAAATTGTCCATAATGGGATTGTACGCAGTTAACTTGCGGGATGGCTACCATTAGCCGGATACTGACGGTTGACCGGGCGTTTTATATGGCCACTCCCCGCCACGTGGCACTGATGCCGGACCAGGGGCCGCAAAACCGGGCCCGCTGTCCGGGAGGAGTTCGAGATGAATAATTCGATGATGCGAAGTGTGTTTGTTTTGTTGCTGCTTGCAGCGTACCTGTTGCCCTTTCAGGGCGTCTCGGCAGCTGACGCAGACGACGATGCCGATGACGTGGTGAAGGTGGTCTATCATGCGGATTTTTCCGACCCGCGTCGCTTCAGCGCCATGTTGACCAGCATCAACAATATGGTCACCTATTACCAGAACGAACTGGTGGACTATGATGTCAGGGTCGTGTTCGTTGCGCATGGTATCCGCTTCCTGACTGATGACAAGCTCGCTGACACGCCGTTTGCCAGCGATGATGCACTGGAAGAACGACGCAGTAACATCAAGGGCCGGCTCAGTTCATTGAACTCGGTACAGGGTGTCAAGCTGGAACTCTGTGACATCACGCGCGCGCAGATCAAGCTGTCAGAGAAAAAACTGTACGCGGGTGTGGAGAGTGTCCCTTCCGGCGTGGTGCAGCTGGCGGAACTGCAACACCAGGGCTTTGCGTATATCAAGATTGAATAACGTTGGGCAGACTGATGTAAATAAATAATTTAGCCACGGAATCCACGGAAGAACACGGAAATATTGCTTGTAAGGCTGTTATTTTTTCGTGAATTCCGTGGCTATTATAAAACGGGCACTCAGGTTAATTCAGGTCGGCATTTGTTGACATCTGTTTGCAAGCATGCGGATTCATGTGTTGTAACCCAGTACCGGGGCCAGCCAGCGTTGAACCTCATCGATGCTCATGCCCTTGCGCTCGGCGTAATCGTGAACCTGGTCGCGTGCCAGTTTGCCGACACCAAAGTAACGTGATTCCGGGTGGGAAAAATACAGGCCGGAGACCGAGGCTGTGGGCAACATGGCATAGCTTTCTGTGAGTGTCATGCCCGCATTGGTGGGCGGGTCAAGTAACTCCCAGAGCAGGCCCTTCTCTGTATGGTCGGGACAGGCAGGGTAGCCGGGGGCCGGCCGGATGCCACGATATTCTTCTTTTACCAGTTCTTCGCTGGACAGGTTTTCTGCCTGGGCATAGCCCCAGAATTCCTTGCGCACCCGTTCATGCATGCGTTCGGCAAAGGCCTCGGCGAGCCGGTCGGCCAGTGCTTTCAGCAAGATGCTGTTGTAATCGTCGTGCTCGGCTTCGAATGCGGCAACCCTGGCTTCGATGCCAATGCCTGCGGTGACCGCAAAGGCACCGAGATAATCCTCGGTGCCGCTGTCTTTGGGCGCGATAAAGTCAGCAAGACAATGGTTCGGCGCCTGGTTACGGCGCTTCATCTGCTGGCGCAGGAAATGAAACACAGTTTGTGTCGTGGTACGACTTTCATCGCTGTACAGCTCGATATCATCGTCGTTGATGGTGTTGGCCGGAAAGAAGCCAATGACGGCACGTGCCTGCAGCCAGTGCTCGTTGACGATCCGTTCGAGCATGGCCTGGGCATCATCGAACAGTTGCTGTGCTTCCGTGCCGACGACCTCGTCATCAAGAATGGCCGGGAACTTGCCGGCCAGTTCCCATGCCTTGAAGAACGGGCTCCAGTCAATGTGTGTGATCAGCTCGTTCAGCGGGTAATCATCAAATACCCTGATACCCAGAAACGCAGGTTTTGCTGGCCGGTAGTTGTTCCAGTCGGTCTGGAACCTGTTGGCACGTGCCTCGCCCAGACTGGCGAGTTTTCGATCCTGTTGCTGCCCGGCACGCTGTTCTCGCAATTGCCGGTATTTTTCCTTGGTCTCGGCAATGTAGGCCATGCGCCGGTCTTCGTTCAGCAAGGTGCTGGCGACGCCGACGGCACGGGAGGCATCGGCGACATAGACGACAGCCCCCTCGTACTGCGGGTCTATCCTTACCGAGGTATGTATCTGTGAGGTGGTTGCGCCACCGATGAGTAACGGTAATTCAAAACCCTGGCGTTGCATTTCCTTGCCTATATGTACCATCTCATCGAGCGAAGGTGTGATCAGCCCCGAGAGCCCGATAATATCGACATTCTTCTCGCGGGCGGTCTTGAGGATGGTTTCAGCCGGCACCATGACGCCAAGGTCGATCACCTCATAACTGTTGCATTGCAGTACCACCCCGACAATGTTCTTGCCGATATCGTGCACATCACCCTTGACCGTGGCCATCAGGATGGTGCCATTGTTTTTTACCTGGCCGTTCTTGCCCGCGTCCATGAAGGGCAGCAGGTAGGCCACGGCCTTTTTCATGACGCGCGCTGACTTGACGACCTGGGGCAGGAACATTTTTCCGGCACCGAACAAGTCACCGACGACATTCATGCCGTCCATAAGGGGGCCCTCGATGACGTGGAGCGGGATATCCGCGGCCTGTCGCGCGGCTTCCGTATCCTCCTCGATGTAGTCGGTAATGCCCTTGACCAGTGAGTATTCAAGGCGCTTGTTGATGTCCCACTCGCGCCACTCCGGACTTTCTTTCTCTGCAACCTTGCCATCACCGGCATACTCGCCGGCGATTTCCAGCAGGCGCTCGGTGGCATCATTGCGCCGGTTCAGGACAACGTCTTCTACCCGTTCGCGCAGTGCCGCCGGAATGTCTTCATAGATGGCCAGCTGCCCGGCGTTGACGATACCCATGTCCATGCCGTTGCTGATGGCGTGATACAGAAACACGGCATGAATGGCCTCACGGACCGGATTATTGCCACGGAAGGAGAACGACACATTGGAGACGCCACCGGATACCAGGGCGTGTGGCAGGTTCTCCTTGATGTCACGGGTGGCCTCGATGAAGTCATGCCCGTAATTGTTGTGTTCCTCGATGCCGGTGGCAATGGCAAAGATATTCGGATCAAAGATGATGTCTTCGGGCGGGAAGCCGACCTGCCCGGTCAGGATCCTGTAGGCGCGTGCACATATCTCGAACTTGCGCGCACGGCTATCCGCCTGCCCCTGTTCGTCAAAGGCCATGACGATGGCAGCGGCGCCATAGCGCCGTACCAGTTTGGCATGCCTGATGAATTCTTCTTCACCTTCCTTGAGGCTGATGGAATTCACGACGCCCTTGCCCTGGACGCACTTCAGTCCCGCCTCGATGATGTCCCACTTGGAGGAGTCGATCATGATGGGGACGCGCGAGATGTCCGGCTCGGCCGAAACCAGGTTCAGGAAGCGCACCATGGCCTCACGGGATTCGAGCATACCCTCGTCCATGTTGATATCGATGATCTGGGCACCGCTTTCGACCTGCTGGCGGGCAACATCGAGCGCGGTCTCGTAGTCACCTTCCATGATGAGACGCTTGAAACGTGCCGAGCCGGTGACATTGGTGCGTTCGCCGACGTTTACGAACAGCGAGGCCTCTGCAATATTGAAGGCTTCAAGGCCCGACAGGCGGCACTGGGTTTCGATTTCGGGGATCACCCTGGGTGGATGCTGACTGACGGCGGTAACGATGGCCCTGATGTGATCCGGTGTGGTGCCGCAACAGCCACCGACGATATTCAGGAAACCGTTGGCGGCCCAGTCACCGAGCTCGGCCGCGATTTGCTCCGGTGTTTCATCGTATTCACCGAACTCGTTGGGCAGGCCGGCGTTCGGATGTGCGGAAATGCGCATATCGGCGAGGCGTGACAGCTCTTCGACATACTGACGCAACTGATCGGCACCCAGCGCACAGTTGAGCCCGATCGAGACCGGTCGCGCATGCCGCAGCGAGTTCAGGAAGGCCTCCGTGACCTGCCCCGTGAGGGTACGCCCGGACGCATCGGTAATAGTTCCGGAAATCATGATGGGCAGGCGATTGCCGGTATTATCGAACAATTGGTCAACGGCAAAGACCGCCGCCTTGGCATTCAGCGTGTCGAATATCGTCTCGATAAGGAGGATATCTGCACCGCCTTCTACCAGTGCGCGCGCCGATTCTGTATAGGCCTCGACCAGTTCGTCAAACGAGATATTCCTGAATGCCGGATCATTGACGTCCGGTGATATCGATGCCGTGCGATTGGTTGGACCCAGGACACCGGCGACAAAGCGCGGTTTTTCCGGTGTCCGTGCGGTCATTACATCCGCCGCCTCGCGCGCCAGCCTCGCCGAGGCAACGTTGATCTCGTAGGTGAGCGCTTCCATGCCGTAATCCGCCATGGCAACGCGCGTGGAATTAAAGGTGTTTGTTTCAATGATGTCCGCACCGGCTTCCAGGTAGCGGGTGTGGATATCCTGGATGATCTGTGGCTGGGTCAGGCTTAACAGGTCGTTATTGCCCTTCAGGTCCGATGGCCAGTCTGCAAATCGCTCACCGCGGTAATCGGCCTCTTCCAGTTTGTGGCGCTGGATCATTGTGCCCATGGCGCCATCCAGGAAGAGGATGCGTTCATCGAGTAATTCTGTGAAATTTTTCATGTGTTTCAGTTAAATAGGTCAATCGTTCAAGTCTAACACGGGTGCCGGATTATGGGATGGCCGGCACTGTGACGATAACCCGTGGACAGGGTAGCAATGCGGCTTGCAGCGCGCACTAACGAGTGGACCGGGTAGTGGATCCAGGCAACGGGACTTTATCTACATATAGTTAATATTTTAATGTAAGATCACAATATATGGGGTCATTATCAATTACCTGCAATACATGTTGGGTATTTTACTAAACTTTAAAACAGCAGGTTGCTGAAAGAAACAGTGTTTAGCATGAAGAAAAAGCGCGCCATACTGATGCTGGTTGCTGCCCTCTCCCTGCCGTTGCCCTCATCAGCGGTCGCCACGGAGGATATGTTTGCGGTGATGTTCCGCATGATGCTGGTCATGATGAATGTCATGTCCGATACCATGCTCGGTAACACAAATAATTCTGATTTCGGATCCATTAATCCATTTGGTCTCGGTATGGGTAGCTGGCCTGCAATGAACGGACTATACGGCATGAATCCGGTTTCCGGTGTCAGCAATTTTTCAGGTATGAGTCCCTGGTCAGGCATGGGTATGTCCCCCTGGTCAAACTCAATGACCCCGAACACCTGGGCTAATCCGTTTACGTCGGCTTACACGCCCTATGGGAAGGGTCCCTATTCCAGCGCAGCTTATGGCGGACCGCCAGGCGCGGTGCGATCGATGCCGGTGTCTCTACTGGAGGGTCGCTGGTTTGGTCAATCCGGTGAGGTTCTTGAGATCAGGGGTGACCGTTTTCGACTGTTGCATGGCAAATACGTACAGCCAGCAAACCGGTACAGTAACCCGCTACACCTTCTTCAGAAACCAGACTGAACTGATGCTGCAGGATGCGTCGGGTATGTTGCTGAACTTCACAAAACGGCCCGGAAATGGAGTGGCGCACCGCTTCTAGTCATTATTACTGCAATCCCATATCACCGGCGCCCTCTTCCATGTCTACTGGCGCTGGCTCATCAGCATGGATTTCCTCTACTGCGTCCTCATCAGTCCCGTCCAGCCATTCCGTGGTCGCATCCCAGGCCCTGGCACTGCCCTTCCTGGTAGCGTCCCAGGTGTCAAGGGTGGCACGGTTGCGTTTTCATCCTGCAGCAGCTCTGGATGCTAGCGGATAAGGTCGATGCCGCCCATATAGGGTTGCAGTGCATCCGGCACCCGGATGCTCCCGTTTGCCTGCTGGTAATTTTCCATGATGGCGACCAGCGTGCGTCCAACCGCAAGGCCTGATCCATTGACGGTGTGCAATAATTCCGGTTTTCCGGTCTCCGGGTTGCGCCAGCGTGCCTGCATGCGACGTGCCTGAAACGCCTCGAAGTTGCTGCAGGAGGAAATCTCGCGGTACTTCTGTTGTCCTGGCAGCCATACCTCCAGGTCATAGGTCTTGGCGGCGGAAAAACCGATGTCACCAGTACACAGGGTCACGACCCGGTAAGGCAGTCCGAGTTTCTGCAGAATGGTTTCGGCATGACCGGTGAGTTGTTCCAGTGCCTGGTATGAAGTCTGCGGCGCTACCAGTTGTACCATCTCCACCTTTTCAAACTGGTGTTGCCGAATCATGCCACGGGTGTCCTTGCCATAGGAGCCCGCTTCCGAGCGAAAACAGGGTGTGTGGGCGGTGTAGCGCAACGGCATGTGTTCCGCTTCAACAATGGAATCGCGGACAAGATTGGTTACCGGTACCTCGGCAGTCGGTATGAGGTAGTAGTCGGATTCACCGCTCGTCTTGAACAGGTCTTCCTCGAATTTTGGCAACTGCCCGGTACCACGCAGACTGTCTGCATTGACCAGATAGGGTACGTACACCTCTGTGTAACCGTGTTCACGGGTATGGGTGTCCAGCATGAACTGGATGAGGGCGCGGTGCAGGCGTGCCAGCGGGCCCTGTATGACGCTGAAACGCGAACCGGTGAGCTTGCTGGCGGCTTCAAAATCAAGCAGGCCGAGTCGCTCGCCCAGGTCGACATGGTCGCGGGGTTCAAAATCAAACGCCGGGGGTTCACCCCAGAGTCTCAGAACCGGGTTGTCCTCCTCACCCTTGCCGTCCGGTACAGAGGGATGCGGAAGATTGGGTATACCCATGAGGATGTCATTCAGTTCATCCTGCAGCTGCGAGAGTTGCAGCTCTTTTGCCTTCAGCTGTTCACCCAGTCCCTCGACCGCCTGCAGCAGCGGCGCGATATCTTCACCGGCTGCCTTGGCCTTGCCAATCCCTTTGGAGTGGCTGTTGCGTTCCGCCTGCAGTTCCTGCGTCTCCACCTGGATGGTCTTGCGGCGGCTTTCCAGTGCCTGCAGGGTGTCGGTATCGAGTGTGAAGCCACGCCGGGCAAGTTGTTGTCTGACGGTGTCAAGTTCACTGCGTAAGAGTCTGGGGTCGAGCATGTTAATCCTTTAGCTACAGATGTTGCGTGAAAGCGGTAAAGCACAGGCTGGTAATCATGGCCTGTTCTGCTTACAGCACGAGTGTCGCCGGCCAGCTGACAATGTGGCCGGGATCGATATCGTTGCGGATGTGTTCGAGAATGTCATTGACCTTTTGCGGGACATCAAAGAATTCGATGACCAGTGGCAGGTCCAGTGACATGTCGAGCAGCGATGAAGAATGCATTTTACCGGAGCTTCCAAAACCGCTAATGCCGCGGAACACGGTCACACCATGAACTTTCTCCTCATCATGCAGGCGCATGAGCAGGTTTTCCATGGTGCCCTCGCCCTCTGTCAGGTAGATGCGCACGAACATGACGTCAAGTGTCTTCATAATTGCCTCGCTGCAAAGACGCCCGCACTGGCGGCGGCAAAACACACGGTCACACTGATGAAGACGTTTGCCAGCGCCTTGCCGGGATGTCCGGATTCTACAAGATTCAGTGTTTCCAGTGAAAAGGTGGAAAAGGTGGTAAAGGCACCCAGTAGTCCAATCATCAGAAATGCGCGCGTTGCC
Organism: uncultured Ectothiorhodospiraceae bacterium; assembly: GCA_947258515.1. Taxonomy (GTDB): domain Bacteria; phylum Pseudomonadota; class Gammaproteobacteria; order UBA9214; family UBA9214; genus UBA9214. Next base: position 16,065 of record CAMYIO010000088.1, read on the forward strand.
GGACCGCTGGCCAGGCGCTCGGTGAGCCAGATATAGAGGAAACCCATCAGCAGGCTGCCGAGAATGTTGACGGTCAGTGTGCCGTAGGGAAATGCAGTGCCAAAGCGGCTATGCATCGCCGTCGATGTCCAGTAACGCAACAGCGCGCCCAGGGCGCCGCCTGCGGCAATGGCGACGATATGGGTCATGTTGGCAGCCCGTTTTCCATGGGCGCAATGGTACACGCCGGCTACGCTGAGCGCACCCACAGGCTCATCGGCAGGAGCGGCGTCCCCGCC
>CAMYIO010000089.1 GCA_947258515.1 uncultured Ectothiorhodospiraceae bacterium
ATACGCTCAATGCTTTGCAGGGGGATGGCAGCGAAGTTCACACTCGACAGGTCGACGTCATTCTGTCGACGCCCATCCAGCAGGATCAGGGTGTTTTGTGTGGCGGCGGCACCAAAGCCGCGGATATCGACAGTCGCCGAGGTAGCGTTGTTACCGAACAGGCTGCGACCCAGGACGCCGGCCTCCCGGCCCAGTAATTCAGGCAGGGTGCGGGCGGTACTGGCCTCGATATCAGCCGCCGTGATGATCGTGGTATTGCCGCGTGCCCGGGTATTCACTGTGTCCAGGCGCGTGGCGGTAACGAGGATATTTTCCGGGGGACCGGTTTGTGCATTGACCGTCGCGGCAGACAGACCGAGGGTCGCTGCGGCAGCCAGCCGGGAAAAGGGGTTTGTCATCAGGTTCTCCATGTCACAGCACCACCCCGTGCCGAGGACGTGTTTGCTGCGGAGAGTGAATGACAGAGAGGACAATGCAACCTGCCAGCATTGCCCTCCGCAATACGGTTACGATACGTCAGGCCGGTCTCCGGGCTCACGAGCGGGTATTACCCTGATGAATCACCTTCCCGCGCAATGCGCAGTGGCATATTGATTCAGCTGGTCTCGTTTACCGTTGCGGGGGCAGCGCCGGAATTGTCATTGGGTTGACGCACCGGCTTCCCGTTTCATCCCTTGGACGAAAGTCCTCGGGACACCTGAAACTAGGCGGGCAACTCTACGGCCAGGGTGGCCAGATGTCAAGAAAAGCCTGTATTTATAGGCTTTCTAAATGTTATCGCAGCTGCCTGTCTGGTCGAAAAGATCACTTAGCCGGCTTTGATAGTCCGCCGTGGCAAAGACGGCCAGTGAATTCGCGGCCACAATTTTCCTGCGTTGCTGTTCGTGTGCCAGGTAGTGCTTTACCTGCTCTGCGAATTCCTGCGGGGAACGGCAGGCCACCGTTTGCCAGCCAGGGTCAGTCGTATCCATCAATGGTTGTTTGTCACAGATCTGGAAGCCACCCGCGGCAGGTATTTCGTAATACTTCATATTGAAACCATTGGGAGTGTCGACGTGGTGCAGGTTCAGCGAGATCCGTGCACAACGATACACCTTGAGGCTGTCAGCCAGCGACAGTGCGCCATGATGGCTGATGCCCTGGCACTTGCGCCAGCCGCGGCCCCATACCGATACCGGCTTTTCGAGCTGCGTGTTCAGGGAACGAATCAGTGCGCAGCGTTCCGGGTAATACGTGCCGACAAAGGCTACCTCTGCAGTGAATCGTTGACGGTCCCGTGCGGAAAGCGGACCTGCCGAGTGAAATTCCCGCGAAACCCCGAACGGGAAATACACCAGCTTGTCCGGGTAGGCTGGCCGGAGAGTCTCGTAACTGCCGAGATAGGAGACCAGTAGTGTGTCCGCAAAGCCGGCGGCCTCATCAATGCGCGCCTGTGCCTGCTTCGTGAGGATGTCGCCCCACCAGTAGATAATCCTGAGACGGGGTGACTGTTGACGCAGTTGTTCGGCGGTCTGCCGGTTCAGCGTGCCCTGTATGCTGAGCAGCATGTCCCAGCGGGAATGGCGCATGGCCCTCAGCAGTTGTTGTCGATGCCGTTGATTCCACGCACTCTTGCGGTCTTCCCCCGGTCGCAGGGCGCTTGTTGCCAGTGCAATACGATCACGCAGTGTCTTGCGGTTGTGATAACAGCAGTCGACCCGGTGGCCGTTTTCACGCAGCGCAGCGGCGATGATTTCTGTCCACATGCCGGTCCAGTAGGGGCCCTCGATAAAGATCTTCAAGACGAATACCCGGCGCGATAATTATTCTGGCAACCACAGTGTTCCGTGCGGTCCCGCGACGGCTTGCAGCGGATGCTGGTAGAGGCGTTCCAGGTGAGGGTGCGTCAGTACCTCGGAGGCGCTGCCCTGTGCCGTTTCACCGTTACCAAACAACAGCAGGAAGCGGTTGCAGTAGCGGCTGGCAAGGTTAATGTCATGCATGACGAAGAGCTGCGCCTTGTGGTCCTGTCGCGCCTGTTGCTGTAACAGTTCAAGCATGCTGATCTGGTGATGAATATCGAGGTGATTGGTGGGCTCATCCAGTAACTGCAGTTGCGGGTCCTGTGTCAGCAGGCAGGCGATTCCCAGTCGTCGCCGTTCGCCACCGGAGAGTGTCGTGACGATGCGCTGTTCCATGTCATCAAGGTCGACCGCCCGCAATGCCGCGCGTGCCATGGCAACATCCTGTTCACTTTCCCACTGTAGCGGACCCATCCAGGGATGGCGGCCGCTGAGTACGGTTTCAATGACGTTGGCGGGGAAGGCATCGTTATGGTCCTGGAATAACAGGCCAATGTGTCGGGCGATGCTTCTGCGCGGCAGTTGTTGCAGTGACTGGTCGTGCAGCTTGATGTCGCCGGCCTGCGCTGGCCGCAGGCCGGCCAGCGTGTGCAGCAGTGTGGTTTTGCCGGTGCCGTTGCGGCCGAGTATGCAGCAGCGGTCACCCGCGGCGATGGAAAAATCCAGCGCGTCACAGACCCGGGTGTTGCCGATCGTTATACACAGTCCGCTGGTTTCGAGGAGAGGCATGGCGCGTTAACGGGCCTCGCCATGCACGTTGCGACCGTGGTGCAGCAACAGCAGGAACAACGGCACGCCGACCAGTGCCGTGAGTATGCCGACCGGCAGCTGGCGCGGTGCCAGCAGCGTGCGTGCCAGCGTGTCCGCGATGATGAGCAGGCTGCCGCCGAGTAACGCGGCAGCCGGTAACAGCAGGCGGTGATCGCGTACCCCGGCGAGACGCAACATGTGTGGCACGATGAGGCCGACAAAGCCGATGCTGCCGGCCAGTGTCACGGCGGTTGCGGATAACAGTGACGCCAGCAGGTAGAGGAAGCGACGCAGTGGTACGACGCTGATGCCCAGTGCGGCCGCCGTTTGCTCGCCCTGGGTGAAAATATTCAGTGACCGGCCGATGGCGATCGCCAGCAGCAATCCGACAGTCAGTACCAGCAATCCGGCGGCAGGCGACGAAGCATAGGACAGATCACCCATGAGCCAGAAGAGCATACCGCGCAGAGCCTGGTCCGGGCTGAGTGCCAGCAGAAATCCGATCACGGCACCCCAGCCGGCCGCAATAACGACGCCGGTGAGCAGCAGGCGGCTGGTGGTCCAGTTGCCGCTGCCATGGGCAAGCCCGAACACCAGTAGCATGGAAAACAGCGCGCCACCGAATGCTGCACTGTGCAGGCCGAGGCTGCCAAGACCCAGCAGCAGGGCAAGCAGCGCGCCGGTGGCGGCGCCGCCGGAGACACCCAGCACGTAGGGATCAGCCAGGGGATTGCGTAACAGCACCTGCATCAAGGCGCCGGCGACCGAGAGCAGGGCACCGGTGGTGAAGGCCGCGATGGCGCGCGGCCAGCGCAGTTCCATAATGATCTGTGTCGCGACCCCGTCGCCTGTGCCGGACAGTACCGCCAGCAGGCCCTGCCAGCCGATGGCCACGCTACCACTGAGCAGGCTGATCAGCAGGCTGACGAGGGTAAGAATCAGCAAAAAGGCAAGGAGCGTCAGTGCGCGCATGCAGCATGCGCTGTTGTGGCGGAAGCGGTGTTATACGCGCTTGCAACGGCATGGCGGCCCTTCGTCGTGCGTACAGTTGCAGGATAGAGGGTGTTCATCGCAGGCTGATAATCGGCCAGTCGTTATTGCGGGCATGCCGTTCCAGTATTTCATCCGGGTCAACAGCCACCGGGTGGGTCACCTTGTTGAGCAGTGGCAGGTCATTGTGCGAGTCACTGTAGAACCAGCTGTCTTGCAGTGAATAGTGATTTTTCTCGAGCCAGTCCGACAGTCGCGCCACCTTGCCATCCTGGAAGCAGGGGATGCCGGATACCTTGCCGGTATATTGACCTTGCAGCATCTCCGCTTCGGTTGCCAGCAGGTGGGGGACGTCGTACAGCTCGACGATCGGGCCGGTAATGAATTGATTGGTCGCGGTGATCACGGCCAGTGTATCCCCCTGCCGTCGATGCCGGTCAATCAGTGCCTGTGCCCTGGGCAACAGTATCGGGGTAATCTTTTCCTCGATATAGTGTTTGCGCCATTGCTGCAGTGTATCGACACGGTGCTCGGATAAGGGTCGCAGCTGAAAATCCAGAAATTCATAAATGTCCAGTTCGCCCACCTTGTACTGGTCATAGAAACGCCGGTTTTCGCGTGCATAGAGGTCACTGTCTACAATTCCACGCTCAACCAGAAAACAGCCCCAGAGAAAATCGCTGTCTCCGGCAATCAGGGTATTGTCGAGGTCAAAAAGTGCAATGCCCACCTGTCTAACTCCAGTCGATAAAATGCCATAAAGCATACACCAACGGGAAAATCCCGGCGCCTCTACAGGTGCTCTGCAGATTGCCCCCGGCGCGCAGCTATGGGAGAATGATTTCAAATGACATATACAGTCCAGGTTGCTTAGGTGATTGATCCAGATGGATTTAGGCCAAATGTAGGCATTATTCTGTCAAACCCGAAGGGGCAGTTGTTATGGGCGCGACGCATTGGTCAGAACGCCTGGCAGTTTCCGCAGGGTGGCATGCGCTCGGATGAAACACCGGCCGAGGCGATGTACCGCGAGTTGGCAGAAGAGGTCGGTTTACATTCGGAGCATGTCGAGTTGATGGGTGCAACCCGTGGCTGGTTGCGTTACCGTCTGCCGCGGCAGTATATCCGTCGCAAGAGTCGCCCGGTTTGTATCGGGCAAAAGCAGGTCTGGTTTTTGTTGCGCATGTTATGTACAGACAAATCCGTGTGCCTCGACCTGGCGGACAAGCCCGAATTTGATCGCTGGCGCTGGGTCGATTACTGGCAGCCGCTTGATGAAGTGGTTGCCTTCAAGCGCAACGTCTACAGGAAAGCGCTAAACGAGCTGGCACCCCTGCTGTTTCCCGATGGTGTGCCGCAGTCTGCAAAAGACTGATTCTTCACAGGTCCGACTGCTTGCGACCGGGTTACTCCGTGTCTTGCCGGACACTTTAATTCACCTTCAAACGCTGGTCTTGATTTCATGCTGGATACGCTGCGACGAATTATACAGGAAGTAAATTCGGCACCTGACCTTGAGCAGGCGCTGGACATCATCGTGCAGCGCGTGCGTGAATCGGTGGAGGTGGATGTCGCCTCCGTTTATCTGAAGGATGTTGAGCACGGGCAATATGTCCTGAGTGCCACGGAAGGCCTGAGAAAGGATGCGGTAGGTCGGGTGCGTTTCGGTCTGGGTAAAGGACTGGTGGGCATGGTCGGTGAGCGTGAAGAGCCGGTCAATATTGAAGATGCACCCAGCCATCCGCGTTATCGTTTTGCCAGTGAGACGGGCGAAAACCCCTATCATGCCTTCCTCGGTGTGCCGATTATCCAGTACGGTACCGTGCTCGGGGTGCTGGTCGTCAGACAACGCGAGCACCGCCGCTTTGCAGAACAGGAGGAAGCCTTCCTGGTTACCCTGGCCGCGCAGTTGGCCGGAGCCATCACGCATGCGGGTGCCAGTGGCGACATTGCACACGCGCTGCAGCCGAGCGCAAATGTTTCGGCTGTCCTCAACGGATTGCCGGGATCCCCGGGCATCGCCACGGGGCAGGCACTGGTGGTCTATCCGCCGGCCAACCTGGGGGTGATTCCGGATCGTGTCATTACGGACATCGATGCGGAGATCGAAAGCTTCAGGAACGCTGTCAATGCTGTGCAGGATGATATGCGCGATTATGCCAACCGCATGTCTTCCATTCTGCCGGCGGAAGAACTGGCGCTGTTTGATGCACTGTTGATGATGCTCGGTGGTGACAGCCTCATGGGTGAAACCATTGAACGCATCCGTGCCGGTAACTGGGCGCCGGGTGCGTTGCGGGAAACCATCGGGCAACACGTGCGCGTATTTGAATCCATGGAGGATTCCTATATGCGTGAGCGCGCCAGTGACATTCGTGACCTTGGTCGCAGGATCCTGACCCGTATACAAAGTGACGTGCCAGTCAGCAGCGTGCCCTATCCACAGACCATCCTGGTGGGTGAAGAGATCAGCGTCGGGCAGCTTGCAGAGATCCCGGTCGAGAGTCTTGCGGGTATCGTTTCGGCGAGTGGATCAAGTTCCTCGCATGTGGCGATCCTGGCACACGCCATGGGTGTGCCTGCCGTGATGGGTGTTGCCGACATGCCTGTCGGTCGTCTCGACGGGCAGATGATTATCGCTGATGGCTATCGTGGTGACGTATTTATCAATCCGTCGCAGCTGGTACGTCGCGAATACTTGCGTTTGCAGATGGAAGAAACGGAACTCACGGAAGTCCTGAAGAATATTTCCGAACAGCCTTCCATTACCCCGGATGGTGTGAATATCCCCCTGTACCTGAATATCGGTTTGCTATCGAGCGTCGAAAACGAGATGCACGCTAACGGTGACGGTGTCGGGCTGTATCGTACCGAGATACCGTTCCTGATGCAGGACCGGTTTCCCGGTGAAGAGCTGCAGCTGCGTATTTATCGCAAGGCGCTGGAAGCCTTTGCGCCACGGCCGGTCACCCTGCGCACCCTTGATGTGGGCGGTGACAAGAGCCTGCCCTATTTCCCGGTAACGGAAGACAATCCCTTTCTCGGCTGGCGCGGTATTCGTATATCACTGGATCATCCCGAGATCTTTCTGACACAGATACGCGCCATGCTGCGAGCCAGTGTCGGCCTGAACAACCTGACCATTCTGTTGCCGATGATATCCACGGTGACGGAGCTGGATCATGCCCTGTTGCTCATTAACCAGGCACTGGGTGAACTGCTGGAGGAAGGTGAGCAGGTAGTACGGCCGCCCGTGGGCATCATGATCGAGGTGCCCTCTGCGTTATACCAGGTCAGTGCCATGGCTAAACGTGTCGATTTCTTTTCCATCGGCACCAACGATCTGACGCAGTACCTGCTTGCCGTAGATCGCAACAATACCCGCGTTGCCGGCTTGTATCAGACGCTGCACCCGGCTGTGCTGGGGGCCATCAAGCAGGTCATTGATCAGGCGCATGTACTGGGTAAACCGGTGAGTGTCTGTGGCGAAATGGCCGGTGACCCGGCGGCCGTGCTGGCATTGATGGGCCTGGGCGTGAACAGCCTGAGCATGAGTGCCAGTAATCTGCCCCGTGTGAAATGGGTTATTCGAAGTTTTACACAGGATGAGACCCGGGACCTTCTGCAGCAGGCATGGTTGCTGGAAGAGCCGCGTGCGATTCGGGAGCTGTATAACAGTGTGCTGGAGCAGGGGGGTCTGGGTGGCCTGATTCGCCCCGGTAATTGATTGTCATCGCGGTTCCATGCTTGTTAAACGGTCATTAAAAGCCCCGCTTACGGGTGTGCCTGGCAGATGCCCTCACGCCAGAAGGGTAGTATCCGGAACCATCAGGCCTTATATTGTCTACATCAGACAGCGTGATTTGTGATCACATCAACTTTCGGAGACAGACATGTCACAGACAGCAAGCAACTTTTCCATGGAACTCGCAGCATCCGAACTGGCGCTGACGGCCGCGGCACGCGAGAAGATGCTGGAATTATTCAATCAGGTAGAGGACGACGAACTCAAGGCCATTCGTGTCTTTGTGTCCGGCGGTGGTTGCGGTGGCATGGGCTACGGCATGACGTTTACCGATTCACAATCTGAATACGATTGCGTGCGCAAGGAAGACGGTTTCGATGTCTACGTTGACGCCGTTGCAATGAACTTTCTCCGCGGTGTGGAAATTGATTATGTGGAGAAGCCAACGGGTGCCAGCTTCGTCTTCAACAATGCCTTCGCCATCACCGGCGGCTCCGGTACCTGCGGTGCCTGTGGTGCGGCCGGCGGAGGTTGTGGCTAGCCAGTATTCCCGGAAGGCGCATTCGCGCCTTCTGCTGATTGCCCCCCCGAACAGTTATCGTACTGTTGCCTATCTTGAGTCTGCCCGCCAGCAGGGGGTGGACGTGCTGGTTGCCTCCGAGGGCAAATATTCACTGGTCGGTGAAATAGCTGCCGGCCTGCATGTGGACCTGTCGGCACCCGATGCGCTGGAGATCCTGCTCGAGGCGGCCCGCGAGCGTCCCTTCGATGGTGTTGTTGCGACGGATGATGCGACAGTGGAACTGGGTAGTCGTATTGCGCAGGCACTGGAACTGCCGCACAACGAGCCGCTGGCTGCACGCAGTTCGCGCTTCAAGGATTTGTCGCGACAGGCACTGGCCGATGCCGGTGTCCCGTTGCCGGAGTTTCGCGTCGTTAACCTGCACGGCGATGTTGCCAGCCAGTGTGCAGATGTCAGCTTTCCGTGCGTGGTGAAACCGTTGGCGCTGTCCGCCAGTCGTGGCGTTATCCGCGCGGACAATCGCGAGCAACTGCTGTCTGCCTGTGCACGTGTTGAGGCCATTGTTGCCAGTGAGGATACGCGTGATGCCTGGCTGCGCTCGCACCTGCTGGTGGAGCGCTTTGTCAGTGGACCGGAAGTGGCGCTTGAAGGCCTGTTATACCGCGGCGAGCTGGCCGTGCTGGCGATCTTCGACAAGCCAGACCCGCTGCAAGGTCCGTATTTTGAAGAGACCTACTATGTCACCCCGTCACGCCACAGCGCCGACCGGCAGCAACAGATCATCGCGACCGTGAAGTCCGCCTGTGCGGGCATCGGTCTGCGCGAAGGACCGGTACACGCCGAGGTGCGGCTGGCAGAGAGCGGCTGTGTCATTATCGAGGTCGCCAGCCGCACCATTGGCGGTGAGTGTGCGCGGCTGCTTGCCTTTGGCGCCGGCCAGAGCCTTGAGGCACTGGTGATCGCACATGCAGTAGGAAAACCGTTGGCCATCAAGCCACCCGCGGGCGCTGCCGGGGTGCTGATGATCCCGATTCATGAGGCGGGCATCCTGCGTCGTATCGAGGGTATTACCGCGGCACGTGCGGTGCCCTTTATCGAGGATATACTGATCAGTATCCGTGACGGTTATGAACTGGTACCGCTACCCGAAGGCAGCAGTTACCTGGGATTCATGTTTGCAAGCGCAGCGACACCGGATCAGGTGGAAGCAGCCCTGCGAACCGCGCATGACCATCTAACCGTGGTGGTCGGACCCATGCTGAAGATCGAGGACAGACGTCCGCGTCAGGCTTGAGGTGTGCAGCACGCAACGGTTGCAATACGGTGCCGGACTACTTCTTGGCGCCCGGTGCCTGGAACCCGGAGGGGACGGCGCCAAAATCGCCTTCACCAAACAGAAAACCCACCATGTGCTTCTCAATGAGTTCCACGCTGGCGGTGTCAGCGGTATTCAGGCCGTTCTCGTTGATGATCATGGTGAGGCGTTCAAGCCACTGTTTCCAGCCCTCGGCCGATACATTTTCATAGATCCGTTCACCCAGTGATCCCGGGT
>CAMYIO010000090.1 GCA_947258515.1 uncultured Ectothiorhodospiraceae bacterium
CAAGCTGGTCGAGACCATGGGTGCCGAACCGATTGAAAACTACGACAAGAAAGTGTCCTGTTGTGGCGGCGCGCTGGCCTTCTCCGAACCGGAAAAGAGTCAGGCCCTGATCAAGGACATCATCGAGTCTGCCTACGACGGCGGTGCCGACATGATCGTTACACCCTGCCCGGTTTGCCAAATGAATGTCGAGGTCTACCAGGACCACATCAATCAGAAGTACAAGACCAACTTCAAGATGCCGGTGGTGTACTATTCGACACTGATGAGCGTGGCCTACGGTGGCAGCGGCAAGGATGCAGGCCTCGATGGCCAGATAATCAAGGCCAGGCAGCTGGAAGAGATCGCATCGAAGTAGGCCCAGGTTTGACCTGCACCATAAACAGAAAAGCCCCTTGTCCAGGGGCTTTTCTTATGTGTATACGGATATTCACTGATGACTGACAATGCACAATTTTACGGGAGCACATGATGGGTAACGCAAAGAAAAAAATCAGCAAATTAACTGTCAAGGATGTCATGCAGAGCGAGGTCATGGCCGTCGATGCGGACTGGCCACTGGACAAGCTGGCTGGATTTCTGGTTGATAACAGTATTTCAGGGGCACCTGTCACGGACGAAAAAGGTGAACTGGTCGGCGTCGTGTCCCTGACCGACCTCGTTCGCCATAGCAGCATGACGGAAAAAGATACCGAAACCGCGAGTACCCACGATGTCTACCTGTACGAGCTGGAACGGCACATGAGCCATGAAGAACTGCGGGTATTCCACACCCAGTACGAGTCACCGATCCAGGTACGCGAGATCATGACCCCGATGATCTTCAAGGTAAGCGAGGAAGACAGCCTGCAGGACGTTGCAGCGACCATGCTCAAGGGGAGAATCCACCGCGTGTTCGTGACCCGCGGCAGCACGCTAACCGGCATCGTCACCGCGCTGGACATGCTGCAGGTGATCAAAAATATTTAAGCAATAAACCAGGGGCAGAATCCATTGGTGCCTGCTTAAGCGGTAGCGTCTGCAAATACGGACAGGTGACCACGGCAGCACACGTAAAAAACGGCCGCGAGACAGCATGGGAACCTACAGCACGCTATTCTCCAGGCGCAGCGCCCCGGTCGCTGCGCGCATGGTTCTGTTACTGGCTATTGCTGCCGGCGGACTGATGACGATCACATCGAGCATCATCCATGCGGCACCCGATCCTGTGAGTGAGTGCGTCATCCTGCTCCATGGCCTCGGCCGCACCAATCACTCCATGGACAAGCTGTCGGATGCCTTGTCAGCCGTCGGTTACCTGACGGTCAACATGGATTACCCATCAAGAGAACAGCGGATAGAGACCCTGGCGGATGCCACAATCCCGCAAGGGATAGACCAGTGCATGCAGGGAGACGCCAGTCGCATTCATTTTGTCACCCACTCCATGGGCGCCATCCTGGTACGTTACTATCTGGCACACCACCCGGTTGAGCAGCTCGGTAGAGTGGTGATGCTGAGCCCGCCCAACCAGGGCAGCGAGGTGAGCGACGAACTAAAGGACATACCGCTCTACAGGTGGATCAACGGGCCTGCCGGCCAGCAACTCGCGACCGGGCCTGCCGGCCTGCCGGCCACGCTTGGACCGGTGCACTACCCGGTCGGCATCATTACCGGAAATCAATCCGCCTTCTATGATGCCTGGCTGGCTGACATGATCCCCGGCGAGAACGACGGCAAGGTTTCCGTGGCGCGTGCCCGGGTGCAGGGCATGTCGGATTTCCTGGTACTCCCCTACACGCACACCTTCATCATGACCGCGCCGGAGGTGATAACCCAGACCCTGTACTTCCTGCGTCACGGCCACTTCCAGGGCAACGTCGCGGGTGACGGGCAAGAAGCGCCGGGAAGCAAGAAACCGGATCAGTCCGGAGGCTGAACCGGGGCACCCTCGCCGGCCTGTAGCCGTGCCGCCTTCAGGAGCTCGATAATGCGGGTATCGTAATCCGGAGGGAACGTCCAGAACTGCCCGCCCTCCTCGGTCGTGTTTGCCACAAGACCACGCTCGGCAGGGTTCGCATGCAACAGGAACTGGATCAGTACATCACTGCTGACCCAGGGTTGATCGTACCAGAAGGAGTGAGAACCAGCACCGAGGTTCGGGACGGTCTCGGGATCGACATTGATAATGTCGAAGGTGGGCCGCTGGGTCGCCTCGATCAACCACCGTGATTCCTCCTCGTCCAGTTCCCGTAAATCCGGTCGCCCGGCACGCGATACCCCGTGATGGAACTGCGCAATCGCCAGCACGTCATCATCCAGATTGACCGCCATCGTTACGTTGTTGACGCTATCGACGTACTGGTACAGATCGTAGACGAATTGCTTGAAGTTGGCATCGGGTGCGGCGAAGTAGACCTCGCCCAGACGCAGCTGTTCTCGCAGCTGTTCGGGCGATTCGCCGGCTGCACCCTTCCCGAGCAACGCCAGGGCCGGGCTGGTCACCTGGGCACCGGCGCTGTAGGCCAGAATATTGATATTCTTTGCCCGGGTGTGGGCCGCAAGCAACTGGATGAATTCCGCGAACAGCGGTGCTGTCCTGGCTGCATTTCTCACGTCGGTTCCATAACGCAACAAACTTGCGGCAGATGGCCAGGCGAACGCCAGCACCACCGAATTGCGACCGGTGAAATGCCGGTACTGGGCGGCCTGCGCGGTGGCCCGGTAGACATTGCAATTGGCGCCATGCACGTAGACCATCAGATCCTTGTCACGGCTCTCTGCCAGCGCCCGGTTGACGGCTTCGAAGAACCGCCCGGCTTCCGGCGACAGGGCTGTGTCACCGGTACCGAGATCGATGGCTGCCCACTCATCGATCTTGTCCAGCACCAGCGGCGGACGCTCTTCCACCTCGCCACCACTTGAGATGGCGTGCAGGCCTGCCCAGTCAAGCGACTCATCACCGATGCGCAGGGTAGCCAGCCCGAGCTGCACGGTGTCACCAGCGAACAGGGTGTAGGCACGCGAGTCAGCAGTCCCGTAAGGCACGCGGTTCGTCGCGAAAAAAACCGGTATGCGGGTATCTTTATCCAGCACGGGATTCGTTGCAAACGGATTGATCTCACCGGTACTCAGGGCGGTTGGCGTAGGCATGAGAAACACGGTTGGCTGGCAGGCGGCCAGTACCGTCAACAATCCCGCCCCACCAAGCAGTCTGAATCGGGCGACAGCCCGCCAACCCGACAACATTACACTAATGCTCAATTTCCACCTCACCCACGGAAGCCAGCGTCTGCGGCAGATAATGAGCCGAGACCCGGCCTTCCGGATAATTGAAAAAGATATTCATTTCATCCTGTAAACAGGCGGCAAAACCAGCTCGCGGGCCGGTATATATGCAACTTCAGGGTTAGTTAACGACCAAAAATATCAATAACAGCGCCTGTCGTTGCACCCACAGCCGCGCACATTCTGGCATCACCGGCTATTTCACCAATGCCGGCGCCCACCAGTTCTCCGCCGATAGTTGCGCATCCGGTTACCACTAGCAGCGTAATAGTGTTCCTGTCGTCAGCCGCAGCAACCGCTAATACAAGGGCAGCGTCCATTTCCATCACTTTCCGATGACGCCCTTGAGAAGACCGCCCACGCCACCCTTCTTCTTCTCATCCTCCGGACTGGACTGTTCCGTTTTACCGGTACTGGCGCTGGCCGGCGCGGGCTTCCGCTGCGCAGTAAGACAGGGATTTTCATCCTTCGTGGCCTCGTCATACAGACGCGTGACCAGGGTGGAAAGCCCACCCGTTGCCACAGCGGTGGTGACGGATGCACCCTGTTTGAGCACGCCCACAGGATTCAGTTCAAGCCCGGGCTCCGCCAGCGTACCGCCCACCTGCACCAGCCCGGCCAGTGACACATCACCCACCGTGACCAGGCTCTTCAGGCTGCCCTTGACGACATCGTCTTTCGGCCTGGACTCGATCAACAGGGCCAGTTGCTCGTTTTTCAGGTTGATGGTGCCGCTACCCAGTATCAGCAATTTGTCCGTTTCAACCACAATGCCTTTCACGGTCGTGGCCATGCCATCCTTGATGTCGTAGCGCACCACAGCGCACTTGAGTGTGGTGTATGGCTCCTCCTTCATGAACGGATTGAGCATACGGAAGAGCTCGAACTGCACGTCGCCGCCGGCGAGGTTCATCGACTTGTTGTTGAGGCGACCCTCGCCGGCCACCACCAGCACCTCGCCGTTCAATCCGGCCGCCATGGTCTGCACCGAGTTACCCCGACCCTTGAGTCTGAGCGTCAGGTCGATCTTTCCGCCGCTCATAATATCACTGCCCATGAGCTCCTTGACCAGGCGCCCCCTGTCAATCTGACTGCCGTCGACCGTGACTGTCAGCCCGGCGACCTTTCCCCTGGCATCAACATCGATGCCGGCGCTGATCGTCCCCCCCGCTACCTGTGCCTTTGCCGGCTTTACCAACAGCCGGCCGCCGTCGAGTGCCAGCTTCAGATCCACGTTCTGCAGCGACAACCCCTGGGTGGTGACGCGATCAGCCTGCAGGGTGACATCGGCATCCACCGAACGCAGGCCGTCCAGTGGCAGCGGATCATCGGAAAAGACTCGCTTCGCCTGCTGCGTCTTCTCGTCCTTTTCCGGCGCCGCCACGCCGCCCGCAGCGGTGGTGAAATCCGCAAGGTCGATGTTCGTGGAGGTCAGCTGTGCCTCCACCCTGGGGGGCGCGCCTGTCAATACGGCGGCCAGCCTGCCGGAGACATCCGTCTTGCCTACCCTGGCCTTGAGTCCTTCGAGCTGGTAACCCGTGTCGCTATCCGATAGCCGTGCCAACACCTCTATCGGCCCGAGCGGCGGCAGTTCGGTGCCAGCCAGGCCCGATAAGGTGCCCAGTGAATCCGTCTTCATGGCAAGGTCGAGTGCCAGTCCCTTGCCTTCCATCGGCTGCCCCAGTTCGCCGTCGATCGTGATCCGCGCTCCAGCGGTATCGACCGTTGCCTGCAGCGGGTAGGCCTGGTTGGCCAGTAAGGTACTGGGTGCCCCCAGGGTGGCGCTGGCACTGATGGCATGACCGTTATAGGCGACGACCAGGTCCAGCTTGAGCGGGCTGTTCGTGTCCTCGGCCCCTGCAGACAGCCGCTCGATGACCAGTACGGTCGTCTGCCCGGTATCCCCTGCGCGGTAACGGAAACGCCCCTCGCTGATCTCGATCTCCTGCACACCCACCGCGGGTAGTCCGGATGCCGCGGCCTCATCCTCCGGGCCGGCAGTCTCTTCGGGCGGGCTTTCACCGAACACCCAGTTACCGCGCCCCTCGGCATCGGTTTCGATGAAGATATCCGGCTCGATGAGGATTAAACGCTCTACCTGAATATCCCCCGACAGAAGCGGTAGCAGCGCGACCTTTACCTCGATGCTCTTCACCGTGGCCATCTGGGGCTGTGTACCCCATGCCGCATTGCCAAAACTCACGCCGTCGACGGCGACCGTGGGTATCAGCGACAATCCAAGATGCAGGTCCCCCTCAATCAGCATCTCGCGGCCAGTGGCCTCCTCAACCATCTTTTCGATCTTATTCTTGTGTTGGTTCAGATTACCTGACACATAGATCACCGCGATGATCACCGACAACAGGACCAGTCCGACGAGCCCTGCCACGATCTTCAAAACACTATGTCTTCGCATGGTGTCACCCTTATTTGAAATGTCGGCTTGCGCACAAGCGAACCGCTTCTTCAGAAGCTCGCCGCCAGGCCAATCGAAAAGCCTGATACGTTGTCGCCGAATACGTAACGACCGACAAGCCGCGCACGACTGATGATGCGGGTATGGGCACTGGTATCGATTTCGAAACCAGCCCCAACGGAAGCCAGATGATCGAATCCAAGCGCCCCGCGTTGCGGACCGAAGTAACTGGTAAATGATGATTCGAGCACGTAGCGCAGCGGACGTTGCAGAAAGGTGAATCCTGTTGGTTCACGCCAGCGTCCCCAGACAGCCAGCATATCGCTGGTAGACTCTCCCTTGAGTCCCGACGTGGTGCTGCCAAATGTGCGCAACTGGATCTTCGTATAGCGAA
The DNA here is from genome assembly GCA_947258515.1 of uncultured Ectothiorhodospiraceae bacterium. Classification (GTDB taxonomy): domain Bacteria; phylum Pseudomonadota; class Gammaproteobacteria; order UBA9214; family UBA9214; genus UBA9214. Next base: position 6,078 of record CAMYIO010000090.1, read on the forward strand.
CCTCAAGATCGAGCTCGTAATCCTCGCGGTAGCGCTCGTAATCGAGCATGATCGCGCCACCCAGGCCATAGGCGTTCATGGTGCCATCGTCGATGATATCCAGCTCCTCTTCGAACAGGACATTGACTACATCCTGTGCAATAGAGGCATCCGTCGCCACGTGGCCAAGCGTGAAGTTGAATATGGGGCGCAGTTTCAGTTCTTTATCCGCAGTAAGGGAGAAGTCCCAGCCGATCCCCCCGGTTGCGGCAAAGCTGTTCCATTTTACCGGGATGGATCGTTCCTGCTGACCGCTGGAGGCGACGAAGTCGGGATCGTAGCGTGAATAGCCGAGCGTGCCCTCCAGGTAGAGCGGGAAACTCTTGCTCACAGTGAATTTGCCACCGAACGTTGTCTGCCAGATCCCCGGGTCATCACTCGCAGCCTTTTGTATGGACAGAGAGCTTGTCGTTAGATCCGGCAACACCTGAAACGACATAATAGTCAGGGCGCCGTCGGCGATCTCCTTGAGTTCCTCTTCGCTAACATCCAGCTGCCAGGGATCATCAGCCCGCACCGCGGCGAGCGAGCTTAAAGACAGCAGAAACAGGCAGGCACTTGTTTGGGTAAACCGTGGGCAGACCTGAATAACGCATTTCCACCTGTCAATCATCGCCATGCACTGCCCACTGTCAGGTAAAACACGGTCTCCTCAGGCCCGCGTGCAACATCAAATCCGGCCAGCAGACCCAGCCGCCGGGCAATCAGGTAGCGCATACCGCCACCCACGGTGTGTTTCACACCATTGTCACCTGATCCAAACAGGTCTGAAAAGGAGTCTTGCGCCTCACCCACACCGGTAAACCCGACCAGGCTCCAGCGCTGGCGGAAATTCCAGCGTACCTCGAGTTCTGTCGCCAGTACATCATCGCCCTGGTAGCGCAGCGCCGGGATACCGCGCAAGTCGATATAGGGCAAGGCATAAAAGGGGGTGTCACCGTTCGCGAAGCGGCCGTCCAGGCGCCAGCCCAGCACCACCTTTGGATGTATATCCCAGTAGAAGAGACTTGATGCCTTGTATTTCTGGTAGGTAAAGTCACCAATGAAGCTGCCACTGTGGAACATGGCTTCCAGTTCTGCGTAAATGCCCCGGTTCGGGCTGAACAGGTTGTCACGGGAGTCGTAGCTGACAAGAGGGCCCAGTCCAATGGTCTCGGTCCGGTTCAGGTTGTTCTCCGGGACGCCCGGTGGATCACGGCCATTATCGAAACTGATGTCGATGGATGTGTACTCGAATCGCCCGCCCACGAACCAGTCGCTGTCATGGACACGGAACCTGGCTTCCTGAATCAGGAACCAGCCATCGCCGTTGAAATCCAGTCCGTCACTCTCGGAAAGCTTATTACGACTACTGCTGCCGTAGAAGGTGAGGTTCACCGAGGCACGCGCCAGTGCGCCCACGTAGCGAATATGGTCCTGTTTCCATACTCCAAGATGTGCGCCGCCCGCCAGCCAGGTGTCGTTCTCGGTGTAGGCACCAAACAGTACCGATACACTGGGCGGTATTAACGGGATCCCGGCGTTCGACTCCCCTCCTTCAAGCGCCTGTTTCCTTTTTTCTTTATCCTCTTCCGATTCGTGGAAAAAGACACCGGCCAGCCCCAACCCTGTACCCACGGCAGGTTCAGTGATAAGGATCGGTACCGGCAGAAAGCCCTTGTTATCAATCAGCCAGCCACTGGTATCGAGCTGGCCATCGGTCGGGTCGATAAACTTGTCGAACAACGAGCCTGCCTGCAACGTGGCGCTGCAGAGTAGCAGCAGCAAGCTTACTGTTGACAGCAGCTGTGAAGGCTTCCCCACAAGCAAACCTCATCCGGTTTTCTATGCTGGTCTGGTTATCTGTCTGCTATTTTGGAAACAGGAACTGGAAGGTAAATGCGACAGTCCAGTCTGGTGCAGCATCAGGTGCCTCAACATTGTAGTAGGCCTCAAGACGTGAGTTGATTGTCTGGTTACCGATCTTGAAGATTTTCCCGGCGCCTCCCCCAATCGGTACCGTCCAGCGCTGGCTTGACGGTGCATCCCAATTGGCCGTGATAATCATGTCGCTAATCAGGTACCAGCCATTATCGAGGTTGTAATTTAGAAACGGCTCGAGCAGGAACTGGTTGACATCCTCGCGGTCCGAATCACCGGCAAATGACCACAGCTGCCGGCCGAGCACACCCATGGTGCCCCACTCGGGCTGTGCCAGGGCCACCGCAGTAGGCCCTGCACTCCACTTGCCACTGCCGAGTTCATCATCGGTGGCCGTTTTCATATTCAGGGAAGGACCCACACCCCAGATCACCTTGCCGTAATCCACGGGCGAGAAATACAGCGAGTAGTTGATGTCCCCCAGACCACTGGCGCTGCCGCCCGACTGCGGACTTGGGTTGTTCGGTCCCTGAATGGCGCCATCCACATGGGCGAGCGGAATGATGGCACGGTTCACCAGGTTCCACTTGCCAACAGTCACCGGGATGACGGGCTGAATATTCAGGATGGTTGCATCACCATCATCGGCACCGTAGTCGAGGTTCAACTTGAACGGCAAACTGATCATGGAGCTGATCGGATTCTGCACCGCGGAGCGTATATCATCGCTCGACCAGGCATTCGTACTGAGCATCACAGCCACTAGAAACAAGGCAACTCTTTTCATTTCGTTATCATCCGTCTGTTAGTTAATCCACTCCAGGTCACCGGGACGTCATGTGCCATCAAAGGACCGCTTTGATTGCACAACACCTTCAGTTTCCCGTACAGCGTGGGCGCGACTGACTGTCACCGTATTCAGGCACGGTGACAGCCGCGACGCGCAAGCGATCAGTTGCTCGGTGCCGATTTCAGAGTCGACAGGGCGTCATCGACATTGAACTTGGCCGGCTTCTGACGCGGCGGGAACTCCTTGAAGGTATCGATGTATTCCTTCACGAAGGTCTGTGCCGGCACCAGCGTGAAGACACGCTCGATCCACCAGCGCTCGTAGTTGTTGGCGTCGGTGTCGGCGCGCTCGAAGGGGTCGGTGCGCAGGTTGAAGATCTTCGGGACACGCAGCGGTACGAAGGGTTCGGACCACACCATGAAGCCGCGCTCGCGCTGCTCCATGAAAACCAGCTTCCAGTCATCGTAGCGCAGCGCCACGAGCTGGCCACCATCGTTCCAGTAGAGGAACTCGCGGCGCGGCCACTCGCTATCAGCGGCCGACCCGCCGGTCAGGTTAGGCAGCAGGTTGTAGCCGTCGAGATGGACCTTGAGCT
>CAMYIO010000091.1 GCA_947258515.1 uncultured Ectothiorhodospiraceae bacterium
CTTCACTTCTTCAAACTCGGCGTCGACGACATCATCGCCCGCCGCACCCGCCTCTGCTTCCGGCGCAGCAGCGCCCTCGGCCGCGCCCTGCTCGGCCTGTTCCTTGTACACACGCTCGGCCAGCTTGCCGGACTTCTCGCCCAGCTCTGCGAGCTTCGCCTCGATGTCTGCCTTGTCATCACCCTTCATGGCTTGCTGCAATGCCTCGATGGCCGACTCGATGTCCTTCTTCTCGGACTCTTCCACCTTGTCAGCGAGGTCGGTCAATGACTTGTTGGTCGCATGTATCAGGCCATCCGCCTGGTTGCGCACATCGATCAGCTCGTGGAACTTGCGATCTTCCTCGGCATGCTCCTCGGCGTCCTTGACCATCTTGTCGACCTCGTCATCCGACAGGCCACTGGAGGCCTTGATCTGGATAGACTGCTCCTTGCCGGTCGCCTTGTCCTTGGCAGACACATGCAGGATGCCGTTGGCATCGATATCGAAAGTCACCTCGATCTGCGGCACGCCACGCGGTGCCGGCGGTATATCACTCAGGTCAAAGCGGCCCAGCGACTTGTTCGCCGTGGCCACATCGCGTTCACCCTGCAGCACATGCACCGTCACGGCAGACTGGTTGTCGTCCGCGGTGGAGAACACCTGGTTTGCCTTGGTCGGAATGGTCGTGTTCTTCTCGATCAACTTGGTCATGACGCCACCCAGCGTCTCGATACCCAGTGACAGCGGCGTCACGTCGAGCAGCAGCACGTCCTTGACCTCACCGCCAAGCACACCGCCCTGGATGGCCGCGCCGATGGCAACCGCCTCGTCCGGGTTCAGGTCCTTGCGGGGTTCCTTGCCAAAGAAGTTCTGCACCGTTTCCTGCACCTTCGGCATGCGTGTCTGACCACCGACCAGAATTATGTCATCGATATCGCTGGCAGACAGACCGGCATCCTTGAGCGCCTGCTTGCAGGGATCGATGGTGCGATCAATCAGTTCTTCGACCAGTGATTCCAGCTTGGCACGCGTCAGCTTCATGTTGAGGTGCTTCGGGCCACTGGCATCGGCCGTGATATACGGCAAATTGACATCGGTCTGCTGGCTGGATGACAACTCGATCTTGGCCTTCTCGGCGCCTTCCTTGAGGCGCTGCATGGCCAGCGGATCACCGCGCAGGTCCATACCCTGGTCCTTCTTGAATTGATCGGCCAGGTAGTCGATCAGGCGCTTGTCGAAATCTTCACCACCGAGGAAGGTATCACCGTTGGTGGACAATACCTCGAACTGGTGCTCGCCATCGACATCGGCAATCTCGATTATGGATACGTCAAAGGTGCCGCCACCGAGGTCGTAGACAGCAAGCTTCTGGTCACCGCGCTTCTTGTCCATGCCATAGGCCAGCGCCGCCGCGGTTGGCTCGTTGATAATGCGCTTGACGTCGAGCCCGGCGATGCGTCCGGCGTCCTTGGTCGCCTGGCGCTGCGAATCGTTGAAGTAGGCCGGCACGGTAATGACGGCCTCGGTGACCTTCTCGCCAAGGTAGTCTTCCGCCGTGCTTTTCATCTTCTGCAGCACACGTGCCGCCACTTCCGGCGGCGCCATGCGCTTGCCCTGCGCCTCGACCCAGGCATCGCCGTTATCCGCCTTCACAATCTTGTACGACACCAGGTCGATATCGCGCTGCACCACTTCTTCATCAAAGCGGCGCCCGATCAGGCGCTTGACCGCAAACAGGGTATTGGTGGGATTGGTGACCGCCTGACGCTTGGCCGCCTGGCCGACCAGCACCTCGTCACCATCGGTGAAACCGACGATGGACGGCGTGGTGCGATCGCCCTCGCTGTTCTCGATTACCCGGGCCTCACCGCCTTCCATCACCGCCACACAGGAGTTGGTCGTCCCCAGGTCAATGCCTATAATTCTGCCCATTTTCTCTAATCTCCACGTAACTGTTTGATATATTTAAATATGAACCTGAATTCCTATACCCTCTTAGTTGGGGGCGAACCACCTGGAAATCAAGACTGTCCCGGCATTTAGTTGGCCGCGGGGGCTTTCGAAACAATGACCATGGCCGGGCGGATCAGGCGACCGTTCAGTGTATAGCCCTTCTGCACCACGGTCACCACGGTATTCGGCTCGACATCATCCCGCTCCTGCATGGACATGGCCTGGTGGAAAGCCGGATCAAAACGCTCATCCTGCGGATTCACTTCCTTTATGGCTGCCTTGTCCATGGCCGTTGAAAGCATTTGCAGGGTCAGCTCGACCCCTTCCTTGAGCGTGCCGGTTTCGGCACCCTCGACATCAAACGCCGCCAGCCCCATCTCCAGGCTGTCCCTGACGGGTAACAACTCATTGGCAAAACTATCCAGCGCGAACTTGTGTGCATTTGCCAGATCCCGTTCAGAACGCTTGCGCAGGTTATCCATCTCGGCCTGCAGACGCACCACCTGGTCCCAGTGTTCATCCGCCTTGCCACGTGCATCTTCCAGCAGGGCGGTCAGTTCGACGTGATCGAGCGGCTCGCCCGGGTTGACGCCTTCCCCCGCCCCGGCGTCTTGCGAAAGCATATCTTCATTTGAAGCATCGGTGATATTTTCCTTCTCTGACATAGATTTACTCCACAATCCTTATATTCATCATTAAATTTTCCAGGGCGCTGCCCCGGGCATGCGCTCGCCAGCTGAAGATATGGGGGTTATTCCTTGTGATTCAAGGCGGCACCCAGCAAACGTGCCGTGGCATCAACAATCGGGATCACCCGGTTGTACGCCATTCTGGTTGGACCGATGACACCCAGCACCCCCATGATCTGGCCATCCACCGAGTAAGGGGCGGTCACCATGCTGCATTCGTCCAGCATCTGGTAGCCGGATTCCTCGCCAATAAAAATCTGGATGCCTTCACTGTGTACACACTGATCGAGCAGATGCAGTATGTCGCGCTTCTGGTTAAAGGCATCAAACAGCTTGCGCAGCTTGTCGATGTCGCAAAGCTCCTGAAACTCCATCAGGTTGGTTTGACCGGCCATGACAAAATCCTCGCTCTGCTTGGATTCCAGCACCTGGTCCGCCATCTGTATGGCCGTCATCATCATGTTGTTCATATTGCTGCGCGTTTCCTGCATTTCGCGCAGCAGGGTCGCACGCACCTCGGCAAGGTCCTTGCCGGCGAATATTTCGTTCAGGTAGTTGGAGGCCTGCTGCAATTCGGAAGCGGAATGCTGTTTCTCGGTCGTGAGCATGCGGTTTTGCACTTCGTCCTCACCGGTTACCAGTATCGCCAGCACCCGGCTTTCCGACAGCGGAATAAACTCGACGCGCTTGAACAAGGCATGCTCATGACTTGGCAGGGTGACGACACCGGCCATGTGCGTAATACCGGAAAGCAATGCGGATGCAGATTCCACCAGGTGTTTCGGTGTCTGCTCCAGTGAAAGCTCCAGTCGTATCTTTTCAATTGAACGGCTGTCCAGTGGTTGCACATTGAGGAGCGTGTCGACAAAAAACCGGTAGCCCTGCACCGTGGGTACGCGTCCGGCAGAGGTATGCGGGGAACTGATGAAGCCCAGCGCCTCCAGGTCGGACATGACGTTGCGGATGGTTGCCGGGCTTAATTCCAGACCGAGTTCACGCGCCAGGGTACGCGAACCCACGGGTTGACCATCCCGCGCATAGCGGTCGATCAATGATCGCAGCATCCGCTGGGCGCGATCGGGCAAGTCGGGTTTCGAGTCAGACATGGCTTGCTGGTCAGGGAGTCTTTACCATTCCGACATGATAGTTGATTTGGCACTCCTGACGAAAGAGTGCCAGCAGGGGTATAGCAACGCTGCCGGCGTCAGCAGGTAGTATAGTTGGCGCACCCCGTGAGTCATGGTAGTTTCACCCCAAACCCGGAACCGCTATGAAACCGCATTTCACACACATTGGCCTGATTGGCAAGTCGCAAGACAGCAACGTCTCGACGACCCTGCACGCACTATGTCGCTACCTGGAGCAGCAAAACGTCGAGATTCTGCTCGACGGGTCCCTCGCGGACATCCTGCCAGGCAGCCCGCACGCCGTGGTCGAGCGGGACATGCTGGCGAATGTATGTGACCTGGCCATTGTGGTGGGCGGCGATGGCACACTGTTGAATGCTGCCCGCAGCCTGGCGGAATCCGGCAGTGCCGTGCTCGGCGTTAACCTCGGACGCCTGGGCTTCCTGGTGGATGTTTCACCCGAGGACATGCACGTGCAGCTGGATAAAATACTTTCCGGACAGTTCTCCGAGGAACAGCGCACCCTGCTGCACATGACGGTCATCCGTGATGGCGAGATTCTCAGTCAATGCTCGGCGCTGAACGATGTCGTCGTGCACAAGAAAAACATCGCCCGCATGATCGAGCTTGACACCTACATCGATGGCCATTTCCTGAACACCAACCGCTCTGACGGACTGATCGTCTCCACGCCGACGGGATCCACCGCCTATGCCCTCTCTGGCGGCGGACCGATTCTGCATCCAAAGCTGGAAGCGATCACGCTGGTGCCGATTTGTCCGCACACCCTCAGCAATCGCCCCATCGTCATTGATGATGATTCCGTCATGGAGATCATCATCCACAAAGGCACCCTGGAGGCCACGGTGTCCTGTGATGGTCAGGTCGATCAGTCACTTCAGGCCGATGACCTCATCACCGTACGAAAGCACAACCATGCGCTGCGCCTGTTACACCCGCCCGGGCATGATTATTTTGCCGTGCTGCGGGAAAAGCTGCGCTGGAGCGAGCAGCCGTGACGGCGGCTGACTGCTGAGTCATGCTCACACATATACACGTTCGCAACCTCGCGATAGTCGACGAGATCGAGGTCGAACTGAGCGCCGGCATGACCACACTGACCGGTGAAACCGGCGCAGGAAAATCCATCCTGGTGGATGCGCTGGGGCTGGTGCTCGGAGACCGTGCGGACAGTTCCGTGGTACGTCATGGCTGCGAACGCGCGGAAATATCCGCTGCTTTTCATATCCAGCAGCACCCGGCTATCTGTTGCTGGCTCACGGAGCAGGAACTTGACCGGGACGGCGAATGCCAGTTACGCCGCATTATCAATCGCGAGGGCCGCACCCGCGGTTACATCAATGGCCAGGCCGTGCCCATGCAATCACTGCGTGAACTGGGCGAGCAGCTGGTGGACATCCACGGCCAGCATGAACACCAGTCATTACTGCGCAGCGGTGTACAACGGCAATTACTCGATAGTTTCGGTGCCCATCAAGCACTGCTTGAGCAACTGGCAGCACTCTATAACGACTGGAAAACAGTCAATACCGAACTGCAAGGTGGGTTCGAGAACGACGCCGAGCGTGATGCACGTCTTGACCTGCTGCGTTATCAACACCAGGAACTCGAGTCACTGGAGCTGGGTAGCGCCGACATAAAACACATCGATGAAGAGCATGCCCGCCAGGCAAATGCCGGTCGGCTGCTGGAGTCGTCCCGGCAGGGGCTGGAACATCTCGATGCCGATGATGCACCCTCCGCCAGCTCCCTGCTGAACCAGACACTGGAGGAGCTCGGTGAACTGGCCGCAGTGGATAGCGGGCTTGAAGCAACGGTCCAGCTACTCGGCGAAGCCGCCGTATTGCTCAGTGAGAGCATCGATTCGCTGCGCCAGTATGCCGAGCGCATCGATATCGACCCGCAACGACTGCAATGGCTGGAACAACGCATCGGTATCCTGCATGACCTGGCGCGCAAGCACCGTTGCAACCCGGAAGACCTCCCTGCAGTCGCAGCAAACATCCGCAAGGAGCTGGACAACATCGAACATGCCGACGAACACCGCGAAGCACTGCAGGCAAGGCTGGCAACATTGCAACAGGACTACCTGGACAGCGCCCGGCAGCTAACCGCGAAGCGCACCCGCACGGCAAAGAACTTCAGCAGAAAAATATCCGACGCCATGCAGACCCTCGGCATGGCCGGCGGTGTGTTCTCCGTGCGCATCAAGCCCCGTGCCGGGAAGGTCTTTAGTCCGCAAGGGACGGATGACATCGAGTTCATGGTCAGCGCGAACAGCGGCCAGCCACTGCAGCCCATGAGCAAGGTGGCCTCGGGCGGCGAACTGTCGCGCATCAGCCTGTCCATCCAGGTGATTTCGGCCGGCAGCGACACTATCCCGACATTGATATTCGATGAAGTCGACAGCGGTATCGGTGGCGGTGTCGCCGAAATCGTCGGCCAGCAGCTGCGTGCCCTGGGCACGGAACGGCAAGTGCTGTGTGTCACGCACCTGCCGCAGGTCGCGGCCCTTGCGCATCAGCAGTTGCAGGTCAGCAAACTTTCCGGCAAGGACACCACCCGTACCCGCATACGCACCATGAATGAAGAAGAGCGCATTGACGAACTGGCGCGCATGCTCGGCGGCGTCAGGATCACGCGCCAGACACGGGAGCATGCCCGGGAGATGTTGCTACAGGGGCAAGCGCCGATGGCCACTGCCGTGAAGCGGAAAAAGCCTAAACGGGCCGGCTAGCACTAGTGCAGTTTGAAAAACACAGAGAGTATTGCCACGGAAGCACACGGAAACAAATCCAGTCAGGCATTAATCCTTATGTGTGTTTCCGTGGCCAAGAATATGCCATCCCGCTGAACGTGAGTTAAAGCGTCTGGCATTTCTTGCAGATGCCATACATGTACAAACAGTGGTCAGTCAGCTCATAACCGAGGTCCGCGGCGATTGACTTTTGCCGTTTTTCGATGGTCTCGTCGAAAAACTCGTCCACCTGGCCACATTTCACGCACACGATGTGATCATGATGGCTGCCCTCGTTGAGTTCGAAGACGGAGTGTCCGCCCTCGAAGTGATGACGAGTGACCAGGCCGGCCGCTTCAAACTGTGTCAGCACCCGGTAGACGGTTGCCAGCCCGATATCCTCACCGGAATCCAGCAATGCCTTGTAGACATCCTCCGCGCTCTGGTGGCGGCTACTGGTATGTTCCAGGATGTCGAGGATTTTCATCCTCGGCAGCGTAACTTTCAGGCCGGCCTTTCGTAACTCGCTGGATTCCAATGCGCACTCTCCTGTATTGATGCCACTGATTGCAAACTTGCGGTATTATGCGGCCGTTAATCTCCGGGAACACGGCCGATCTGCGAATGAAAAAGCTTCTCATTATTACGACCTGTATTGCAAGCCTGTCGAACACGGCCTGCTCGAGGTATCACCTGGTCCATAAAATTGACATTCAGCAGGGCAATGTCATTACCCAGGATGAGGTAAATCAGCTGGAACCCGGCATGAACCGACGGCAGGTGCAATACATCATGGGTTCCCCGATGATCGCCGACGTCTTTCACCAGGACCGCTGGGATTATGTCTATCTGTTCCAGCCGGGCTACGGCGAGAAACTTGAGGAGCGCGTCACCCTGTATTTCGAGAACGATGCACTGTCACGCGTGAGCGGCACCCTGCACCCTGATGCGTCAGACACAGCCAGCGCACGACCGCAGCAGGTAACCCTCGTCGTCCCCCCCGAGATCCGCGTCGAGCCCGGGATCTTCAACAAGCTGTGGCACTGGATGACGTTCCGCAAGGTGGGTGAAGACAGTTACGTCAGCTCAAAAGACAAATAGCAGCGCCTGGACCTCGTAGCCATTATTGCCACGGAATCCACGAAAGAACACAGAATTATTACTGCTCAAGGTATTTATTCTTTCGTGTTCTTCCGTGGATTCCGTGGCTAAATATTAAAAACAGTCTGCAAGAACACTAACAGCAACAGCCCGTCTGATCAGCTGCCGGCGCCCTTTTTCATCGCCTTGCCCTGCGCGGCACGCTGCTTCCTGACTTCTTTCGGATCGGCAATCAACGGCCGGTAGATTCCATACACCTCGACCGCACGTTTCTGGAAAGCATCGACCAGGGTGTTTGCTATCTTGTTAAAGACAGGTCCCACGGCAAGCGCCACCATCTTGCTGGAGAAATCGTATTCGAGAAACAGCGAAATCTTGCTGCCGACATCACCCAGGGGATCGAAACGCCAGCGCCCGTGCAGTTCACTGAACGGGCCCGCGACGAGTTGCATGCCGATTTCCTTGCCCGGTCGAAGCCGGTTACGGGTAGTAAACGACTTGCTTACCCCGCTGACGGAAAAGCCTATCCGGGCAGTAAGTTCCTCGCCCTCCTGCGACAGGATCTGCGCTTCGCTGCACCACGGCAGGAATTGCGGATAGGCAGTGATGTCACTGACCAGTTCAAACATTTCAGTGGTCGTATAGGGCAGCAGCGCCGAACGATCAACTTTATTCAAGGTAGCCGCCTGTTAAAGAATGATAAGCCGGTTTAAATGACACTGACGGCCTTGAGGAAAACGATGATAACCGCAACGGGTGTAATGTAACGTACCAGGAATCGCCACAGCTTGTAGAAGAACCCGTCACCCATCGCCAGTTCATCGACTGTCGCGGCACGTGACATTTTCCAGGCCGCGAAGACCGCGATCAGCAAGCCGCCCAGCGGCAGCATGATATTGGCAGTCAGGTAGTCGAGCAGATCAAAAATCGTACTGTCCCTGAATATTCCAATGCCTGACAACAGCTTCAATTCCGACCACAGGTTAAAGGACAGCACGGTCAGCAAACCGAACAACCAGGTTGTCAGGCCCGCGACCACGGATGCAAATATCCGCGTCATGCCCCTGTTTTCCACCAGCCAGGCAACCGCCGGTTCAATCAATGAAATCGATGAACTCCATGCCGCGAACACCAGCAGCACGAAGAACAGCATACCGAAAAATGCACCGTAATCCATGTGCCCGAAGGCAATCGGCAGGGTCTGGAAAATCAATCCCGGCCCGACACCCGGCTCCAGTCCATTGGCAAACACGATTGGAAAGATCGCCAGCCCGGCCAGCAGCGCCACCAGGGTATCCATCAGTGATACCGCGATGCAGGTTTTTGCGATCGAGGCAGTACCCGGCAGGTAGGAGCCATACACCATGATGGCGCCCATCCCCAGACTCAACGTAAAAAATGCATGCCCCATGGCAATCAGAATGCCATTTGCCGTGATCTTGCTGAAGTCCGGCTGAAACAGGAAGCTCACACCCTGATAGAAGCCACCGCTGTTCCAGGCATAGCCCACCAGCACAAACAGCAATACAAACAGTGCCGGCATCAGCAGCTTGACCGCCTTTTCCAGTCCACCGCTGACGCCACGGGCGACAACGGTCATGGTCATGACCATGAAGATCGTGTGCCAGGCCAGCAAGCGTTCCGGGTCATTCACCATGTTGGTAAAAATGGTCTGTACCCCGTCAGCCGTGAGACCGGTAAACAAGCCGCTGCCAGTGCGAAAAACATAGGCCAGCGCCCAGCCGGCGATGACACTGTAATAGGAAAGAATCAGAAAACCGGCGAGCATGCCGGCCCAGCCGAGCCATTTCCAGTGCCTGTTGGCATGCTCCTCGGCAGCCAGTGTGCGCATGGTATTGATCGGGCTCTGGCGTCCGCGCCGACCGAGCAGCACCTCGGCCATCATGATCGGTATGCCGATCACGGCAATACAGACCAGGTAGATCAGCACAAAGGCGCCACCACCGTTTTCACCGGCTATATAGGGAAACTTCCAGATATTACCCAGCCCGACGGCTGAACCGGTTGCGGCCAGAATGAAGGCCAGCCGGCTGGACCACTGCCCGTGAATTGACTCCCGTTCGCTTGCCATGCTCTCCTCTCCGGTTGACGGCACAGGCATTGTCCGTGAAAAGATAGTCGATCACAACCGGGCAACAGGCGGCTACATGTCCCCCGGGAGGTTGATATACTGCGCCGATGGGAAAAAAGAAAATCAAGACAAAGAGCCACACCAGCACCATTGCGCTGAATAAAAAGGCCCGCCATGACTATTTTATAGAAGACCGCTTCGAGGCAGGACTCGCGCTGCAGGGCTGGGAAGTCAAAAGCCTGCGCGAAGGCCGTGCGCAACTGACCGAGAGTTATATTGTCGTCAAGAACAACGAGGCCTGGCTGTTTGGTTTTCATATATCACCCCTGCTCAGCGCATCGACACACGTGACACCGGACCCGACACGCACCCGCAAACTGCTGCTGCACCGGCGTGAGCTCGACAAGCTGATTGGTGCGGTTGAACGCAAGGGTTACACCCTGGTACCGCTGGCGCTCTACTGGAAGAAAGGCAGGGCGAAACTGGAGGTTGCCCTTGCACGCGGCAAGCACAGCCATGACAAGCGGGCTGCGGACAAGGACCGGGAATGGTCGCTCAGCAAACAACGCCTGTTACGCGGGCACTGACTTTGACAGCAAATCTGGAGAACAACATGCACACGCAACGTCTGACACAGGGGTACCTCATTTCCCTTTTCATCACACTGTTCAGCTTCCCGGTCATTGCAGATGACAGCTTCAGCACGGTCGAGATACAGGCCAAACCGGCCGGTGACGGCATCTACATGCTGACCGGCAAAGGTGGCAATATCGGCCTGTCGATCGGTAGCGATGGCGTGTTTCTGATCGACGACCAGTTTGCACCGCTGACGGATGGCGATGCCATTGTGCACTTCAAACGCAGCAACGTGATCCATGCCGGGGACACCTATTTTTCCGGGATGTACCCGTTTATAGACACGAACAGCGGTGGCTCGGTCGACGGCTACCTCAAGGCAATCGACCAGGTGCTTGCCCTGGCGGATGACAAAACCGTCATCATTCCGGGGCATGGCACACTCAGTAACAAACAGGCGCTGAGAGCCTACCGTGACATGATCAGGACCATCAGTGACCGTATCCGGCGCATGCTCGGTGAACAGGCGTCACTCGAGCAGGTACAGGCCAGTATGCCCGGCAAGGAGTATGACGCTGAATACGGCGGCGGCATGCTCAACAACGAAACGTTTGTAAAAATGCTTTACGAGGACATGGCACGGGACCCGTCCTGAACATGAACCCGTGAAATGCCTGCGGCAGTGTCCCGCAGCCATGTGAATCATTGCTGCGCCGTCTCCAGCACGGTCAGCGTTTCCACTCCGCCAGTGCGCGCCCTCCCGGAGGGCACGTGCTGCGTACCCTGCATCAACAGCTCGCCCGTAATTACCGGTGCACAGAGCGCACCCTGCCTTGATTGATCAAGTTAAGCAGTGCGCCCCCGGAAGGTAATAACGGCATACAGATGCAGCCGCGGACGGTCTATACTGCTGACTCATGCGCCATTTAATTGCCATCTTTAATACATCCGTATAACATACTGACTTTAAACGATAAGAGCGAGAAACAGCCGACATGAACAGACTCGTTATGCTACCCGTCCTGTGGTTATACGCAACACTTTCGCTCGCGGCGGAGATACCCGAGGTCGTCAGGGTGTGCATGGAAAAAAACACCCCGGCAACAAGCTCGGTACAAAGCATCGAGCTGCGCGCACGCGACCGCAGCGGCTACGAGCAGGTGCTCGAGGCAAACACCTACTGGAAGCGCGGCGCGGACAAGCGCTCAAGCATTCTGATGCACTTTAACGAGCCCGTCGATATTCGCGGTGCCCGCTTCCTGATCATCGAAAATACACCTCAAAATGACATGTACATGTACATGCCGGGACTGTTCAAGGTACGCAAGATCACCTCCAAGCGCATCTCCAGCTCCATTCTCGGCACGGACTTTTCCTACGAGGACTATGAACGGCTGCACGGTGTATTCACCAACATGAGGGCCGAGCAATACCCCGATGAAGTGCTGGACGGTCGCCCCGTGCATGTCATCAACAGCTACCCGGAGGGTGATTCCGGCTACGAAAAGATAAAGACCTATATCGATATCGAAACCTGCATCTCCCTGAGAACAGAACTGTTCGAAAGCGGCCATCAGTTGCGCAAGACGCTGACCGTCAAACCCGATGACATTAAAAAGGAAGGCGAAATTTATGTTCCGCGCACTCTGCTGATGCGCGACCTGCGCGATAAAACGGAAACGCGCATGCTCATACAGGAGATCAAAACCGATGTCGCTCTCGAGGACGACCTGTTCGACCCCGCACAGCTGAAGCAGAAAAAGGCCCCGGTCATACCGACTGACTGATGGGCTTCATTATCAAAATAGCCGCGCTGGTGTCACGGCACACAGGGCTTACACTGACCGCAATCCTTGCACTCACGGTACTTGCACTGACTGCAATCGTTGACCCGTTCAGCGGCGAAATGCGGCTCGAGATCGATCCTTCCGCAAACCGCCTGTTCTCGGAGAACATGTCTGCCAAGCAGTTCTAT
This sequence comes from uncultured Ectothiorhodospiraceae bacterium, assembly GCA_947258515.1. Classification (GTDB taxonomy): domain Bacteria; phylum Pseudomonadota; class Gammaproteobacteria; order UBA9214; family UBA9214; genus UBA9214. The sequence goes on from CAMYIO010000091.1 coordinate 12,254, forward strand.
GACAAGACGCGGCAAATGTTTGGCAGCGATGAAACACTCATCATTACCGTGGCGAGCGACGACATCTTCAGTCCTGAAAGTGTCAATATCATCCGCAGCATCACAGACCGCATCAGTGATGTTGATGCCGTCCACCATGTGTTATCACTGTCAAGCGCCGTCGATATCCGCAGCATCGATGATGACCTTGATATCGCACCCTTCCTCAGCGCTGTTGACGAGGGCACTGCGAGCCTTGATGACATAAAGAGGCGCATTATGGGCAATCCGCTCTATGCGGGTAACCTGGTATCGCTAGCCGGCGACGCCACGGCACTGGTGGTGTATTTCAATGACATCTCCGACCGGGATTACATCCGCGGCGGCACCCATCAACAAATCACCTCCATTATCGAGGAAGAACGGGGCAACACTGAAATTTTCATGACCGGCTCGCCGTACCTCAAGTACGCCATGGTTGACCTGCTGGTCGATGACCTGATCTGGACACCACCGCTGATCACCATAATACTGGTTGTTGTGCTGGCGTTTTCATTCCGCACGGTACTGGGTGTCATCACCCCGCTGCTGACGGTTGGCATCGGCGTCATCCTGACGCTCGGAACAATTGCTGCACTCGGCTACTCCCTCAGTATGATCTCGGTACTGGTACCTCCCCTGCTGATGATCCTGGGCTTTTCCTACTCGGTTCACGTTACCTCCGAATATCACCAGCAAAGAGTCAAAACGGATTCAAAAGACACCGTCATCCTGCAAACCCTGAAACACATGACACTGCCGGTCATCCTGACCGGTCTGACAACGATTGCAGGTTTCATTGCCCTGATGGCGAACCCGATCACTGCCGTCAAGGAATTCGGTGTATTCGCAGCCATAGGTGTGATCTACATTACGGCATTGTCAATCACCTTCACCCCGGCGCTGCTCAAGGCGCTGGATCGCAAACCGGGTGCATGGGCCGCTGCCAGTACGACACCTTACAGCACCGGCTTTGACAACTTTATCGACCGGATCGCACTGTTCGACCTGAACCACCGGCGCAAGATATTTGTTGCCTTTGGAATACTCTTCCTGCTTGCCCTGGCCGGCATTTCCAGGATTCACGTCAGTACCGAATCCATTACCAACTTTAAAAGTGACTCGGACGTCCGCAAGGGATTTGATGTCGTCAACGAAAAGCTGGGGGGCGCCAATCACTTTTATATTGTCATTGAAGGTGACCACCCTGACAGCTTCAAGGACCCGGAAAACCTGGCGGCGTTGCGGGAACTGCAGGACTGGCTGGAACAGCAGCCCGAGGTTGGCGGGACCGTATCCATCGCTGATTACCTGATGCTGATCAACCAGGCATTCAATGACAATGACCCGGCGTTTCATGCCATCCCGGAAAGCAAGCGCCTGATCACCCAGCTGTTGTTCCTGAGTTCCAGCGACGAACTCGACAGGATCGTTGATTCACGCTTCAAGACGACCAACATCGTGGTCCGTTCCAGGGTCATCAACTCGGACAAAATGTCGGTGTTACTGGAGCGCATCAACCGACAGATTGAACAGTTACCCGAGCATCTTACTCCGGTCGTGACCGGCAACCCGGTACTTATCAGCGAGACATTGACTGACATCATCGTCGGCCAGGCCAGGAGTGTCGGACTGGCACTCATCTTCGTCTACGCCATCCTGACGATCATGTTCATGTCGCAGCGCATCGGTCTGGTTGCCCTGCTGCCGAACATCGTGCCCGTCGCGGTCTATTTTGGTTCGCTGGGTTTTTTCGGTATTAGCCTCAACCCCAGCACCAGCCTCATCGCACCCATGGTGCTGGGTATCGCGATTGATGACACCATCCACTATTTCTCGCGCTTTAACCGCGAGGTACGCCGTCACGCAGACGACAGAAAGGCAACCCTGCTGGCCATGAAGGCTGTCGGCAGGCCGGTCACCTACACCTCCATTGGATTATGTCTTGGCTTTCTGGTGTTGATGACCAGCGACCTTCGCATGCAGGCACACGTCGGCATGATGGCCTCCTACGCACTGGCAATTGCCTGGCTCTGTGATTTCTTTCTGACCCCCGCGCTGTGTGCCAGTGTCCGCTTTACTACCCTGTGGGATGCCCTGACACTGGACCTCGGTGATAATCCCCAGGAGTCCATTCCGCTGCTGAACGGACTCAAGACCTCGCAGGCACGCATTGTGGCATTGATGGCAAAGGTCATCCGGGTGCCGAAGGGCCAGCGCATCATAAATGACGGTGATGTGGCCAATGAAATGTACGTCGTTATCGATGGCAAGCTGCAAACATCTGTCAATAGCGACCAGGGGCGCGTTGAACTGGCGACACATGAACGCGGCGACGTGGTCGGTGAAGCCGGGCTGTTCTTTGCAACACGTACCGCCAATGTCGACGTGGAGGAAGACAGCCGTCTGCTGTGCCTTACCCAGGAAAATCTCGATCGACTCGGCAGACGCTACCCGTACATCGCAACCAAGGTGTTCAGGAATCTGAACAAGATACTGGCATCACGTTTGTTTACCACAACTCACAGATTGACATAATAATGGCCAATTAAACGACGGGCCGGGAGTGCCAATATGGAAAATAATAATAATCAGAAAGAAATGCTGCAAATAGTGGAACGTTCGCTGGACGACTTCCGCAAGGGTATGGAATACCGGGAACAGCTCAGTATCCGTATCGGGCGGCGCACCACCCAGATCATCCGCTTTGGCATGATGGGTATGTCGATACTCGGCCTGGCGCTGTTCTACCTGATCTTCATTCTCACCAAGGATTTCTCTGATATCAGGAAACACATGACCGAGATGTCCGGTTCTATGAGCCACATGGAAGAGGATTTTTCTACCGTCGCCAACAGGATAACCCGGGTACACGAAACGATGCTGGTCCTGAATGAAAACATTATGGTGATGCCGGCAATGAACGGCTCGGTTGGCAACATGGATACCAGCCTGGGTGTACTCAGCAGCGACCTGCGTGCCGTGGTCGAACAGATTCAGTACATGAATGGCAATGTCACCAGTATGGCTGGCAACATGCAGTTACTGAACAACCAGTTCATGGACATGAACCGCAACGTGGGCAATATGTCTGGAAACATGCACCAGATGGCAAAACCCATGAAGCTCTTCCCGTTCCAGTAATAGCCGCTGAGCACACAACGATGAAGGGAGGCATCGAGAAACGGCTGCTGATCCATACCGGCGAACGCGGCAATGTCCTCTACTTCCTGCTGTTCTTCATGCTGGTCAGCGCCGGCATGGCCATCGGCCGCAGCAGCGCTGATGCCCTGTTCCTGAAGCGGCTGGGTATCGAATACCTGCCGCTGATGTACATCATCCAGAGCCTGCTGCTGGCCGCCGTCAGCCTGGTCTATACAGCGTTTGCAGACCTCATCCCTGCCGAGCGGTTTTTTCGCAACCTGTTCAGTGTGCTGATCGTCCTGGTCCTCGGCAGCTGGCTTGTCATCCACACCTCCGGCAGTACACTGATCTACCCGGTCTATTACCTGATCTACGAGGTCTCTTCGGAAGTGTTACTGGTGCATGCCGCCCTGTACATGAACCAGAACATGACCACGCTGCAGGCCAAGCGGCTGGCGCCGCTGGTCTATGCCGGCGCGCAAACCGGCACCATCATCGGCGGCCTGACACTGGTGTTCGCTGCACCGCTGGTTGGCACCCAGAACCTGCTGCTGGTCTGGTGCGGCCTGCTGGTCGCGGCATCAGCCACGCTATACATCCGCCACAAGCGGCACGGGGCCTCGACCCATTTCCGGGCACCGCGCAAGACACAGCACCTGTTGAATGACTGCCTGCTGCAGATCCGGCAGGGCATAAAATTTACCTGCAATTCAAGCCTGCTGCGCGCCTCGTCACTGACACTGTTCTTCATGGTGGTGGCTTTCTATGTCATCTGCTACAGCGTCAACCGGGTGTACACCCAGACATTCGAGTCTGAAGAAAGCCTGACCCGCTTCTTTGGCCTGCTGACGGCCGTCACCAGCCTACTGGCCCTGTTCATGCAGCTGTTCGTCACCAATCGCGCCATCAAGCATTTCGGGGTACGTGCCATCAACCTGTTATTCCCGTGGACCACACTGGCCAGCCTGGCCGCACTGACCGTCAGTTTTACCCTGCCAGCAGCACTGCTGGGCAGCATCAACAAGGACGCACTCATGCCGGCCTTCAGGAACCCGGTGCACAGCATGTTCTACAATGTCCTGCCCAATTATATGCAGGGACGGATCCGCGCCATCTCGGTGGCCGTGGTGCTGCCGCTGGCGTTGCTGACAGGCGGTTTGCTGCTGCTGCTGATGCAACGCCTTGATACACCTGTCTACTTCCTGGTGCCCGGCATGTTTGCTGCCCTCATGTACGTGTTCTTCAGCAGAAAGATGAACGCTGCCTATGTCAGCACCCTGATTGCCACCCTGAAAGAACGTCTGTTCCTGCCCAATGAGCACATGTATGCCGACCTGGATGGCTGCAGTGACGAGGATATGCGGGAGATCATGCGTGGCGTCACGCATACCGACACCGATGTCTCGATCGCCTTCTCCAGGGTCCTTGCGGAATCTTTCCCCGACAAGGCCGCAGGTATTATCCTGCAACGCTCAACAGGGGCAGACAACACGGCGGCCGACCGTTATCTGAAGCTGCTTGGCACGCTGGACATCGCCGGGCACATCGACGACCTGCACAAGCGTGCAGAAAACGGCGACGCACACCTGCAGGCCAGCATCCTGCAGCTGTTACTGGCTCACGGTGACCCGGATTCGGTCGCACAGACAATACGCCTGCTGGACAGCGGCAACTCGCGCCTGCGCGCAACGGCCATCCATGCCGCCCTGCGCTACCCTGATTCCGCTCCCGCGACCGCGCGCATCGTGTCTGTCTGGCAGGCATTGCTGCAGGATGACAGGAGCACGCAACTGGCCGCACTCGACCTCATACCCGACCTGCAACGCTTGTCGGAAAATGAGCGACTATTGCTCGAGCCCGCCTACCAGGGTGCATTCACGCAATTACTGAATGACAAAATGGATGACACCAGAATTCGAGCCTTGCGCGGCATGCAATCATGGGTTGGAGACAGCTCTGATGAAATTCACCATGCGCTGCTGCAGTTAATGGCCAGTGAACACCCCGGGGTACGTGAAGCCGTTGCAGGATGCCTGCACCTGGCGAACGGTGAACAACGCGCGACCCTGTTGCTGCAGGCAACAGGTGATGCGAACCCGCGTGTGCGACAGGCCGGCATCGATACGCTGAAGGCCACAACGGAACATCACGAAGATGTTGCCCTGCAGTGGATAACCGATAATCGCGGGTCCCTGAGGGCCCAGCAGGCGCTGCTCAAGTCGCTGCTGGACGCCAGACTGCCGAAGACAGTATTCGCCGATATTGCCCGCAAAAAGTCGGAAGAAGCGCATTTACTGGGACAGGCACTGTCGATAATGGACGCCGATGCCGGCAGTCTCAATTGCCTGAAGCTGTTGCGTATAACCCTGAAAGAACAACTCGACCAGAACATCGATCTTGCACTGCTGGCGCTGGAACCCCTCTATGAACGCGGTCTGATCAGCACCATCCGTGCCGGCTTTGCAAGCGGTGATGCGCGCCATATAGCAAATGCCTGCGAGGCACTGGAAAATCTCGACCAGCAGGAAATAACGGCCGGTCTGAGTATTATGCTGCAGCAATCGGTGAGCAATGATTTCAGCAGTGATGACAGCTTCTTCAGTTCACTCGAGGATGTAGTAAACTGGTGTGTGAGACACCACAACAGCTGGCTCAACCTTTGCGGAGACCAGGCCCTGCAGCCCTTGAACACATAACCAGACCATGCCTGACCTGTTTGACCGCCTGATCCTGCTGAAACAGTCGCCAATCTTTTCGATGGTCATGACAGATGACCTGCGCGTGGTCGCCCAGGCGATGGAAAAGCAGCAGTATTTTGCCGACGACTGCATATTTGAAATCGGCGACCAGGGTGACCACCTCTACATCATCGTCTCGGGCAAGGTGGGTATCTCGCTGGATTCAAAGTCATCCGACAAGTCCTATATTGCCACCCTCTCCCCGGGTGACTGTTTTGGTGAAATGAACCTGCTGGATGACCTGCCGCGCTCGGCAACGGCCGAGGTCATTGAAGATACCACCCTGCTGTCACTTGAGAAGACCCGCTTGCGGGGACTGATCCAGAGTTATCCCGACATGAGTGTCGGTATGCTGCGCAGCCTGTCGCTGCGACTTCGGGACGCCAATCAGAAGTTGATCAACGGGAAATCGCATGCGTAGTCAATCAAACATGAGAATGCTGTTACTGGCTGCACTGTCAGCTGCCGGTCTGTGGCCGGTAATCACGGCTGCAACTCCAGATCCCGCAGACAGGCATTACAACAAGATCGGATTCTTTGATGTCCATGTCTGCAACTGGCCCGATCAACCGCTGTTCCTGATGCCGTTGATATCAACCGCGCACTACGATGACATCGAAAAGGTTGATATTTTCTACCCCGACGGCAGGCAGCTGACAGCGCTTGACCTGTCACGTTTCCGCACCATTGAATCAAAGGATGCGCCGAAAAAACAGGTATTCATCAACCAGCTCAGCATGCCTGAAGATGCCGTCGAGGGCTGGTATTCTGCTCGCATCACCCTGAAGAACGGCGAGACGCACAACGCCAGTGACTATGTGGTGCTATCGGAGCTGGGCCGGGCAGGTGGACAGCAACCGGCTCATGAGGAAACGGTTCCTTCCCCCCCTGAAAAACTCAGCTGGGAGCCGGTACCCGGGGCCAACTACTACCAGGTATTCATTCGCGACGAGTGGGAGGATAACAAGCTGATCTATACATCGAAGTTACTGTCCGAACCCGTGCTGCCGTTACCGCCCGCTCTGATCGTGGACGGTGGTTACTATTCATGGATAATTCATGCCCGTGACATCAATGAAGACATCAGGCTCGGTGATTTCAACAGCGGTTCACTCAGTACGCCGGTAACTTTTAGCGTCGGCCAGTAACAGCCGCATGCTTGCCGGCTGAAAACAGTCTGCCGGTACTGGACCTCCCCCGGGGTTGACTACTTGCTGGTGTGCACAAACACACCATCCCAGTCCTCGGGTAACCCGGTGTTGCGCAGGTCGCGGATTCTATCCAGGTACAACTGGTAGAGATTGCGGTCCGGGTGCTCGCTACAGAGTGCGTTGAAGGCCCCGGCGGCCTTGTCCCATTGCTGGCTGTAATAGGCAGCGAGTGCTTCCTCGTAGCTTGCCAGTTCCGCT
>CAMYIO010000092.1 GCA_947258515.1 uncultured Ectothiorhodospiraceae bacterium
GGTCGCGGTCAACGAGGGTGTCGGCGGTGCCGTGGACGGGCAGTCCGCGGAATCGCTGCGCATCGATACCCGTGACGGTTCGGTGCGCGTGCTGGCCATGGCCACCGCGCCCTGGCGGCGTAACCCCTCGGCAGGCGGCGGTGTTGACAAGCTGCCGGTGAGCGGTGACGAGGCCGTGCTGCAGCCGGACGAGATCAAACAGTTGGTCCGCTTTGCCAACGAGCTGCCACAACGTTTTCCGCCGATCACCGATGACCAGGGTAACCCCGCCCCCGCGGATATCGAGTTCGGTTTTCTTGATGGCAAGCTGCAGCTGTTCCAGTTGCGACCCTTTCTGGAAAGCCGCAAGGCCCGGGGCAGTGCGTACCTGAGCAAGATGGATGAGTCGCTGGATGGCTCAATGAACAAGACAGTCAACATGCAGGAGATACCCCGATGAACAAGTTTACCCGTCTGTGGACCTTGCTGGTCCTGCCAGCGCTACTGACTCCTGCCATGGTGCAGGCCTACCCGATCGATGGTTACACCGACACCGGTATCCGCCGGGTCGAGGGTGTACGCCGGGTCGAGGACGGCACCATACCCGGCAGCAAACAACCGCCCGGTGCGCTGCTGCCAACGGCAGAGGTCGATCTGCGGCTGCTGGAATACCCTGACATGGATTTGCCGGCACCCGATCCGGCCTTTACCAAGCAGGTGCTGGGACTGCTCGGCAGTCATAGCAAACAGTACGGCATCGCCGTGCTGGACCTGTCCAGCCCGGAGCAGCCGCGTTATGCCGAACACCGTGGCGACCATGTGCAGAACGTCGGCAGTGTCGGCAAACTGATCGTGGCGCTGGGACTGTTCCAGGCGCTGGCCGATGCCTGGCCGGATGATATCGAGAAGCGCCGCGAGATCCTGAAAAACACCGTCATTACCGCGGACGAGTTTTGTCACTGGGACCATCACAAGATCAAGATTTTTGATCTGGACACCAACAAGCTTACCAGGCGTACCATGAAGGACGGTGACCAGGGTTCACTGTGGGAATACCTGGACTGGACCCTGTCAGTGAGTTCCAACGCGGCCGCGGCCATGACCATGCGCGAGGCCATGCTGCTGCGCCACTTCGGCAAGGCTTACCCGGTACCTGAAGCCGAGATCCAGCGTTTCTTCAAGGAGACCCCCGGCAAGGAACTGACCGCGCTGTTCCAGAAGACCTTTTTTGAACCGATTACACGGAACGGTCTGGACATTGAGAAATTGCGGCAAGGCAGCTTTTTTACCCGTGAAGGCAAGCACAAGGTCAATGGCGGCGGCAACAGTTACGGTACCGCCCGGGAACTGATGAAGTTCGTTTTGCGCATGGAGCAGGGCAGGCTGGTCGACGAATTTTCAAGCCGGCAGATCAAGCGCCTGCTGTACATGACCGAGCGGCGTATCCGTTACGCGTCATCGCCGGCACTGAAGGACTCTGCGGTCTATTTCAAGTCCGGTTCACTGTACAGCTGCAAGGAAGAGGAGGGCTTCAAGTGTGGCGCCTACATGGGCAATGTCAAAAACTACATGAACTCGGTCGCGATCGTCGAGTATCCACCCGGTGAAAACCGTCTGTTCTATATTTCGACCCTGGTCTCGAACGTGCTGCGCCAGAACTCGGCGGTCGATCACCAGACCATGGGCACGCGCATTCACCGCCTGATTGAAAAGGCCCATCCGGAACCCGTGGCGGATCCCGTGTCCGCACCGGCGGCAGCTGAGGTGGTACAACCCGCACAATAGGTGGCTGGATATTGCTGCTATGCCTGCTTCCAAAGTACAAACAGAGCGTCACTTCCCTCTGAGGGGGAGAGACACGACCGCAGGGATGCAGGCGTTCCGGAGGGAGAGGGAGTTTATTTGGCTGTCAAGATGCGCACCCTGCTATTGACTCTGCTGCTTGTTGCCCTGCTGCCCGCGTCCGCGGGAAACAAGGGCGGTTACCCATTGCTCTGGGACCGTCATGATCCCGTCCTGCAGCAGCAGCTGGAAAAAATCATGGGCACGCTGGGTTACGACAGGGCGATAAAAGATAAAAGGCTGGCCGTTGTGCTGGTTGATATTACCCGTTTGAAGAAACCGCGGGTGGCCGCGGTGAACGGCAATACCATGATTTATGCCGCCAGTGTTCCCAAGCTTGCCATCCTGTTGGGTGCCTTCGTTGAGATCAGGGAAGGCAATATGATCCTGGACGACGCGACACGTCAGTCCCTGACCGACATGATTCGCTACTCGTCCAACCGGGAAGCCACGCGCATGCTGAACCTTGTCGGCAAGGAGCGCCTGCTTGAGATTCTGCAATCCGAGGAATTTGACCTGTACGACCCGGAGGTAGGTGGCGGGCTCTGGGTCGGCAAGGAATATGGCAAGTCACCGGCCTACCAGCGTGATCCCCTGCACAACTTCTCACACGGCGCCACGGCCATGCAGGTGGCGCGGTTTTACTACCTGCTCGAAACCGGCCAGGTCGTCGGCAAGGAGCTCAGTGCCGAGATGAAGGCCATGCTGGGTGATCCGGGTATCAAGCATAAATTCGTCAAAGGCCTTGAAGGCTATCCCGCTGTGAAGATCTACCGCAAGTCCGGCTCGTGGAGACAGTGGCATGGCGACAGCGCTATCGTAGAAGCGGGTAGTAAAAAATACATCGTTGTTGGCCTGGCGGAAGATGCCCATGGCGGCGCGTGGCTGAGCCGCATGATCAAGCCGATTCATGAGTTGATGGTTCCCGAGCTGCCTGCCTATTACGACGATTGATGGCCATGTTGAATGATCGTTGCCGCATACGCCTGACTCCAACGTCCTCAATGACGTTTCTCTATTGCCTGTTGCTGGCTGCAACGGTAACAATGCTGCTGAGCGGCTGTAGTAGCCAGCAAGCCAGGGTCGATTCTCACGAGACCCTGAATGCCGCCTTGTGGACACAGACCTCGGCGGAGTATGCGGCGACCACAATACAGGCCTACCAGCTAGCCGCTGCAAACATGGACCAGGCGCTGGCAGACAGGCAATGGACCGCAGCCCTTGAGCAAGACAACGACTATGCCGATCTGCCGCCCGCTATCATGCTGGACCTGGACCAGACAGTGCTGGATACCAGCCGTTACAATGCCCGCATTATCCTCGAGTACGGCAGCCATGCACGGGAACACTTCGCCGAGTGGTGCCGGCAATCGACGGCACCGGTCATACCGGGGACAAAAGACTTTATTGACCATGCAACCAGACAGGGTGTCACGGTTTTCTATGTCAGCGCACGCAAAGAAGCCTTGCGAGACTGCACCACGAGGAACCTGCAGGCACTCGGCTTGCCGCTCCCGGCCCAGGACCGCTTGTTGTTGAACGACGGTTCAGCATCGACCAGCAAGACACAGCAACGTGCCAGGATTGCTGCGCAATACCGTGTGCTGTTGCTGATAGGCGATAACCTGAACGACTTTGTCAGTGATTCGAAAACAGATCCCGACACGCGCCGGGCACTGGTCGATGTACACGCGGGCCGCTGGGGCAGGCAGTGGATTATTCTGCCGAATCCCATGTATGGTAACTGGGAGGCTTCATTGTACGAGTATGACTACAGCCTGCCTCGGGATGAACGTCTCAATCGCATGTTGCAGCAGCTGCAGCAGTAAGACCGCGATTAGAGAGTCATCCCGCGTAACGCGGCATCCGACGCGCGGCGGTGTTCCCTGACCAGCAACACACCCGCCAGCAGCCAGCACAGTACCAGCAACACGTTAAAGACAAAGAACTCCTCGGTGGCCAGTGCCAGCAGGTGCACGCCGAGCAGTACCGTGATGGCCGCCAGACCATCGCCCAGCCGCACGTACAGGGTATCGATGGCGGGCTTGCCATGGAACTTCATTGCGGAGCTGACCGGCAGCCACAACACATGGCGAGAAGTATTGTTCAGTGAATAGTCGGTGGCGTTCTCCGCCACCTTCATCATCTTCACGACCGCCAGCACCGGCAGCAGCGCCATCACGGTGTAGGACATCAGGGCAATGACTGGCAGGATCAGCAGGATGGCGGCAAAGCCGCCGTATTTCAGCAGTCGCGAGGCGATAAAGGCCTGCAACATCAGCGCGACGCTATTGACCCAGAAATAAAAATTACCGTAAAAGGCCGTGGTGCCATCGCGGACAAACGTCAGCAGGGGGCGGCCCTCTTCAAGACCCTGTTGCTGGGCCTGCACGGCCAGTGTCTCCTGCACGACGCGAAACAACAGGTTTTCACCGTTGGTGTTGACCCAGTTGGTGAGCAGGGTCACCACGGCGGCCAGCAGCAGGAACTTGCTGACCAGTACCAGTTTTGCGCCACTCCAGATACTGGCCTTCTCCGGCGGGGTGTCGCTGGCGGAATCCTGATCAGCCGCTTCTTCAACGAGACCTGCACGGTGGCCTTCGCGTTGCTCGACAGCCCGCACCAGTAGTATGGAAACAAACAGCGGTGCCGTGGCCACCAGTAGCAGTAGCTCGGTCGGCACCATTCCCGAATCCACCAGCTGGCCCACCATCCATGATCCGGTAGCAGCGCCCGAGGTCGCGCCAATCGCGATAAACGGCAACATGCGCTTGCCGCGCTCGTCGGTATAGATGTCGGCGCAAAAGGTCCAGAACTGGGCGACCACGAAGACACCAAACATGCCCACCCAGAGGTAGTAAACGATGCCCGTTAGCGGCAACTTGTCGAAAAAGAAATTCGGTTGCAGGAACCAGAAAATCACCATGTTGGAAATGCAGAACAGCGTGGCGCGGGTAAACAGCGTGACCCGGTCCCAGCGGTCAGCGAGTCGTGCGTACCAGCCGACGATAAAGAGCAACAGTATACTTTGGGCAAAGCTGGAGTAGGCCTTGACCTCCATTTTCGTCAGCCCCTGGATATCCGAGATCGCAATCCATCCATCGCGCAGGGGCTTGATGAAATAGTAGGCCAGCAGGATCAGGAACACATTGGCGAACATCATTAACGCGGTACGGCCCTCGCCGGGTTTTACCTCGGTAAACAGGCGTAAAAACCGTTCTGTTGTCGAGAGTTGAGTCATGTCATGACCGCCTGTGGCGCTATTGTTGCCGGACAAGGAATGGGCGCTATTATAGGGGACGATGCAAATAGATACCCGACTGCTTTCGCGTCGCAAGGTTGTCATGCAGGTGCTTCATTTAATGCGGCCACGACACTATAATTCATGACTTTCGAGACGTGCTTCTGAACCCATGCGTTATCCGTGTCTGATTATCACCGTGCTGTTCCTGCTGATGTCAACCCGTGCGGCGGCCGATGCGGACGGTCCGGATTACTATCAGCTGCGCGGTGTGGCCACGGATGACAGCCTGAATATCCGTGACCAACCTTACCCGAGTGCCATTCAGCTTGGGGGAATTCCGGCAGACGCTGACTGCATCCGTAACCTCGGTTGCCGGGGTGGCTTGACCTACCGGGAGTACACCACCCTGTCAGCGGCACAGCAGGCGCAACGTTTGAGGGAGAATCCACGCTGGTGCAGGATTGAGTATCGGGGCATCATTGGCTGGGTGGCCGGGCGTTACCTGGCAGAGGGCAGTTGCGGTATGTTCCCGGAAAAACTACCGGACTAAAAATAGAAATGAATGCAGGCGCCATGACGCTGCTGATCAATAACAGAGGAGAAAAACCATGACACGAACACCTTGTCGTCCGCGTGCAGTCTGGCTGAGCGGATGGATTGCCTGCCTGCTGCTGTTGCAGACACCTTTTTCACAGGCGCAGGAGGGCTATGGCAAGAGTGCAGACCCTGTCGCTGCAGAGGTCCTCGGCGAACCGGTCAGGACCAGTAACCCTGGCGAAATGGTCTACGTCATCAAGCAGGTGTTGTCAGTGAACTACGCCAGGGAACATGACCTGCAGGCAACGGATGCGGAGATCAAGGACTTTCTCGCCAGGAAAAAGGAACTGGATGCGCGCGCCCGCAAGGATATACAGGCCCGGCAGGGCGCTATTGAAAAGTCACTGCAGGCAGAGAACTTGCCGGATTCGGAACGCGAACAACTGCAGGGTGAACTCGAGTTTCTGCTGCAGATGCAACAAGCGGCCGGGGATGCGGACAAGCAGGCCGATAAACCGGAACGAGTAGCGGCAGAGACGCAGATGGCCAGGGCGATTATCGGACAATGGAAGGTCAACAAGGCGCTGTACAAGCAGTACGGGGGGCGGGTGATCTACATGCAAGGGGGTGCCGAGCCTCTCGACGCCTACTACAAATTCTTCAAGGAAGCGCAAAAGGCCGGCGACTTCAAGATTATGAACGAGGAATTCGAGACGGCCTTCTGGAACTACTATGTCACGGACAGTAAGCACAAATTCTATCCAGAGAATGAAGCGGAGCAGGCCATCAATACGCCGTGGTGGTAGCAGGCCCCGTAATCCGTGAAAGAGGACGGTACATCGGGTGTTGTTGCATGGACAAAAACGGCTGCACTGCTGCAGCCGTTTTGACGAGGTTTATGTAGAGCACCCCCGGGAGTTTGAGTCCGGGTCAGTCCCGGAAATGGTGTTAACCGTAATTAAGTTCTATCTGCTCCAGCACCGCGTCGCAGGCACCGCTTATTCGAGGCGCTCGATGCCCAGGGCCTTGAGAATATATTTCTCATAGACGGGTTCCGAGGTGCCTCTTTTCATCTTGCGGATGAAATATTTTTCAAAGGCAATCTTGGCGTAGTGCACCCATTTGCCTTTCTTCATCCAGGCAACATTACGTGGCGGCATTTGCGGCAGTGCGACAAAGGCCGCGCCGGTATCACCCATGTCGGCGAGACAGATAGCATTCCAGGTGGCCTTGTGTGACAGTTCCTTGCCGGCAATCGCGTCACCAATATTGTGCACAATGGCCGTCACCATGGACTCGATCATGTAGCCGGTCTTCGGTGCGCCGGTCGGGACGGGGGTGGCCTCCACCGGCGGGATCGCGATACACACACCGGCCGAGTAGATATTCGAATATTTTGGACTGCGCTGGTAATCATCCACCAGCACGAAACCGCGGGGATTACACAAGCCCTCGACAGCTGCCACGCAATCAACGCCCTTGAAGGCCGGCAGCATCATGGAATAATTGAATGGCAGTTCGTGGTTCTTGATGACCTCGCCGTCATCGTTGTACTGCTCGACATGCATGCTGCCGTCTTCCACCTTCGTGACCCTGGCATTGGTGATGAAATTGATATCGTGCTGGCGCAGTTCACTCTCGAGCATACCCCTGGAATCGCCAACACCGCCGAGACCGAGGTGCCCGATGTAGGGTTCGCTGGTGACATAGGTCATGGGGACCTTGTTGCGCATGCGTCGCTTGCGCAGGTCGGCGTCGAGGATGAAGGCATATTCATAGGCGGGGCCGAAACAGCTGGCGAAGGGCATGGCACCAATGATCACAGGGCCCGGGTTCTCGAGCAGCTTCACGTAGCCATCATGGGCCTTCTCGGCATGGTCGATGGTGCACACCGACACCGTATGCCCGCCATCCGGTCCGGAGCCGGGGACTTCCTCAAACACCAGCTTCGGCCCGGTCGTAATAACGAGATAGTCATACTCCACCGTCTTGCCATCGGCCAGCTCGAGACGGTTACCCTCGGCATCAATGCGCGAGACGCTGCCGGCAATAAATTCGATGCCCTTGTTCTTCAGCGCGGGACCGATGGGAAAGGTAATGTCATTACGCTTGCGCCAGCCAACGCCCACCCACGGGTTTGACGGTACAAACTGGAAATACTCGGATGCATTGACCACGGTTACCTTGTGGTCCTTGCCAAGCGCCGCCTGTAATTCATAGGCAGCTGGCATCCCGCCTGTCCCTGCGCCCAACACGACAATATGGCTCATGATTTCCTCCTGTCTATTATTCGCGGCCAATTGTAATGCCTTGACCGCCTGAAAATTTCGTAAAGATTAGCATAATTACGAATTCACAAGGCCAGATGCCATTGTAAAAAATCAGGTCTTCATCATGCGGGATAGCAGTGAGATTGACTCTGTCTAATCCAGGGCATATTGACATGACTAACGCAGCTGAAATTGATGCCGGGATTTACTGCTTACACGTATCAATGGCTTCCGCTAGTGGTTTCTTGCTGACGTCTCCAGATGCCTGCCAGCAGCGAACCGGACAGGTTATGCCAGATGCTGAACAGGGCGCCGGGGAGGGCAGCAGCTGCCGAGAAATACTTCACCGCCAGTGCCACTGCGAGGCCGGAGTTTTGCATGCCGACCTCTATCGCCAGTGTCCGGCACTCGCGCGTGTCCAAGCCCAGCCAGCGTGGCAACCAGCAACCACCAGGCAGTCCGATGGCATTGTGTAAGACGACAACGGCGGCAACGCTGCCTGTCAACGTCATCCCCATGCCAAACATCACGATGCCCGGCAAGGGCACAATTGATGCCTTCAGGGGGATCAGGAATTCCGGTTGCCACCATGCCAGCAAGCTGCCGAGCAGGGCCCAGATGGGAAACAAGGCGGTAATAGTCGTGCTGCGCATTATCCTGGTCGACTCCTGTTCGCAGCTGTATTGTGACGCATTGAAGTATATTAGCTAACTGGCTAATATCTATACTACTTATGAAGCACATATCGTGTGCCGCTGCTGTGAAAGAAGGAACCCGGAAAGTTACTCACGCGATAGTACCGACAAAATATGGATTACGAATAGAGCAACCGGCGCGAGTTGTGAGTTAAAGCGTTTGAATGACCATAGCATCTGGTTTACCCTTGCGCGCTCAAAATTTCAGCTTATCAAGCTGTATCCGGAGAGGTGTCCGAGTGGTTGAAGGAGCACGCCTGGAAAGTGTGTATACGGCAACGTATCGAGGGTTCGAATCCCTCTCTCTCCGCCATATAATCAATGACTTAGACGTCTTCCGCGTCTAGTTTTAGGGTTGTGCATGTCGAATTACCAGTCTCGCGGCGTTTAAGGTTCGCTGTTCTTCTCGAATGTACCTTACCCGGTCGAAATTCTGGCTTTCAGTATGGCTAAGCGCTGTCTCTCTATTGATATCTGAAGGTCTGA
>CAMYIO010000093.1 GCA_947258515.1 uncultured Ectothiorhodospiraceae bacterium
TCGAGCTTCGCCTCCAGTGTAGTGACATGCGCCTCAATGAACTTCTGGCGCTGTTCGGCATGGGTCACCGAGCGTTCCAGCAACTCTATCTGGTGATGCGCATGCCGGCGTTCCGATTTGGCCTGTTTTATCTGCTGCCGCAGATCGGCAAGCAGCTCGACGTCAGCATCATGGGCATGCTGCAGGTCTTCCCGCACTTTTGCGAGTTCCGCAGTGTCGGCGGCATGCGTCTCGCGGACTGCGTCAAGCTCCTGCTGCAGCGCGCGGGTCCCCGGCATCCGGTACTGGTGGATGGAATGCAGATATTTTTTCAGCGTGTTCATGATGATTCTTGTTCAGTCATGAATAGACTACACGCAGAGGGCTGCGAGCGCCAAGAAGCCGGAAATTCGGATGAGTTCATAATTCCAGCCACGGTGTAGCGGAGCAGCGGAGCAGCGGGGACCCGTGTTTTCACCCCCGGTCACCTGTATAGATAATCCTTACTTATTGTTCTTTGGTTACATTTCACTAACAGCCCGCCCGAACCCTTCAACCTGGTTCCAGTCGGTAAACTCGATCTTCGATTGCGGGTCGGTCGGCCCCCTGGTCATCCACATAATGAACCGGATCATGGAACGATCCCAAAAGCTGTATTTTTGATAGTCGATCTTCCCCGCAAATACAGCCAGCAATTGCGGTTTCCAGGTTATTTGTTTAAGAAATTTTTTCAGATACGGATTTGTTTCTGGTGTATTTTTATTCGGTTTGCGCGCAACAACATTGACGGAAAAGAACGCATTGGGTTTTGCGTCCAGAAGCCGCGAATTTTCCTTTATGAACGCATAAATTGCCGGGCTGTGTTTACCGTAACGAATACTCGCCCCGATGACAATTTTATCGAATGTATTCAAGTCGCTTGCAGCGGCATTGGCGACATCAACCAGCGTGACCTCGTTGCCGGCATTTTCAATCACCTTTTGCAGGCGCAGGCAGATTTCCCGTGTATGGCCATCGGTGGTTGAGTAGATAACAAGAATTCTAGCCATTACGGTGAGGTGTAGTTTCCGACTTTATGCAGCATCATACATGATTCTCCCCGGTTAATTTTACCCAGCACCGTTATACTTTTCCACCCGGGGACAGGCTCACCACAGCCCCTGTTAGCTGTTATCATGCGGCACAGGCATGGCACCCACAACGACTGACAGGCCACCCTCTTTTATAGAACGCAACAAGGCCATTCGACAGCGCTCGATACAACCGCTTCAGCGGCTTGCCCAGATGCAGGGCGCGTTACGCGCATTATCTTGTTGTCCTGCCCTCCTCACAGCGCCGCATTCAGCCTCAATAGAGACGTTTATGACCCCCTGGATCCGGATCGATAGCGCACAGGTGCCCGGCAACGGCGGGGAACTGTGCCTGTACCAGCGCGGCGAGGAATTTTCGATCAGGGTCACGGGGCGTGGCGAACTCATGAACAGCCGTGTCCATGGCTCCGAAGATGCGCTGGCCGAACACACCTGTGCGAGGCTGACGGATTGTGTAAACCCGCGGCTGCTCATCGGCGGCCTGGGCATGGGTTTTACCCTGGCTGCGGCACTTCGGCATGTAAGCCAGAAGGCGCAGCTGATGGTCGCGGAACTGGTACCGGCAGTGGTGACATGGAACAAGGGGCCGCTTGGAGAACAGGCCGGCCTGCCGCTCCAGGATCCACGGGTGACGGTGAGCGAAGTGGATGTCGCCCGCCTGCTGATCGCCGGGCAACAAGCGTACGATGCGATCTTGCTGGACGTGGATAATGGTCCAGAGGGACTGAGCCGCAAGCAGAACGACTGGCTCTATAGCCTGGACGGCTTAACCGAGGCCTACACGGCGCTGCGTCCCCGCGGTGTGCTCGCAGTGTGGTCGGCGGGCCCTGATAAAGACTTCCTGCAGCGGCTGCGCAAGGTGGGCTTCAAGGTGGAGGAGCGGCGTGTCCGCACACGTGGATCGAAGGGTGCACGGCACATCATCTGGTTCGCCAGCACGTCTGCCTGAGCAGGGTGACGATCACTGTAATCCGGCAGCGACAGGCCACTCGTCACGCCCTGCGCTGCCGCCGCCGTTCCCAGCCAGCGGCAGCACAGCATCTATTCATGCAGGCGCTACGTGCAATGCGACCCCGGTGGATTATTTAGCCAGGCCGGGTGCTTTTGCGCGGGGCTTTTTTGTAGCCGGTCTTTTGGTGCGCGCAGCGGGTTTCGCGGTGCTATCCGCCTGCATCAGTCGATCGTTGACCAGCTTTTCCGCCATGGCCCAATCCTTCGCGGAGTCGCCACCCTCAAAACCACGGCGCTCGGCAATCAGATAGGCCTCTTGTTCAATCATTCGCTGGCGATGCTCGGCATTAGTACTGGTACCGTATGTTGGCAATTTACGCGATTCGATCCTGGCGCCCAGCCGGGTGACGGCCTTTTCCAGCGTGGTTTCGAGTTTGCGCTCGAGTTCCGTCTCCAGTTCCAGCACCCGTGCGCGCAGCGTTTCCAATTCATCCGACAATTTCTTCAGTGTCAGTTTCTCGGTCATTCTCATTTCCCCTGGTTTTCTGCCACACAATAAGGCAGCTTGGTGATGTATCCTCGAACTATCTGATAATGCAGTTAAATTCACTGCCTGACCAAAATTTGATCTTGCATACGGATCAAATCCAGCCAAACAGACGTGATTATTCATTGCAGTGCCGCGTAAAATCAACACTTAATTGATAGTCACTGAACGTGGTATTTTATCCCTGACTGCTGGTGCGACACGTCAGCACCGGAAAACATTGCACCATGGGGAATATTCATGTCACTTCAGGACCAATTGCTGAAGGCCGGACTTGTTGATAACAAGAAAGCGAACAAGATTAAAAAGACCCGGCACAAGCAGATCAAACAGCAGCAGAAGAACAAGATAGAGACGCCGCAAGCAGCAAAGCTGGCCGCGCAACAGGCACACGCGGAGAAAGTAGCGCGCGATCGTCAACTCAACCAGCAACGCAAGGCCGGGGCCGAACGCAAGGCTATCGCTGCGCAGGTGCGCCAGCTTATCGAGATGAACCGCCAGACACGGGATGAGGGGAATATCGACTACAGTTTTACCGATGGTACGCTGGTCAAGCGCATTGCCGTCAGCGACGCTCAGCTGAAACAGCTGGGTAACGGCCACCTCTGTATCGTCCGGCTGGATGAGCAATACGAACTCATCCCTACCCTGGTCGCCGAAAAGATACGGCTGCGTGACGAGCACACACAGATACTCAGCAATCAGCCTACCGAGACGCCTGAGGAGGACGACCCCTACGCTGATTTCCAGGTGCCCGACGATTTGATGTGGTAATCACAGGCGCGCTTCCAGCGACAGCAATCTCCACAACCATCGCTGTTAAACGCTTGTCAGCTGATGCCGCGTCATCAAGATTGTCCGACACAGGATAGCAGCTGTTCCACGGCCGCCTGCCGGTCCAGCAAGGTGCAGACTCTACATATGCACTTCAGGAATTCTGCAACTCCCTGCTGGCGGTTTCATCAGGCTCACCCTGTGGCACGATGAGGAGCTTGCCGGCAAAGATACGACTGCTATCGAGGCGATTGATCTGGCGCAGCCGGGCGACTGTCGTGCGGCTGTTCTGTGCAATGGTGCTTAATGTGTCACCCCAGCGAACCCGGTACTTGACCGACAATACACGCTGATCCGCCGACAGCAACGCGAGCTGCTCGAGAAAACGCTGCTTGCTTTCCCTGGGAATGAGCAGGGTGTGTGAACTGGCAGGCGCCGTGGTCGATCGTATCAGGCCCGGATTGAGACGCTGCAACGCCTCCAGTGAGGTTCCGGTCAACCGTGCGGCGACCTGCAGGTCGAGCTGTCCACCCGTGTCGACGGCGGTGAAGTGAGGTGTATTCTCGAGGGCGGGTAGAGTGACGTTGTAGGCCTCGGGGTTGGCGATAATGGTACACAGCGCGATCAATTTTGGCACATAATTGCGGGTCTCCCCTGGTAACGAAAGGTGCCAGAAATCAAGCGGTTTTCCCTGGTTGCGATTGAGACGTATGGCTTTGTTAACCCGTGCCCTGCCCGCGTTGTATGCACCCAGTGCATGCAGCCAGTCGCCGTCGAAGCGCTGCTGCAGCTCCTGCAGATAGTCAAGGGCAGCCTCGGTGGCTGCGACGATGTCGCGACGACCGTCAAACCACCAGTCCTGACGCAGTCCGACATGTTTGGCTGTGGCCGGCATGAACTGCCAGATACCAGCCGCCCCGGCGGGAGAACTGCTAAAGGGATCAAAGGCACTTTCTATCACCGGTAGCAGGGCGAGTTCGGCGGGCAAACCGCGCTCCTCCACACGACTGAGGATATAAAACAGGTAGGGTTCACCGCGCTGCAATATGCGTTCGATATGCCGGGGGTGATTACGGAAGTTATCGATATGCGCTTGCACGGCGGGCGCGACCTGTTGCGGCAGGCTGAAACCGGCACGCAGCCGCTCCCATAGTTCAATAGCCCCGGCTGACGCGTCGAGGGTCTGCTCCACTGGCGCAGTACTCGACATCGCCCTGTCTTCATGGACGGATTGCGCAGGGGTATGCAGCGGCTCAAGGGGAGGGGCTGCAAAGGGTGTATCCCAGCGCCCCTGCAACTCATGACCCGTGCTGTGGGTATCCGAGGAGATATGCAGGTGTGTGGCCAGTGCGGAGGCTGCCATTGCAAGTGCTGGTAGCCAGACAGAGTGCGTCAGAGACATCGTCGTGTAACTCCCGGGTGTGCGTATTGACTCACCGTAATCCATGTGTTCCATGACATGAGGCAATATGCGTACCATCCCCGCCGGCGGCGCCTTGAGCAGGCGACAATAAACCTTATCTTATTGATATATATTACTTTATTACACGTTTCAGGGGTGCGAGAAATGACGCAGGCATGCGTCATGTAATTGGCATAACGGAGTTTCGATGGCGGTGAACCGCCAGAAAATCAACGCAGCTGTGTCAGCGGCACAGGGGTGTCAGCGCCTACCCGGGCTCAGTGCTCTGGTGGTCCTGCAGGCCAGTCGAGGTCAAAAGGAAACGGCCGCTGCTCGCTGTTGAATGTCAGGTAACGGACGATCTGGTAGGTGTAGGTTGCCAGTGACTGACCAAATTTCACCAGCGGCTCGTTGGTCTCTGCCGTGAACAATACCGAGAAAAACTGCAGCAGGATAACCACACCCACGACCACCCGCGAAACCGAGTACAGCAATATCACCACGAACATAAAAAACAGTCGCAGCCAGGTGGACCGTGTTTTCAGGTTTTGTTTCACGGCCATGGGTTGCTGTTGCCCGTGTTCAGAATCCTTCGGTGGGGGTGGTACTTCATTACTCATAGCAGACTCCTGCTGTAGATCGGTTATTGCCTATGCCCTGCGCAAAAACGCAAGCCAGCGCGCCAGATTCAGCAGGCTGGCGAGCGAGCCGGCGACATAGGTCCAGGCCGCCGCACGCAGCACCCGGCGCACCGCCGGCTCATCGCCGGGTTGGATGTAATGGCCGGCATTGAGAATCGGTAACGCCTTGCCGAAACTGGCATCCAGTTCGACCGGCAGGGTAACCAAGTGTACCAGTGTAGCACTGGCCATACTGCCCAGCCCGATGGCACCCATGACAAGGCCAGCGGATGGCGCGCGGGTAATGGCCAGTGCAACCGGCAACAGGAACATGGCACCGGCACCGAGTTGCTGGGTCGTCTGCGCCAGCTTCACCAGTCGGTGGCGCAATGCGAGCTTCGGCTCCTTGCGCTGGTGCTGTATGGCATGACCCACCTCGTGCGCGGCAACTGCCACGGCTGTTAATGACTTGTGATCATAATTATCAGGGCTGAGACGCACTGCGCGCCCTTCCGGATCATAATGATCGCCGCCCTGCTCCGTCTTCTCCACCGCAACGTCTGTCATCCCGTACTGGTCCAGCAGGTGTCGCGCAAGCTCCCCGCCCGTTCCCGGAATACGCGGCGACTCCCCGGCATAGCGCCGGAAGGTGTATTGCGCCCACCACTGCGGGCCGAAAACCAGCAGCAACAGCAACAGTATGAGAAGCGCAATATGCATGGTTATTGAGCAAACCCGATCATTTTAAAAAGTTTTATTGCAGGAGCGGCGTCGCCTGGGTAAAACCGGCTTTCAGACCGGGTTTTTTACGCAATGACCAGGTCGCTGTTGCGGGTCTATTCTTCCAGCTTCTTGTGCAACACCAGTGGTACCGCCTGTTTCCTGCGCATGCGGATATTGAGCATTTCCACCAGGACCGAGAAGGCCATGGCGAAATAGATGTAGCCCTTCGGAACATGTACCTCGAATCCTTCTGCAATCAATGTCACACCGACCAGCATCAGAAACGAAAGTGCAAGCATCTTGACGGTCGGGTGCCTGTCGACGAAATCCCCGATCGACTCGGCCGCCAGCAGCATAACGCCGACGGCAAGGATGATGGCGATGGCCATGATAGACACGTGATCCACCAGTCCGACGGCTGTGATCACCGAATCCAGGGAAAAGACAACATCGAGAATGGCGATCTGTACCAGCACCGAGCCAAGGCTGGCTGCAACAGTTGTCCGGGAGCTTTCTGTTGCAACCTCCAGGCTTGCATGAATTTCATGGGTTGACTTGGCCAGCAGAAACAAGCCTCCACCGATCAGGATAACGTCACGTCCTGATATCACCTGGCCCAGGACCGTGAACCAGGGTTCGGTCAGGCCCATGACCCAGACGATGGAGAACAACAGCGCCAGACGGGCAAACATGGCCAGACCCAGCCCGACCCTCCGGCCGAAATTGCGCTGATGCTCGGGCAGGCGACCCACGAGGATCGAGATAAAGATGATATTGTCTATGCCCAGTACGATCTCGAGGGCTGTTAAGGTCCCCAGTGCGATCCAGGCTTCAGGGGTTGCCAGCCATTCAAACATGTTCTTCTCCGGTCGTTTTCGAACGTTTATAAAGTGCATAACCCGCAACAGGTCTGCTAGAGAAAACCGTTTGAGGGAGTTGCAATTGCCTATTGTGTGGCGGTGTATGATATCAGCGTAATGGTTTGGCAACACGGGCAGTATCCATGTGAGCATGCTGGATGTCGATAATTTAGCCCGGGTGTACCGCTCAGGCAGCACGCGACAAGTCGTGTTCGACAGGCTGACGTTCAGCGTCAGGCAGGGTGAAACAGTCGCCTTGCTGGGCGCCAGTGGCAGCGGCAAGACGACCCTGCTCAACCTGATCAGCGGTATCGACAGCCCGGACGGTGGCAGCGTTTCGCTGGACGGTGTCGACGTACATGCGCTGGCGGAACCCGAACGCACCCTGTTGCGGCGCCGGCATATCGGTTTCGTGTTCCAGTTTTTCAACCTTATCCAGACCCTGACGGTGGGTGAAAATATTGCCCTGCCGCTGGAACTGCTGGGTGAAGATCAGGCCGTCATCCGGCAGCGCGTTACCGATCTACTGGAAGCTGTCGGACTCGGCGGTCTGCAGCAGCGTTTTCCGGAGACACTGTCGGGCGGTGAACAGCAACGGGCCGCCATAGCCCGTGCGCTGGCGCACCGGCCTGCCCTGCTGCTGGCCGACGAACCCACCGGCAACCTGGATGAGGATAGCGCCGGGCGGATCACCGCATTGCTCACCGGCCTGAGTAGACAGCAGGGAACGACCCTGCTGCTGGTAACGCATAGCAGAGGCGTTGCACAGGCAGCCGACCGGGTTCTGCGTCTCAGCCACGGGAAGATAGCCGCTGGCAAAGGACCGTGAAGCTTTTCTCGCCATTGCTGTTACGTGCCGGTTTGCGCTATCTGTTGCGCCATCGCTGGCAGGGCCTGCTGGCCCTGTCCGGCATTGCGCTGGGAGTGGCGGTGGTGCTGGCGGTAGACCTGGCCAACAGCGGTGCACGTGCAGCCTTTGAGCTGTCCGCACGACAGTTGCAGGGCAAGGCCACGCATCGCCTCGCCGTACCCGGAGCCACGCTGCCCGATGCAGTGTATGTGAACCTGAAACGCCAGCCCGGTGCGCCGCCCATGGCGCCGGTGGTGAGCGACTGGGTCAGGGTCCAGGGCGGCACGGGACGTTACCGTCTGGTGGGGTTTGACCTGTTCGCCGAGGCGCCTTTCCGCGGCCAGCTGGCCGCTGCGTCGACGGCTGTGGACTTCATCAAAGACTGGCTGACACAACCAGGTGCGCTGCTGCCTGGCGCGGCAACGGCGCGCACACTCGATATCGCTGCAGGCGACCGGCTGGCTGTTCACTACCGGGGCAGATCCGCCGCGCTCAAAGTGCTGCGTATTGACACGCAACGAGGCAGTGCCGCTGACGACCTGCTGCTGGTCGATATCGCCACAGCCAAATCCGTTCTGGATATGAACGGGCAACTCAGCTACGTCGACCTGATACTCGATTCCGCCGGAGAGGACTGGGTCAGGCAGCGCATTCCCCCCGGCGTGCAATTGCAGACAGTCAGCGAACAGGCACAGGGGGTGACACGTCTGTCAGCGGCGTTTGAACTCAACCTCACCGCCATGAGTCTGCTGGCCCTGCTGGTCGGCATGTTTCTTATTTTCAATGCCATGACCTTTTCCATGGTGCAGCGGCGCAGCCTGTTCGGGCGGCTGCGCGCCATCGGTGTGACGCCGCGGGAACTGTTCAGCCTGATCCTGCTCGAGGCGGTGATCGTGGCCGTGCTGGGTACCCTGCTCGGTCTGTTGCTCGGTGTGTGGCTGGGCCAGGGGCTGACCCGGCTGGTAGCGGCCACGGTCAGCGATCTCTACTACAACGTCAGCGTGACGGCCCTGCACCTTGACGGGACGGCACTGCTTGTCGCCGCCGGCCTTGGCGTGGCGGCGACACTGCTGGCGACACTGGTGCCCGCCTGGCAAGCGGCGCGTACGCCGCCGCTGACGACCTTATCGAGGGCGTCGCTGGAACAGGCCGCACGTCGCGGCGTTCCCCTGTGGGCACTGCTCGGGCTGGTGTTGTTTGATGACACCCCTGCTGATCCGCGCGCTACACTGTGTACTGGTACGCATGGCCTTGCCTGGCATCTGGCGCATGGGCGTGCGCGATCTGGACAGGCACTTGTCGCGCCTCGGTATTGCGGTTGCTGCGCTGATGGTGGCGTTATCGGCCAGCGTCGGTGTCGGCGTCATGGTGGAAAGCATGCGCGGTTCGGTCAACAACTGGCTGAGCGACCTGTTACGCGCGGACCTCTACGTGGCAGCCGAAGGTTTTGATGAAGGTGCACGTCTGCCTGATGCCGTCCTGCAGGAAGTCTCACGACTGCAAACAGTGGCCGCGTTCAGTCGTTACCGCGAGCGCACGCTGCCGCTGGCCGGTCGGCAGGTAGAACTCGTCGGCGCGCATCTGGCCGCGCCGTCACGCCGCGGTTTTGCATTGCTCAGTGGCACAGCGTCGACATGGCAGGATTTTGATAAAGGTGCGGTGCTGGTCTCCGAACCGCTGGCTTATCATCTCGGCCTGGTACCGGGCGCAAGCTTGCAACTGCCCGCACCCGCAGGACCCTTGCTCGTTGAAGTGGCCGCCGTGTTCCGCGACTATGCCAGCGAGCACGGCCGTATTTTTCTCGACGAGGCCGTCTACCGGAAGCACTGGCCCGACCAGCCGGTGAACACGCTGGCGCTGTTCGCAGGTGATGCCGATGTGGAAGCGCTGCGTCGCGAGATGAGTGAGCTTGCCGCGCGCCACGCGATTGTGCTGACTCCGGCGTCTGCCATACTGAACGAATCCATGGCCGTTTTCGAGCGCACCTTCCGCGTCACCGGGGTGTTGCGCGCGGTGTCCCTGGTTGTCGCGTTTATTGGTGTGTTGAGCGCCCTGATGGCACTGCAACTTGAACGTGGCAAGGAGTACGCCGTGTTGCGCGCACTGGGCCTGACGCGCGGCCAGGTCGCCGCGCTCATCAGTGGCGAATCGTTGCTGATGGGACTGCTGGCCGCGTGCGTGGCCATACCGACCGGTGTGCTCATGGCATGGGTGCTGATCCAGTCGGTACAACGGCGTGCGTTTGGCTGGACCATGCCGTCCTTGCCGCCATTTACCCTGCGTGGCGCTCCGCAAACCGTGATCCGGCACCGCAACTGAGGGAAGACTGACCGTGCGTGGCTTGCTGCTGTTGCTGGCACTGATAGTATCGGCCTGCGATACCGGACCGCCGGCAAACGCGCCGGCGGTGCGCGTCGAGCACGTGATGGGGTCGAAACCCGATCCCGGTTTTGCGCGCGCTGTGGGGCCACGCGCCTTTCAGTTTCCACAGGATCATGGCGCGCATCCCGAATTCGCCACCGAGTGGTGGTACCTGACGGGCAATCTGCAAACTGCCGACGGGCGTCGCTTTGGCTACCAGTTCACGCTGTTTCGCGTCGCGCTGCGTCCCGGGGAAGCGCTGACGGATTCGGCATGGCGTACGCAACAACTCTACATGGGGCACATGGCGATCAGCGACGCCGCCGCTGCCAGACATTATTCAGCCGAACGCCTTGCACGCGCGGCGGCTGGCCTCGCCGGCGCCCGCATAACGCCGTTCGAGGTGTGGCTGGGGCCCTGGTCGATGCGTGCGGAGTCCGGGTTGTTCCCGATGACCGTCATGGCACAGGACGAGGACATCAGTGTGTCACTGCAACTGCAGTCAGGTGACAAGCCACTGGTGCTGCAGGGCGAGCAAGGCCTGTCGCGCAAGAGTGCCACGCCCGGCAATGCCTCTTACTACTATTCCTTCACGCGTCTGCCGACACGCGGTGAGTTGCGCATTGGCGAGACGGTTTACAGGGTACGGGGTGATAGCTGGATGGATCGCGAGTGGTCAAGCTCCGCGCTTGACAGCGACCAGTCCGGGTGGGACTGGTTTGCCCTGCATCTGGATGATGGCCGCGACCTGATGTACTACCAGCTGCGCAACAGGCAGGGCGGAATGCATGCGTTCAGCCGCGGCAGCCTGGTGGAAACCGATGGCAGCGTACGTGCCCTGCTGCCTGGCCAGGTCAGGCTCACAGCCTTGCGTCACTGGCAGGCGCAAGACGGAACGCGCTATCCGACCCGCTGGCGCCTGCAGGTACCCGGTCATGGGCTCGATCTTGAAGTGCAGGCATTGCTCGATGATCAGCTGATGGATCACAGCGTGCACTACTGGGAGGGCGCGGTCGAGGTATCCGGCAGTCACGCTGGCAGGGGTTACCTGGAGTTGAGCGGCTATGCCGGAAACCGGACTGAGTCCACCGTGTCAAGGTAGCTCAAGATTATCGTACCGCGCTTATTGTCTTGCGAAAGCGCAACAGCGCCGCACTGAAAAATACCACGCCACTCAGGAAAATAACGGCAAAATCCCGCCAGACCACCTCGAAGCCGGCCCCCCGGTAGAGGATTGCCTGTGCGAAGCTTACAAAGTGAGTCGACGGCGAGAGTTGCATCGCGTATTGCAATGCCTCCGGCATGCTGTCCAGTGGCGTGGTGCTGCCGGACAACAGGTTCATGACCATGAATACGGGGAAGGCCAGCAGTCCGAACTGCGGCATGGAGCGGACCAGGGTAGCAAGGAAGATACCCAGCGCGGTGACCGAGAACAGGTAAATGACCATCCCCGCTACAAACAGGGGGATGGAACCGGCAATGGGGACATCCAGCAAGCCCTGGATAACCAGCTTCAGTGACAGGGTGGCGGCAATGACGATGACCAGGCCGTTGGCCCACACCTTGGCAATCATGATCTCTGCCGGTGTTAATGGCATCACGAGCAAATGCTCGATGGTGCCGTGCTCGCGCTCCCGAATCAGTGCTGCGCCACTGAGCATGATAGCGAGCAAGGTGATCATATTGACCAGTTGCATTACGCCCAGAAACCACTTCGACTGGACATTGGGATTGAACTTCACGCGAACGACCTGTGCAACCGGCCGTTGCGTCATTGCTTCCCCGCCGCGCATGCTGTCTTCAACCTCCTGTGCGATGATGCGCCGGATATAGGTGGCGCCGTGACCCGCCTGTGTCATCGCTGTCGCATCGATGTTGACCTGCACGGCGGGTTGACGCCCCGCCAGCAGGTCTGCCTCGAAATCAGGGGGGATATCGATAACAAAGGTATACCGGCCGGAGTCCATTGCGGCATCGATGCCATCTATGGCGAGCAGCACCGGTGGCTTGAAGTAGGGCTCAAGCAATGCATCCCGGATGCGCTGTGACAACTGCGAATGATCCTCATCGACAACGGCTACCGCAGCGTTTCGTAATTCCGTCAGGGCATGCTTGGCCGGTGTATAGACGGCGTAGGTAAAGGTAAAAATGATCAGCACGACCATCACCACGTCACGGCGCAGGCTGAATATTTCCTTCACCCCCAGCCGATAGATATTCTGCAGGCGTCGCAGCAGCATCAGCGCTCCTGGGCCCTGAGCAGGACCAGGCTGAGCAGCAGGAACACGACAACAAACGCGCTCAGTACCAGATAATTGATCAGCAGATCTGCAAAACCCAGTGCCTTGGTAAAGGTACCGACACTGATCTGCTGGAAGTAACTGCTGGGATAACCGTAGCCCGCGATTCTGCCGCCACCCGTGAGGGAGGAAACCGGTGACAGGAAACCGGAGAAATTGATCGTCGGCATAATCGACAGGATAGCGGCGGCAAAGATAGCGGCAATCTGGGTCTTGACGAAGGTCGACACCAGCAGGCCAAAACCGGTGCTCGCAATCACGAACAAAAGCGCGCCTGCTGCAAGGGCGGGAAAACTGCCCTTGACGGGGACTTCGAACAGCAACAGGGCGAGCAGCACCAGACTGAGGAAGCTGAACATCGCGATCACCACGTAGGGGAGTTGCTTGCCGAGCAGAAATTCAAGCCGCGTCACTGGCGTGGCGTACAGGTTAGTGATCGATCCGAGCTCTTTTTCCCGCACCACGCCAACGGCTGTCATCATGGCCGGTATCAGCATCAGCAACAGCATAATGACACCCGGCACCATGGCAAAGGCGCTCTTGAAATCCTGGTTGTAACGAAACCGGGTCTCGATATCCACAGGCAGGACCTGAACCTCTGTGCCCTGTTCGCGACGCGCCAGATCGGCCAGATAATCGCGGTGCAGGCCCTGTACGTAACCGCGGCTGGTCTCGGCACGAAACGGCACGGCGCCATCGAGCCACACGCCCACCTGCAACGGCCGGCCGCGCCTGCGATCCCTGCCGAAATCCGGCGGGATCTCGATAGCAACCGCCAGCTCACCGCTGCGCAGGCGCTTTTCCATATCGGCATGATCGCGAATATCAGGCCGTTGCAAGAAATAGCGCGAGCCCGAAAAGTTCTCCAGGTAACGACGGCTCTCCGCGGACTGGTCGTAATCCAGCACGGCATACGCCAGGTTCTGCACATCGAAAGAGATGCCGTAGCCGAACACGATCATGAGAATCAGTGGACCCAGCAGCGCAAAGGCAAGGCGCACGGGATCACGCAGCAGTTCCATGCCCTCGCGGCGCGAATAGCCCAGCAGGCGCATCAGACTGAAGGCACCGGTGCGAGGCGGTTGTTCAACTGCGGATGAAACCGGGCCTGTCTCTTTCGGGATGGCGGCAGGCTGTGCCTCGCTACCCATGGCCGCCTGCAGGTAACTGATAAAGGCCTCTTCCAGCGTCCCGGCCTCCCTGCTGTTGATCAGCGCCCGGGGGGTATCACTTGCCAGCACCTTGCCGGCATGCATGAAAGAGATACGGTCACAGCGTTCCGCTTCACTCATGAAGTGGGTGGAGATGAAGATGGTTACGCCCTGGTTGCGGGAGAGGTCGACCAGCAGTCCCCAGAACCGGTCACGTGCCACCGGGTCGACCCCCGAGGTCGGCTCGTCGAGAATCAGCATCTCGGGTTCGTGTACCACGGCGACAGCCAGGGACAGGCGCTGGCGGATGCCCAGCGGTAATCCCGCGGACAACGCCTCAACATAGTCCTCGAGCCCGAATTGCTCGATCAACCCGGCAAGGCGCGTCGCGATGCGTTCCCGGGGCAAGTGGAAAAGCCGGGCATGCAGTTCCAGGTTCTGCATTACGCTCAGCTCGCCATACAGCGAGAATGACTGGGACATATAGCCAACCCGTTTGCGGGTCTCCAGGTCATGGGGATCCACGAGCCGGCCGAACAGCTTCGCTTCACCCGAGGATGCCGGCAACAAGCCGGTCAGCATCTTCATGGTGGTGGTCTTGCCACAGCCATTGGAACCGAGAAAGCCGAATATCTCACCGCGCTCGATCTCGAAACTGACGTCATCCACCGCAGTAAAATCACCGAAGCGCTTGCCCAGACCTGTGGCCTGGATGGCAGGCAAACCTTGCCGCTGCCTGCTGCGGGGCGGCACAACCAGCAACTGGTGACCGCGGCGTTTGTGCTCCGGCAACAGCTGGATAAAGGCTGCATCCAGACTCTCCGTCCCGGTGTGCAGCTTGACTTCCTCTGGCCTGCCGGTTGCCATGATGCGTCCGTCATCCATCGCCACCAGCCAGTCAAAGCGCTCCGCCTCCTCCATATAGGCGGTAGCAATGAGCACACTCATGCCCTGACGTCGTGCGCGCAGGCGATCGATCAGCGCCCAGAACTGCTGCCGCGAAAGCGGATCAACACCGGTCGTCGGTTCATCAAGTATCAGCAAATCCGGGGTATGTATCAGCGCACAGCACAGGCCCAGCTTCTGCTTCATGCCACCCGAGAGTTTGCCTGCCGGGCGATTGGCAAAGGGCGCCAGCCCCGTGGCTTCGAGTAACTCCCTGATATGCCGTTCACGCTCCCCGCGTGACAGGCCAAACAGCCGGCCAAAAAAATCGATGTTCTCGAACACCGATAACGTCATGTAGAGGTTGCGCCCCAGCCCCTGGGGCATGTAGGCGATGCGCTGGCAGAGCATTCTTCGATGCCGGGCCTTGCGCAGATCATCACCGAGCAGCGTAATGCTGCCGGTCTGGATCTTGCGTATGCCGGCAAGCAGCGCCAGCAGGCTGGACTTTCCAACGCCGTCCGGCCCGATAAAACCCACCATGCGGCCGGCGGGAATCTCGAGGTCTATCGTGTCGATGGCGGCTGACTCACCGTAGCGATGCGTCAGCCCTGTTACCCGCGCAAGAACGGCGGAAGGTTCAGTCATCCGGAAGTCTTACCTGCAGGTACCCGGGCCAGGCGGCCGTTTGATCGAGGCGCACGTAGGCCACGCCCGGCACACCGGTCTTCACCTTTTCGATGTGTTGCTGCAGCAACTCGGGGGCGATCCTCACCTTGATGCGAAACATCAGTTTCTCGCGCTCGGTGCGGGTTTCGACTTCCTTCGGCGTGAACTGGGCGCGGGGCGCAACAAAGGAGATGCTGGCGGGAATGACGAGATCGGGGGCCGCATCAAATACAATGCGGGCTTCTGCACCGATGGCCACCCTTCCCGCTTGCCGGGCAGGCAGAAACAGGGTCATGTAAACATCGCTCAGGTCGAGGATGGTCAGAACCTTGCCCCCGGCAGGCAAGACCTCCCCGGGCTCCGCCAGCTTGTACAACACACGTCCGTTGCCTGGCGCCCTGAGAACGCTGTCATCAAGCTCGACCCTGACCCGCTCGACCTCTGCAATGGCGACATTGATCATTGCCCCCACTTTGGCAAGCTGGGCCTCGGCAGCGGCACACATGGCCTCTGCCACCTCTGCTGCCGCCACATCCCGATCCAGTTTTTCCTGCGAGATAATACCCCGGTCCTTCGCATACATGGTCCGTGAACGCTTGAGTTCCTTTTGTGCCAGTGCACACTCACTCTTGCGTTGCCGGACAAGCGCGGCCGCCTGGTCATGTTCCCTTCTTGCCTGTTCGACGCGGGCCTCGGCTTCTTTCAGCTGGGCCTGCAGTGATTTTGTATCCATGCGGCCCAGGACCTGACCGGCAACAACCATGTCACCTTCCCCGGCCAGCACCTCCAGCAGACGTCCGGGAAGCCTGGTTGCAATATCGGTCTCCGTTGCCCGCAAGTTTTGCCATGCAAACCAGCCACCGGCCGCCCCAATGACGAGTAGCAAAAAAATGCCGGCCCACTTACCCGTACGAGGAGCGGCCATTTTTATCCCTGCAGTCAGGCATACCTGATCTCACCCCGGGTTGCCTCGCGCCATGCCCCGATAAGGTTGTAACAATCCCTGAACTTCACCAGTTACTCCATCAATGGCAGTCATTTCCCGAGTGTACGCTGCATCGTGATTATTATCAGTCAGCAGCTGATCCCGGTAAAAGGACAGCCGTGCATTTTCTGCCGTCTCTGCGTATTCCGTACCGTGTCGGTTTCGACAGTCGCCCGGACTTGAACTGCCTGTGGAAGCTTACCGATACAGCATCAGCGTTTCCTGCTCCACTATCCATGCCGCCTCGTCCGTCCCGGCCAGGGCCTCCAGATCGCCCGCTGTGGCCTCGGGATCATCCACCCACTGGCGCAGCAGCTCGCCACCATTGATCACGTCGATGGCCAGGCGGTCGACTTCATACTCGTACGGGAAGTCTCGCCAAAGCGCGTAGTCCGGCCGCTGCCGGCGCAGCGCCTTGAAGGCCAGTGCCATCAGCCGCCAGGGGCGGAAGGCAGCATGGTCGTAGGCCCCGTCCTCCACATGAATCTGCACCCCGGCGCACAGTTCACCCGCGTGCTTGCTGAAGGTAGGCTCAAACCAGCACTCCCGCAGCCGGCAGCCCTGCAGCCAGTGGGGCGCAAGGTGCTGCATCTCCGCTAGCAGCTTGCGGGGTTCCAGGTCCGGTGCACCGAACAGCTCCAGCGGCCGGGTGGTACCGCGCCCCTCGGACAGGGTCGTGCCCTCCAGCATGACCGTGCCGGCATAGCAGCGGGCCATCCAGAGATTGGGCGCATTGGGACTGGGATTGATCCAGCTGCGCTCGCCCAGAGGCCAGCCGTAGCCCGGCCCGCTTTGGGGCGCCCAGCCCTCCATGGTCAATACCTCGCATTCCACGTCCAGATTCAGGGTACGCACAAACCACAAGGCCAGTTCGCCCAGGGTGAGGCCGTGGCGCATGGGCAGAGGACCTGCGCCCACGAAGCTCTCCCAACCCGGACGCAGGATCAGCCCTTCCACCGCGCGCCCGGCCGGGTTGGGTCGGTCCAGCACCACTACCCGCTTGTTGAACTGTGCCGCTGCCTCCAGCACATAGCGCAGCGTGGTAATAAAGGTGTAGATACGGCAGCCCAGGTCCTGCAGGTCCACCAGCAGCACGTCGAAGCTGTCCATCATCGCCGGCGTGGGCCGGCGCACCGTGCCGTAGAGACTGAACACCGGTATACCCAGCTGCGGGTCGATGTAGTCAGGGGATTCCATCATGTTGTCCTGCTTGTCACCGCGCAGGCCATGCTGGGGACCAAAGGCAGCGGTGAGCTCGATGTCGGGCAGCCGCGCAAGGGCGTCCAGGGAATGGCTGAGGTCGTCAGTCACAGAAGCAGGATGGGCCAGCAGGGCCACACGGCTCCCCTTCAGGGACTGGCGCAACGCGGGCTGTTGCAGCAGGCGATCGATACCAAACTTCATGGCCTTACTCCGTCGGTTAGATTGTTCACGTCACGCCTTCAGGGCAGTAGCCGTTGAACGCGAAGGCGTCAGTATGATGGAAGTCGGGCTTGCCCGGGGGGTGTCGCAACGCCCAGTATGACAGCACGCCGTCAGCATCCTCCACAACCGCGGACAGCCCCAGCCGCAGCGAACGGCCCGGCGGCAGACAATCCACAGCGATCTCTGCATCCAGCTCCAGCCGGTCCCCGCTGCGGCGCACCGCGATTCCCGGCCTCATCTTAAGCTCCAGTTCCCCGCCTTCCCGATAGCCGCGAAAAGTATAGGCCGCCCACTCACTGGAGGGCGAGAAATTGAATTCACGGTACCCCGGATCCTCCCCCGCCATGACGAAGACCTCGAAGCAGGTGTGCCGCCACAGGTCACTCGATCGCAGGGACGACCGGGATTCAGGGATGCGCAAAGCGGAGAGCTCACCCTCCAGGGCGAAGGCGAGGGTGAGACTGCCATTTTCTCCCCCACCCACCACCACCTCGATAGCACGTATTACCCGGGAGGGGGTTTGCGGATGACAGACAAGGGTCAGGGGTGCTGAATCGGTAGCAGACTTCATGGCAAGCAAGGCTAGCATTCATCCGCGTATCTCGCACGCGAGATAATCCGGCAATAGTGTGACAGGTAATTTCCGGCGCATTTTCACCCAACTGTTGCACCAGCACGGCAAAGATTATTGAGCCATCGCCTCCGGACGCACCCTCTTCTCTAAGCAGTGATGACGTATCAGCAGGTAGTCTTAAGTCACCATTCGGTTGCCGGGATTGCAGAATCGCTATGCTCGGGTAGTTACGAGATAGATCACGATGACGACGACCGCGATAGCAGCTATTAGCCAGGGATTTGCAGACATCTTTTGAAGGATGCCCAATATGCCTATTCCATCCGCTGCTATTGCATACTCCATCTTAAACCCTCTATCAGAAACGTGTTGATTCCTATCAAGGACAATATCAGGCACAGGCGAGTAATTCCTTGCCACGCAGAATTATGGCAACCGTGAGGCAACCTCCATTTTTACCCGCCTTGCCCCCATTCAAAATATAAACCGGGCTGCGGGTCGCGTTGTGTGTATAGTAGCTGATGAATGATTTAATACCGTCTTTAGCTTTGGCCTGCGCATCTGCTGGAATAGTTACTGTTCTCGGCACCCTTGCCTGGTGCTGGTTAAAATGGTCACAACGTAATCAGAAACAGCCACGCAGGCGGTGAGGCTGGCTGTCAAAGCAAGCTGCATATCCCAGGAAACGCAGCCACCTCGATCAGCAAGTACTTACCGGGTTTTTCAACGCAATCGGTCAAAAGTTCCCTTTATCCGGACACAGAAAACCCCGCTGATGCGGGGATCCTGATCGTTGATTAGCGGCCATTCTGATCCCTGTTTTTCGCCGGTTGAGCATCAGGCCCCCTCCCGCACCAGGTGCAGCGTCTGGG
>CAMYIO010000094.1 GCA_947258515.1 uncultured Ectothiorhodospiraceae bacterium
CATGGACCATGACAATGGAATTAAACGTCTTCCTGAGTACACCGGAACCGGTCACATGATCGGCATGAACGTGCGTTTCCAGTGTGTATTTCAGCTGCAGATCGAGTTCCCTGACCAGGTTAATGTCCCGATTGAGCTGTTCCTGTACGGGGTCAATCAGTGCTGCCTCACGGCTCTCCCTGTTCCAGACCAGATAACTGCAGGTCGAGCTCTCGGGATCGTATAGTTGACGTATTTCCATTGTATTGTCCGTTGCTATTGTGAATGGAACGGGTCGCAATCGTTCATGAAGGTATGTGTGCCAATATTGTGTACAGTCCTGAAGCCGCATGCCT
Organism: uncultured Ectothiorhodospiraceae bacterium; assembly: GCA_947258515.1. Classification (GTDB taxonomy): domain Bacteria; phylum Pseudomonadota; class Gammaproteobacteria; order UBA9214; family UBA9214; genus UBA9214. The sequence goes on from CAMYIO010000094.1 coordinate 336, forward strand.
CAAGCAAGCGCCTGGCAGCGCCGCTGCGTTGGCCGCTGGCGCAGTACAACAAGACCGGGGTTTCCTTGTCCAGTTGCTTCAGCGCCCGTTGTGTCAGCGGAAGGGGTATGTTGACCGAGCCGGGCAGTGCATGTTGCCGGTGCTCCCGCGGGCTGCGTACGTCCACCACTTGCGCGCCTGCCTCGATGAGCGCCTTTGCTTCACTGCATATCAAGGTTGGGTAAAACATTTTGTTCTCCTGACGCCTGCTTACAAGTCGGTTTGTCAAAGTCCATGTCATGGCCGCTTCAATATAAGTAAATGATAACTTAAGTAATGACTTATATAGTAGCACTAATTCATGATTTGGCAAGTATTAATGGTGCTCAAAAAAATATATAACCTATTGGAATATAGAGGTATTTAAATATGATCAGTGCCATTTTTATGACGATCGACGGTGGTCGCGCATCGAGCGCCATGCCGGAACAGGCCGGTGGTGATCACGACGAAAGGAACCCGGTCCAGCCATAACGTGAAACAGCTGAATTTACCCATTAACGATATTCAGACCACGCAGATCCGTCTGTACAATACCGTGCCCACTGAGTTAAACCCGACAGGGTCACCACAGCCGTCCGGAGACAAACATGAGTCACAAGCTGAACAAGTACAGTGCCCGTATTACGCAACCGAAGTCACAGGGCGCCTCGCAGGCGATGCTCCATGGTACCGGGCTGACGGCAGACGACATGGACAAGGCCCAGGTGGGTATCTCCAGTGTCTGGTACGAGGGCAACACCTGTAACATGCATCTCAATGATCTCGCTGCCAAAGTCAGGGAGGGCGTGGTGGCTGCCGGTCTTGTGGGTATGCGCTTCAATACCATTGGTGTCAGTGACGGCATTTCCATGGGGACTGACGGCATGAGTTACTCATTGCAGTCACGTGACCTGATCGCCGACTCGATCGAAACCGTGATGAGCGCGCAATGGTATGACGCCAATATTGCCCTCGTTAATGATCTACGGCGGCACCATCAAGCCCGGCCATTACCATGACCAGACGCTGGATATCGTGTCGGCCTTTCAGAGCTACGGTGAGTTTATCGCCGGCAAGATCGATGAAACAACACGCCAGAATATCGTTAACCACGCCTGTCCGGGCGCGGGTGCCTGTGGTGGTATGTACACCGCCAACACCATGGCGTCCGCTATCGAGGCGATGGGTATGTCATTGCCCTACAGCTCATCGACACCTGCGGTGGACCCGGGCAAGCTGGCGGAGTGCCTGAGCGCCGGCGTTGCCATTCGCAACTTGCTTGAGAAAGACATCAAGCCTCGTGACATCATGACACGGCCTGCCTTTGAGAATGCCATGGTCATTATCATGGCCCTGGGCGGTTCGACCAATGCGGTGTTGCACCTGATCGCCATGGCGCGAGCCGTTGACGTGCCATTGGCGATCGATGATTTCCAGGCGGTCAGCGACAGGGTACCGTTTCTTGCCGATCTCAAGCCGAGCGGCCAGTATGTCATGGAAGACCTGCACAATGTTGGCGGCACCCCGGCCGTAATGAAATACCTGCTTGAGCAGGGTTTGATCAACGCTGAGTGTCTGACCGTAACGGGCAAGACGGTAGCTGAAAACCTGCAGGACCTGCCGGGGCTGGCAGCCGGGCAGGATGTCTTTCATGGTATCGACGACCCTATCAAGGCGTCCGGACATATCCAGATACTCAAGGGTAATCTTGCCCCGGGCGGGTCGGTTGCCAAGATCACCGGCAAGGAGGGGCTGCAGTTTTCCGGGCCTGCGAAGGTGTATGACAGCGAGGAAGACATGCTGGCTGCGCTCGAAGCAAACCGTATCGACAAGGGCGACGTGGTCGTGATTCGCTATGAGGGTCCGAAAGGTGGTCCGGGCATGCCGGAAATGTTGACGCCCACCTCTGCCATTATGGGAGCCGGACTCGGCAATGATGTGGCGTTACTGACAGATGGACGCTTCTCGGGTGGTTCACACGGATTCATCATCGGACACATTGTGCCGGAGGCACAGGACGGTGGCCCGCTGGCACTGATCCAGGACGGTGATGTCATTAGCATCGATGCGGACAGCAAGACCCTGTCAGTCGACCTCAGTGATGCTGACATGGAGCAGCGTCGCGAGGCGTGGACCATGCCGGCGTACAAGGCGACGCGCGGTACGCTGTACAAATATATCCAGTGTGTCAGGAATGCATCCGACGGATGCGTCACAGACGAATAAGCTTTATTTTTTAGCCACGAAATCCACGGAAGAACACGAAAAAACGTTACGAATGTCATTCCCGCTTTCGCGGAGATAATGAAACGAGCAGAGCTTACTCGTTTATTCTTCCGCGTTTTTCGTGGATTCCGTGGCTAATAACTTTTTCTACTCTTGTCTTTAAAACGTGTCCCAGCTGGATTTCTTGCGGAAGCGGATCTTCGGGATGATCAAGCCGATAATGATACCCAGCAGCACCACCGCGGCGCCGACCATGAACCAGTCGCGTGCGGTACGATCCTTGAGGCTCTGGTTCTCCTGCTGCACGGTCTGCAGCTGACGTTCCAGGGACACCAGCCGGCTTTTCAGATCCTTGTTTTCTGAATCAATGGCGAGTGCACTGGACGCGGTGCGCTTGATCTCGGCGAGTTCCTGGCTGACAGACCGGCTCTCTCCTTCAAGATCGCCGAGGTTGTTCTCCAGTGCCTTTTTCTCATCCGTCAGTGCTGCCATGGCCGTGCTCAGTTTGCGGTTTTCCAGCTCCAGTTCAGCCCGGCTCTTTTCAGCGGCGGCGAGACGTTCGCGGGCGGCCTGCCCTTTCATAAGGAAGCGTGACAATACCCAGCCTTCCTTGCCATTACTGGTGCGCACCCGGGTGTAGCCGGATTCCTTGTCGGTCTCGAGTACCTGTACTGCTGTGCCGCTGCGCAGCATGCGCGTGATGCCATAGCTGGTACCCTTGCCGCTGCGCATGGTAATTTCCAGCATATCGCTGACATAGCGGGTCTCCGCGGCAGTGTTGCCGGCAAAAATAAATAAAAGAGATACCAGTAAGTATGCTTTTTTCACTGTTGCTCCAGTCTGCTGCCAACCAGGTGGCGTTGGGTGTATCTGCCAGATTTTGAGGGGAGTATTCTAGCCGATCAGGATGGCTGGCGGAAACGTGTTGCCGCGGTCGGCAGTCTTGATGTAAATATAAGCAGAATCAACAGCCTGGTTCGGTTGTCAAGCAAGGAAATGAGTTGACACGTGAAAATTGATCTCGACAGGAAACACTTGATGGGCGCCCGCCAGGTGCCCTCGCCCAACTGTGATGAGCGCCCGGATGGCTGTGAGATATCGCTGCTCGTCGTGCACGGTATCAGCCTGCCGCCCGGTCAGTATGGCGGACCCGAGATTGACCGCTTTTTTACCAACACACTGGATACCAGTGCGCATCCCTATTTTACGGAAGTTGCCGGCATGAAGGTATCCAGCCACCTGCTGGTGCGGCGCGACGGTAAGGTGGTCCAGTATGTTCCGTTTCACAAACGCGCCTGGCATGCGGGTGACTCCTGTTACCAGGGGCGAGCGGCCTGTAATGATTTTTCTATCGGTATTGAGCTGGAAGGACAGGATGATGAGCCCTACACCGATGCGCAGTACGAGGTGCTGGCAGATGTCGTCAATCTCCTGATTAATGCCTACCCCGGTCTGTCAGCCAGCAGCCTTGCCGGTCATTGTGATATCTCACCGCAGCGCAAGACCGATCCGGGACCGGCATTCGACTGGCAGCGGCTACGGCAGCGGCTGGTCAGGAGCTGATCCGCTAACGCAACAGCAGGCGCGCTTCGCGATTATCCCTTGCTGCACAGATTCGGTTTAATGGACTAACTGTTACACACATATAAGCACTTATGGACAAGACGGAATTAAGGATGGGCATCGACCTTGGTGGCACAAAGATCGAGGGGATTGTTCTGGATGCTGCGGGTGTCGAGCTTTGCCGGGAGCGAAGCGCAACTCCGCAGGGTGATTACGCGGCAACGCTGGATGCCGTGGTTGCGCTGGTGTCGGCTCTGGAGTCCAGCGTGGGTGAAGGGTGTTCAGTGGGCATTGGTTTGCCCGGTTCCATATCACGCGCTACCGGTCTGGTGAAGAACTCGAATTCAGTCTGTCTCAACGGGCAGCCGCTGCACAGGGAACTTGGAGCGCGGCTGGGTCGGCCCTTGCGCTTCGCCAATGATGCCGATTGTTTTGCCTTGTCGGAAGCTGTTGACGGGGCGGGCAGGGATGCCGCGGTCGTCTTCGGCGTTATTATCGGCACCGGCACCGGTGGCGGGATTGTCATTAACGGGCAACTGCTCACCGGGCCCAACGGTATTTCAGGCGAGTGGGGACACAATCCACTACCGTGGCCACAGCCGGAGGAGTTGCCTGGAGCGGATTGTTACTGTGGCCTGCAGGGCTGTATTGAAACCTGGTTATCCGGTCCGGCACTGGCGCGCGATCATCGCCAGGCATACGCTGGTTCCCTGGATGCGCGCACGATTATCCAGGCAGCGGAACACGGGGATGAACAGGCCTGCCAGACATTGAAGCGCTATGCGAACCGCATGGCACGTGCGCTGGCGAGTGTTATTAACGTGATCGATCCCGATGTGATCGTGCTGGGTGGTGGCTTGTCAAACTGCAAGCGCCTGTATAACGCCGTGATGTCTCAATGGGATGCGTATGTGTTTTCCGACCGCGTCGATACCCGCCTGTTGTGTGCGCAACACGGCGACGCCAGCGGTGTACGTGGTGCCGCCTGGTTGTGGCCGTTGCAGTAGTGCGCTGTGCTACTGCACGCCCGCGGCGATCTCCCTGAGCCGCGGGACGGCCAGCCCCGCCTTATCCGCCTGTTGCAGTGCACGTGCCAGCCGTGCGGGCGCACTGCGCCCCATGCAGCCGTGGTCGGGGTCGCCCGCAAAGGCTTTCAGCATGGCGGCAATCAATTCATCCGCCTGAAACGTCTGTCCTGTCAGGGTTTCCTGTATCTGTATCACCTCGCGCGCAACGGCTTCCGCGAATTCACGGTGATCGGCCCAAAGCGCGCTCACTGTGCCGCCGGTGACCAGCCCGGCACAGTTGGTCGTGACGATGTAGACATTCTTGACGACCAGTTCGAACAACAGCTCGTCTTCGCTGGCGAGTAGTCGGGCCGGTATGTCCAGGCTGCCGAGGCTTGTCTGCAGGAGCTCGGCGCCGGGCCCAAACACAGGGGAGGGAATCAGGACCTTGACGTCCTGGCCTTTCTTTTTCTCAAACCAGACAGAGATGACCGTCGGACGGGTATAACCGTACTGCTGCCAGTCACCCGGAAGCAATTCGTTTTGCAGCAGCGCGAGTCGTGTATGCCATGCAGCCGGCATCTGTTCCAGTACGGCATGCAGGTCATTCTCGGCAACGGCCACCAGTACCAGTTCCGGCGAGGGCAGCAGTTGTGCAGTCGCCGCCATGTCTGTGTCGCGGATCACTGGATAGACAGGGTGTCCGCTACGCAGCAGGCCTCGTGCGAAGACGCTGCCCATTTCTCCAATGCCGACAAGAACTACGGGTGATTTCATGATCAGGTATCCTGCTTGTGTCAGTTGCTGTGACGCGGGATTATAGCGTATTGAATCGTACCGGTTTTTAAAATGTCATCAAATAGTAGTGTACTGTTCCCCGGGGAAGTGCAGATTAATTTGATAAATCAATGCAGGGTGCGCGGCGCGCATCCTGCTTATCTTGTTCTTGCGGAGTACCACGATTTTGCCAATTAATTTGCGCTTCCCTGGCTTTGGCCGCGGCAACAGCCGCGGCAGCCACGTGCTGTTGATGGCGACGTTGCTGCTGTTCCAATGGCCGGTAATCTCCCTGCAGGCCGCCATCACGGTCACGGATGATGATGATCGACAGGTGACGCTCGAGCGACCGGCGCGGCGTATTGTCAGTCTTGCACCGTATCTCAGTGAATTATTATTTGCCGCCGGTGCCGGTCATGCGGTGGTTGGCGTGTCTGAATACAGTGATTACCCCGGTGCGGCGGCTTCGGTCAGCCGGATCGGTGGCGGGACCGGGCTGGACCTTGAAGCAATCCTTGCCCTGCAACCGGATCTCGTGGTGGCCTGGCAAAGCGGCAATCCGGGAAACCAGGTGGAACGGCTCAGGTCACTGGGCCTGACCGTGTTTTTGTCCGAGCCGCGGCATCTGCAGGATGTGCCGGATACCCTGTTGCGTCTCGGGCGGCTTGCCGGAACGGAGCCGGTTGCACGGGTAGCCGCTGACCGTTTTAGTGACCGTTATCGACAACTGGAAAAACGCTATGCGCAGCCCCCGGCAGTCAGCGTATTTTACCAGATATGGGAGCAACCCTTGATGACGCTCAACGGCGCGCATCTGTTCAGTGATGTAGTGCGTCTGTGTGGTGGCCGCAACGTGTTTGCCGGGCTGCCGGCACTGGCACCCCAGGTCGGTATCGAGGCGATACTGGCCGCGGACCCCGAGGTGATTGTTATTGCTGTCGACGACCTGGATTCACCGCAACTGGCCGCCTGGCAGCGCTGGCCGTCATTATCCGCGGTGCAGAACGGACATGTCTATGCCATCGCCCGTGAGCGGCTGGTGCGGCACACGCCGCGGATTCTTGAGGGTGCCGGGGAACTATGCGTGATTCTTGAGGGCGTGCGTAAGAAATAACAATTGTAGGAGCGGCGTCCTCGCCGCGATTTGGTGCATGAAAAACAATCGCGGCGAGGAAGCTTCCGCATCCTGCTTACGCCCCTCACCTACCTCCCTGTAGGCGACGCCGCTCCTGCACTATTTGCTGCGGTCGTGTTGCCAGAGGACATCCGGCTCGCCGGCCGCCTTGTTTAGATGCCGTGCCATCACAAACAACAGGTCAGAAAGGCGATTCAGGTATTTAATGGCGTCCCTGTTCACGGCTTCAGCTTTGGATAGACTGTGTAGACGACGTTCGCTGCGCCGGCAGATGGCCCGTGCGAGGTGGCAGGCCGCGGCGGCGCTACAGCCACCGGGCAGGATGAATTCCTTCAGCGGTGGCAGGTCAGCGTTTAATGCATCCAGCTGTTGCTCCAGCCCGGCTACCCGGTCTGCGCTGATGACCGTGGCGCCGGGGATGCACAGTTCGCCACCCAGATCAAACAGGGTGTGCTGGATATCAACCAATATTGACTGCAACGCTTCTTCCAGCGGGTTGCACAACAGCACGCCGAGTGAGCAGTTCAGTTCATCCACCGCACCCATGGCTTCAATACGCAGGCTGTCTTTAGCGACGCGTGAACCATCGCCAAGACCGGTGCTGCCATCATCGCCGGTCCGGGTGTAGATTTTCGAGAGACGGTTACCCATGTCAGCTGTCAACCAGGCGATACTCAACGGGTACCACGATGTCAAAGGGTTTTCCCTGCAACCAGCGTGCGGCTCCCGGCAGGCTGGCGAACTGCAGGCATTGCATGGCGGCCCTGTCGAGGATGCTGTAACCGGAGGTTTCTGCCAGCTGCAGGTCCGTGATAGAGCCGTCCGCTTCAATGTGCAGTTCCAGTTTGACGATGCCCTGCCAGCCCTTGCGACGAGCGATCGCGGGATAGGTGAATTCCCGGCTAACCAGTTCCATGACACTGTTGCGCAAATGGCGGTGCGTTTCCTCGCGCAGCAGGACAGGATTGCTGGCAACCGCTGCAGCAGCGGTGACTGTCTCGATGGCTGCTGTCGCTGACCGGGTTTGCGCCGGGCTTGCCTTGTGCACCAGGCGCGGTGCCCTGTTCTGCTGTGCCGCCATGTTGCTTGCCATCCTGGTCACCGCTGCTGCAGCCTGCCGTGGCGGTTCCGGATTATCGGGCACAGATTGTGCTGCTGGTTCGGTGGGCGGTGACGGTTGCTCGCGGCTGTCGCCGGCCCGCTGTGTGATGGACAGCTGTAGCGCGTGGCCGCTATTGCCGGCTGTATAGACAGGCATCTGCCATGCGCTCAGCAGTGCTGCATGCGCGGCCACCGAGAGGCACAAAAACCAGTTGAGATTATGAGTAATCACCTTGTGTTGCCAAATTCTTTTGAAAGCGTGAACAGTATAGTCCTTTCCGGCAAGGGATAGGCGTTGTACACACCCGGTGAAAAGGTACTGCTGACCCCGTATTCGAAAAATTGCTCTTCGAAGATGTTGTTGACCTCGGCGGTCATCCGCAAGCCCTTGTAGACATGGCTGAATTTTGCATCAACGGTGGTGTAGGAGGGGATCTTTTCGCCGAAGCTGTTGGACTGGTCGTTGTCAAAGTATCTGCTGTCAACATAATTGACCGCGACAATGATATCGGTTGCCGCTGTCGGCCGCCAGGTACCCGACAGACTCGCTTTGTTTTCCGGTACCAGTGGTACGTTATTGCCATCAAAGGGGCCATCGGTGAACCTGGAGCGCATGCAGGTATAGTTCCCCTGCAAACTCAATTGCTCATTAACATCGAGCGCGCCACTCAGTTCCAGTCCGTAGCGTTCGGTCGGGTCCAGGTTGACGTTGGTGAAGGTTACCGGGTCGAAGTGAATTTCGTTTTTCAGTCGCATGTAGTAGGCATTCGCCGTGGCGGAATACCGGCCCTGCCTGTAATGCGTACCCAGGTCGACACCGTTGCCGGTTTGTGGATCCAGTGGTGAGAATACCTGTTCAAAGGCAAACGTACTTGGATTAAACTCGAACTTCAACAGTTCATCGACCGTCGCGACACGTGCACTGTGTGTCCACTTGAGATATCCGCTGGTGCTAGCAATGAACTGTTTCTCAATGCCAGCCTCAAACATGGGGACGCTATAGCTGTCATCAAAATCCGGTGCCTGTTCATCAGGGCCGGCACCGGGAGCAGTGGGGTCGAATTTTATTGCTCCATCCTGTTTGATCCACTGCAGACGGGCTCCCAGGTTCAGGGTGATGTCTGAGGACACGGAGGTGGTTGAGTCAGCGTAGATGCCGGTTGATCGCTGGTCAATATGAATCTTGCGTATCGGCATATCATCGGTGCTGCGACTTAGCGATCTGTCAGAATCGTAGTCGTAGTCGTAGTAATCTAGACCAATGATTGTCTGTGACTGCTTTCCAAAAAAGTGGTGTGGAGTAATGAGTCGTGGCGTAAATGAAAACGTTTTAAGGTCGGTATCAAGATAGCGTTCGAAATCAGTGACAGGATCATAATCGTCATAGAAAGCCTTCTGTGTTTTCTTGCGGTAGCCGAAGTCAATAACGGCCTCGGTCCCATTGTCCCAGTAATGGGTAAACCCCGGGTTGATGTGGTAGCCCTTCTGGTCGGCATAATCATCGGGTGTGTTGGTGCCGCGGCGATCGTCCTTTAACTGGTCGATACCTGCAGCGGGATTGACGTTGCGTTCACCCGGCAAGTTTAGATCCTGATCGAACCAGTCAAGCTTCAGGAAGTACTGGTTGTTCTCGTGACTGTAGCGGAAATCCGAGTTGAGGTTCTTTTCATCCAGATCATTATTGTCGCGGTAACCGTCGCTGCTGAGAATGTGTCCGCCAACGAAGGCGGCAAATGCTCCGCTGTTGTGGCTGACATGAGCATCCAGTTGCCGCGTGTCAAGGTTGCCAAGGCCAGCCTTGATGAAGGCAGAGGTGCCGGCCTTTTCCGGTTGCCGGGTAATGATGTTGATGGCGCCACCCAC
>CAMYIO010000095.1 GCA_947258515.1 uncultured Ectothiorhodospiraceae bacterium
TGCCGCAGAAACGGTCATTCAGGATATCGTTCCTAATCCGTGTCGAATGTAGAAATGATCCCCTCAACAAGCTAGATCCATCCCCTCAACTTGTACATGCCAGTTGCGATCATCTCCCGAAGTACCCGGATCTGGAGCTGAAGGTTCGTCCACAAGGTGTATCTCAGAAAAGTACCTGCTCCCACGTCTGCCTCCGCACCAGTGTTGTGTGTGCCGATCCCGAACACCCGTGAAAAACCCGCTTTCCTGAAGCAGAGCAGAGATCGTCGCAGATGCGTGCGCTCGGTCACGATATGAACTGGATCATCGATTACCCCAGGTCCTAGCATTGCCCGGATCCTTTCGGCCTGCTCGTGAGTATTCCGCCCTTCTGTTTCCATCAAGATTGAGGACTCTGGCACACCACGTAGCACCAGCTCGTCCTTCATACGGCCTACACTGCTCGTTTTCCGATCCTCATCCGCAGGCAGGGCCACGATAACGGTTGCATCCGGGAACGAAATGCTATGCATGGCACCGTAGTATGTCCTCATAAGTCCAGTGTCGCTGGGAATGCCCCCGCCGCCGAGCACGACGATATACCTAGGATCTTCCATTGCGCCCGCGTCGGAGACTTGCAGCCAACTCTCGACGATCCCGTCAAGCAAAGGGGTGGCTAACGCGATCTGCAATAAGAACAGCGTGGCACTAATGCTGACTAGTATGCGCCCCAAGAACCACAGTGGTCCTGGGTGTTTGTGAAGCCGCTTGTTTTTCACACCACCTCTATAGTTTGCCAGAGTATACAGGCAGGATAGCCGCGCATAAGAAGTACAAGCCAACCCTTCGGCGTGGATCCTAACCAAAACAGATGCATGAAACTCGATTCTACATCGTAATTATTCATACCCTGTACACCTACCGCAGGTGAGTCACTGTCAACTACCTATCAAACTGCGAAGGTCTGGTTTATGCAGCCTCCCAGAATATTCAACAAAGCTGCTGAACTTCAGGCTCGGGCCAACAATTGCCGATTCACTCCAGCCCCCTGAACGACGACTTTCAGTACAGAGTTGCCGTTCCCTAACCATGGAATCTCAGCGAGAGCTGAACTGCTGAAGGAGTACTACCGGCCACAATGCGACATTCCCAGAGGTTCTGTGAAGGTCTCAGTAGCAGCATAACCAGTCGTTCACGCCCTGAAGCTGAGCTTCTCCAACCGGCCATCTCTTACCCTTACCCAGCAGCCAATGAATAACAGGTTAACACTGGATAGTTAACACTGGATAGCGGACCGGACATTTGGGCAGAAGTCGAAGCACCTGAACAATTAAATCCGCAGGATTATTCGTCGGTTGTCAGCACGATCAGCTCGTCGTTATTATTCAGCTTGAGGTGCTCGTCGCGCCTGGGGTTGAGTTCAACTCCGCCGTGTGGCATTTGTTCCTGCCCGGCCCGTCGAATACCGATAGCGATTTCCCCTCGGGTATCAGCGGCTCGCTGCAGGTCGGCGAAGCTATATTCACCTTGTGCCAGGCCGTAGTCTGCAATGTGACGGAAGAAGATCTCGCAACCACCCGAGCTGAACAGCTCGTCGAAGACAGCGCGCAACTCGCGACGCAAAGCGACATGGGCCAGCATGTGGCTGACAATGACTGGGCTGACAATGACCTCGCCAAGTCGGTTCTCGAACAGAGAGACATTGTCCGGATCGGTCAGCTCGACCAGTACTGAAGGCACTGCTGCCTCCGCCGCCATCAGGTCGTGGAGCAGCAGATAGCCCAGGATGGTACGCGCATCGGACTCGGCGCCCGACTTGAGCCGCTCGCTTGCTAACAGGACCACGTTATTGTAGCTGGCCGGATTCACACTCTCGAGGTAAGCGGGTAAAGTATAGTCAAACTCCAGTTGCCTGACCGTGAGCCGGTCTGTAGAAAGCGCTTCAACAGCGATACGCTTCTCACGTTTACTCGCTGACACCTGCGACACGATGTCGATGTCAAACTGTTCTTTGGGGTAGGAAGCAAATTCGTCCAGCAGAGCCGGCACGCGGTGGTTCCAGCCCAGTATTAGTACCCGGCGCTGGGCGCGCACTGCGTGCTCCGGCACCGGCCGTTCCGATAGATCGACCTCAGCACCCAAACTCTCCGGCGGTGCCGCGTCCTTGTAACTGGGGGCCAGTACAGCGATGCGGTCGCCTGTTTCAAGTCGCAGATCGTTGGGCGGATTGAGCAGCGCCTGGAAGCCGTCTCCCTGAGGACGCACCACGCCGAGCAATACACCCTCAGCAAAGGCATAGGTCAGCTGATTTACAGGGACGCCTACAAGCTGCGACTCTTCACGGACATAGATCTGACTGCCACTGACGTCGGCCAACTCACTGAACACATGAGAAAGCCCCGGGTGGCGGACGTTTTGAATCATCAGGCGGCTTATCACCTCGTCGCCCGCGACAATCTCCATAGAACCTGGATAGAGCGCGCGCAGCGTACTGATATATCGCGTGTCCTGGATTTCCGCCACCATGAGAGGCAGTTCTTCGGGAGGCGTCTGCTTCAGCGCGGCGCCCATTGTCATCAAGGTCTTCACCGTGCGCGTGTCGGCATCGAGCGTGCTGCTAACGGTGGTGTCGGCAGCGGGAATCAGGATGGCGCCCGCATGCGCGAAATCAACTCGCTCCAGGTCGTCCAGATTCAGCGGGGAGCCGCTCCGCAAGATGATTTGCCGGGCGTTCCAATGCTCGCCGAGCTGGAGCTTGATCTCCTGCCTGAGGTTTGCATCCACACATTCGGTCAACAACGCGATGCGGAGGCGTCGAGCGCCCCGTTGACGCAGGAAGCGTTCCACCCGTCCCTGGGATACCAGGAGTTCCTCAATGATCGTCAGTGTGCGACTGTTCCAGCCCGCCAGGACAAAGTGCGCGTCGAGGGCGACCGGGGTTAGCCCCAGCTCTAGCCGTTCCATCGTATTGTTCAACCATTGGACGAGAATAGCGATGAGTGCACCCGTAAACAGGGCAGCGCCAAGGATGGTTAGCACTGTCGACACCGTGCTCTTGGCTATGCCCTCATCATCGCCCAAGTAGCCTGGATCGGTGAGACGCAGAAAGGCCCACCAGATGGCATCCTCCTCGGACTCGAAGCCTGGGGCAATTGCGCGCACCAATAACCCCGCCACGAGCGCGACGAGCGCGACGAGGACCACTAGAAGAGCAAAGCGCCAAAGAGGCCCGCGTACAATGACCTGCTCGAGCTCAAAGACGAGCGAATTCTTGAACCTTGAAAACATAGGTTTCTCTCATTTGGCCGCGATAGGTTTGACCACCAAACCATAACTCAGAGGTTAGGGTGTTCGCTAGCACTCGTAACACGTAGTTTGGATGCTCTCAGAGTGCCCGTATGCGCTACTGCAAACCCCAGCCAGTAGGGATGCCTCATCAGGTCAAGCATTTCGCCAACTCCTATCGCCCCGCTGCGTGGCACCGTACCCGAAAGCCTCATATGGTCGATATGTGCCTATGGCTCTCTGATTCTGAATGTCGTCTATATACAGTACATTCCTGACCTTTAAGCCAAAACTCTGTACGTCTGGGTTGGGTCGGAAGTCCCCCTTTATACATCATTACAGCTGGTTACCACAGGAACGTCCTGTTTCTTTCTGCCAGTTACTCACCCTTCGTCGTGCCCTGAATGCCAATTGTTCTTATAATCGGCAAGGTGTACAACCGGCCAGAAGCTGCCCTTCCCGAAAAGAAAAATGGCGACGCGTGGGGTCCATTACAGAGTGCAATTTGGTAGGCAGACTTCTTGCGTCTGGATATTCCAGATCAGCACCAGATCAGGTTTTATTGAAGACCCAGAATATCCCTCTGAAGAAGGAGCAGGTCGCCCAGGTTCACCGTACCATCACCGTTCATGTCGCCTGGATTGGCACACAATGGCGTCTGTGAAGTCGGGTCGGTACCCCCGATATTGATTTCATAACCGTCTGTAATGCCATCGCCATCGCTGTCGGGGTTCAACGGATCAGCCTCCCAGACATCCACAACACCGTTGCCATTACTGTCTTCCTGGCCATCCAAGGCACCATCACCGTCGCTATCAGGATTCAGTGGATCAACCTCACCGACATCCACAACACCGTTGCCATTACTGTCTTCCTGGCCATCCAGAATACCATCGCCGTCGGTGTCAGGAATGAGAGGGTCAGTTTCCCCGGGGTCGACGACACCGTTGCGGTTACTGTCTTCAATGGAATCGGGAAGCCCATCATTATCTGTGTCAACGGCATCAGGCAAACCATCAAGATTAGTATCGACAATCGTAAGTGCACCATGGAGATTCAGCCGGCCATAGCCGCTCCATGCAAGCAAATCCTGGCCTGCTGCCCCAATGGCATCAGCACCATACTCAAGGTGCCTGCGCACCACCTTGTTACACGGCACGCCACTCGGGCTTGAACATGATTGTGGCGAGCCATCGGGAAACAGGTGTGCCCAGACCAGCGCGGCAGCCCCGGCGACCAGTGGCGCGGCCATGGAAGTGCCATTCCACCAGTCCACGCAGCTGTCAATGGGCCCTCCTAACCCGCAATGATCGAATGGCAGGATGCCAACGATCAACTCGCCGGGGGCCGCCATCGAGACCCAGTCATCGCACGCTACGCTGTAATTGGTAAAATCGGTGCGGTTGTCGGAATCATCCGAGGCGGCTACCGCGATAACCGTTGACTGCCCTGTGACGGAATGAGTGCAGGCCGCAGGATAGATCCTGGAAACATCACCGTTGTTGCCGGCAGCTGCCACGACCACCACACCATTCTCCCATGCCGCCTCGACCGCATCACACTCGTACCGTAGCTCATGGGGATGACGTGGTACTGGCTTCGCAGCAAGGTCCCGTTGGGATGATACTGATCGGTAGATGCACGCATGATCGCATCGATGGACGCGGAGACTGGACATACACCTACGAACGCACCACCCAGAGATTCCCGATAACATACCTTGAACATACCGAAACCGGTATTCCACCCAACCCCGGCAATACCGATATTATTATTGGTATCAGCCGCTGCTTCCGAGGCGACGAATGTTCCATGCCCCAAGATATCGCTATCACTGCCGTCATAAGGCTGGCTTGGAACATAATCCTTGACCACGTTTACCTGCTCAAGGCACTTGGCTTGAAGGTCCAGTTCGACACAGGAGGCCCCGCTGTCAAGGACCGCTATCTTGGGGGTATTGCTTGCCGCGGGATCGGTCGTCACCAGCCCCTGTGAAATATCCCAGCCCTCCGGGGCATCGATATCCGCATCATTTTCTCCGGATGTCGTCAATCGAATACCGAAGATGCCTATTTGATCGGTGTTATGCACTTGTCCTGTGTTGTTCAGATACCATTGCTCCTCGAACACGCTCCCACCCGACGGTAGAACGGGGCCAGGATCCTCGTTAGGGACTACCAGCACCCGGTTGTAATCCGGCTCGGCATACTGGACATTGGGATTGGCTTTGTACGCAGCGACCTTACCCGGCACTGTACCGGGCGGTACCCGAACCACCTGCACGCCAATACCGGGAATAGTGCGCATTACCTGACCCTGTGCCTGCCGATGCGCCTTGCCGATCACTGATGCAGCACTACCGGGCTTGAATTTAACCAGCACTCTATCGGCTGCAAATGGCGGGATTTTCTCCGGTTTAGGGTGGGAGGATTGAGCGACAGACATAGCGCTCATAGAAAACAGTGTAAAAGCAAGAAGTGCGGCTGTTATATTTTTTGTTTGCATGCTCAAGTCCTTCAGTATGCTGCACTTCTTAGGTTATCGACATAATAATGACGAAGCAAGGAATAATCGTTACACGCCTTCTGCAGGCAGGAGAAATCATGCCAAGCCGTTGAGTCAAACCTCACAACAGGCAGCAAAGGGGTGTTCCAGTCTTTCCGTTTGCTTGCATTAAAGACCACTCCCGGCAGTTGTATATAACCAAATGCTAAACGACCGGGTTGGGTCGACAATCACCGTTTAGCAAGTAATACATAAACTTACAGTCTGTAATGACCGACTTTGAGTGGGTTGCAGTCATTTAGCCTGGGCTGATATATGCTATGCACAGGTGGCACGATGACCACCTCATTTCTTTTCAATGTAGGGACGGCGGGTCTGGGAAGGAGGCTGCTATGCCTGATTTTCACCTACTACCCGATGAACCTCGTCATTCTGCATCGCACCAACCGCGCAGGCTGAGCGGTCAAAAGCCCCCACTGAAACCCAAAGAGGTCTGGGCTATTCGTATACGGCTCCAGATCCAGGGTAAGCCACGCGATCTGGCCCTGTTTAATCTAGCCATCGACAGCAAACTGCGCAGTTGTGACCTGGTAGCCTTGCGGGTCAGTGACATCATCACGGGAGGCAGCGTGAGAGAACGTGCCGTGATCGTACAGCAGAAGACCGGTCGCCCGGTGCAGTTTGAACTAACAGAGCAAACACGCGAGTCGACACAGGCATGGATCGCACATCAGTCATAGGATGACAGCAGGTATTTGTTTCCGAGCCGTGTTCATGGTCGTCCTCACCTGTCGACACGTCAGTATGCACGGATCGTAAATCGCTGGATCGAGAGTATTGGCCTTGATCCGCACAAGTACGGCACGCATTCGATGCGGCGCACCAAAGCAGCGTTGATCTACAAAAAGACCGGCAATCTCAGGGCTGTGCAGTTGTTACTTAGGCATACCAAGCTGGAGAGTACCGTGCGCTATCTCGGAATCGAGGTTGACGATGCATTACACATATCAGAACAAATTGAATTATGAGTAACTGTATGTGGCAGTTCCCCTGGGTGCTGCCACATTGTTATTCTGTTGCCTGTATTTCTTCTATTGTTTATGCCCGGAGTCTGCCGAGGGTAACTGTGAAAACAGAATCAAGAGATCTTCCAGAGAGGCGGGCGACTTTCGCCGGTCACTGACACTGCGGCGATCAAGCGCCACATGCATGCCGTCGCAGTCTCTCAACGGAAACTCAACCGGCATTCCCCAACGCCGTTCCCCTGGCTGTCTTTTTACGAGGCCCATATTTCTCAGGATTCTTGATTGTTATTGACAACATTATAGACAAGGTTGTATTGATTGCTCCAGAAAAGCAGCGAGCATGGCTTTGCCAGTGGCGGCCTCCCAAACGGTAAGTCACCGACAGAAACAGGACATTCCTGGGTTAAGTAACTAACTGAAATTTCTGTTCAACGGTGAAAATCGGCCAGTAACCTGCCGTTCACAGCCTAGTGAGAGCGACACACTGGCGCATCTGGGTTCGGTGACATTCTGCCAGTTACTTACCCTTCGTCTGACTCTGAACACCGATTGTTGATGGGGCCGGCAACGGGGGAAACCGGCAGAAGTGGTCATTCGACTGTATACAAAATCAATAAAACTATTTTTGATTGTTTTTGCGCTAGCGAATCGATGCATAGCCCCCGTCGAGCCCCCGCTTGCTGTAGACAATCTGCCACAGCTGGTTGCGCCGGGCGCGGTCGGAGCCGGCAGCCCCGAGCAGAAAATAGCGCCACATGCGGTAGAAGCGCTCGTCGTAGCCCAGTGCCCTGATTTCATCCCGATGCTTGTCCACGTTAGCCATCCAGGCCATCAGGGTCGGATCGTAGTGTGTGCCGATGTTGTGCAGGTCCTCCATGATAAAAATGCCTTCAATGGCAGCAGCAATCTGATGAAAAACGGGTAGCACTCCTCCGGGGAAGATGTACTTGTCGGTCCAGGGATCAACAGCCGTCGCACGGGTATTGGTACCGATGGTGTGTAACAGAAACAGGCCATCATCCTTCAGGCAACGATCGACCACCTTCATAAAAATACGGTAGTTTTTCGGTCCTACGTGCTCGAACATGCCAATAGAGACAATGCGATCAAAGGTTTCATTTACATCGCGGTAGTCCTGGAAGCGCAGATCGACATTCAAGTCCTTGTAGCGATCCTGGCCAAATGCAATCTGTTCCCGCGATATGGTGACGCCGACAACTTCAACGCCATAGCGTTCGGCGGCATAGCCGGCAAAGCTACCCCAGCCACAGCCGATATCCAGTACCCGCATGCCTGGTTGCAGGCCGGTCTTTCTGCAGATCAGTTCGAGCTTGGCTTCCTGGGCATCGTTAAGGTTGTCAGCATCTTTCCAGTAGCCGCAGGTATACGTCATGCGTGGATCGAGCATCAGCCGGTATAATTCATTACCGATATCGTAATGGTGTTCGCCAATATGAAAAGCCCTGCGCGGGCTCTGCAGGTTGACAATTTTTGCCCGGATTACCGGCAGCAACAGTTTCAGTGGTGAAATGCTGTGTTCAAGATCGGCACGCAACAACTGGTAGATGAGATCATCCAGCACCTCGCAGTCCCACAGGCCGTCCATGTAGGCCTCGCCCAGTCCAAGCGGGCCAGAGGAGAGCACACGCTGGTAGAAAACCGGGTCGTGTACCTGGATATCACTGGAGCTGTTGCCGTTGACCTCGATGTTGGCCAATGCCAGCAGGTCACGAATGGTCTTTTCTGACTTGCTCATTTTACTTATCCACTTATCTCCAGACTGGCAAACTAGCGCACCCTGCTGTCGCTTGTCCAGAAGCGGGCAGTTCGATTGTGAACCCGTTTAAGTGTGCTGGCCATGTAGATGTCCTTATAGGCAATCCATGTCGGCATGAAGTCGATGGGGGAGTTTTCCTAGCCAGACAATATAGTTGAATCATAACGAAAACTGTCTGCCGACTATGTTCGGGACTGCGCCAGCAGCGGCGAACCCGGTGATATTCACGATCAGCTTTGGTAAATTCTGAACTTCCGCCTGGGGTCGGTTGTACGCGTTTAGACTGGATTACAGCGACTTAACGGATGAACTTCCGGTGTCCGCCGCATACCTGCCGTTCACGACCAGGACGGAGTTGCACCACACTATTCTTGTAAAGGAGTAACTCCGGCCAACTCCTGACCTTCCCGGGCAACCAGCGAAGGGCAACTATGCCGCATAAGCGGTCATTCCCAGATTATTGGGGTACTTCACTTTACCCTTAACAAAAGTTGCCATTCCCATATATAAAAAAACGGCAACCCGCAGGCCGCCGCTTAAATAACTCAGTTTACTCGCAACCAACAGTATTAACTGAATCAATGCCAATGATCGGTGTACCACCCCATGTGTTACCGGTTAAAGTTGCCTCGGTGTCACCACATTGGATACCAGTTTCCTGTGTCTTGAAGTGTAATTGTAAATCCATATCACCATCGTTATCGACGTCTTCTACATGTGCCTGAGTATGTGCCTTTTCAGCATAAGCAGGTCCAAATAGTACAGTGTCTGGATCAACCTGAAGTGCGTCAAAGTCCTCTGAAGTCAATACGGAAACAGCTATAACACCTTTTGAACCTGGGTTAATGTTGTTGGTTTGACTGTCAGGTTTGATATCGATTGTAACGAAGAATACTTTGACAAAACTGAGGTTGTCATAGAAGACGGCCGAGCCGTTGTAGTTAGTGGAGGTGGCGGAAAAGCCAAACAACAGACTATTTCCTTCCAAAAAGGGAGAAATGAACAAATCGAGCGTATAGGTGCCCCAAGTGTCAGGCAAATTGGTGGAGTCGTTCAACACTAAAGCCGTTTGGAAGAAGGTTATAGGAGCTATCGTTTGGATATACGCAAACGCACTGCTGTCGGCCTCGAGGTTGCCAATTTTCGCGTCGTAGGTAAACCTCCAGAGGCTGCCGACGTCGCCGGCAGTGATTGTCTGTGTCTGGTATGTATCGGCCTGTATGTACAGGGTGTCTTGGGCGGTGTTGTTGTAATCGCTGAATTTGTTCAGTACAACGTTTCCCTGATCAGGGCCGCCCTCTCCAGTCGCGACGCCCTGGATGGAGCCCGGGGCACCATTCGCTGCGTCAAAGGGACCGTAGCTGAACACTATGTTAGCTGAACTCGGATTTGGGTATGTCGGATCTGTGTATGGGTCAGCGTCCCACGCGAAGCCGAATATTTTCCAGCCGTCATCCGAAAGATCATTAGGCGGCCACCCCTGAAGCGGGGTCATTGCCTCGAAGTCCTGGCTGTAGGTTGTAAGTGCAGCGCTACTGGAAGGCGCGAAAGCGATTGCAGCTGACACGACCAGCGCCGTTAGACCGGTTATATAATAGTTTTTGTGTAACATGCTGTGATCTCCTGCCTGTCCTCTGTGTAATCAAGGATGTGACACACAGGCGTTATAACAACTTCAGCAAATGAATTGGCTGATTCGATCATTGTTACATCATAATTGTAACTACAGATTGTCTGATTAGCGTTGATGCAAATCAATCAAGAGAGAGATATTAGTATAAATATTGTGTTTCTATACGGGTATTTACGTATACATTTGCTTTACGCAGTGTAGACAACGAATGTCCGAAACGGCAGTCGCAAATTGCCGATCCACATCCACCTCCTGTAGGTCTTCTTACAGTACGTTCCTGACCTTTAAGAAAAGACTCTGTACGTCCGGGTTGGGTCGGAAGTACTCGTTTAGCTGAAAACTCAATCGCTTACCCCAGGAACGTCCTGTCTTGCCCAGATACTTGCCGTTCCCTGACCCTTGAACACCGGTTTGTTGCTTGGCCGACAAGGGGTACTACCGGCCATAAGGAGACGGTTCGGAATTCACTTTCAGCCTGCCGACCGTATAATAATCTGTGATGGATTTGTGATAAATCCGTGATAGGAATGCAACTTCCTGCGGCAATAATGGTTCTCGTAGAAAACTTGAATAGCCAATTTTCAGGAGAACCAACTAATGAAAAAACTAATTACCGGCCTGCTGATTGCAGGCAGTCTGAGTTCGGTGAGCGCCGTGGCGGGTGACCGCCATATCAGCGTTGAAGTCACCAACCTCACCAATGCCATCACTTTCACTCCATTGCTGGTATCTGCACACAATGCCGATTCCCATATTTTCCAGATTGGACATACCGCCTCATTCAGCCTGCAAGCCATGGCAGAAGGTGGTGATACTTCCTACCTTATTACCGATCTTGCAGCGGCAGGGGCCAACAATAACGAACCGGGCGGCATGCTCGCACCCGGCGAGATAGCATCTATCGAATTAATGGCGAATAAACATAACAGATACCTTTCAGTTGGTGCCATGTTGTTGCCAACTAATGATGGCTTTGTCGGACTAGATGCCATCAGCATCCCCAGAAAGAACGGTACCTATACGTACTACCTGAACGGTTATGATGCCGGAACCGAGGCCAATGATGAAATCATCAATGGCGGTGGTGCACCTGGCGCACCTGGTATTCCCGGCGCGCCTGACGGTAACGGTGGCGCAGGCGGTAGCGGGGTCACGGGCGCCGACCATAACGGGAAGGTGCATGTACATCGCGGTATAGTGGGTGACACAGATTCCGAAGGTGGCGTCAGTGACCTGGACAGTACGATACACCAGTGGATAAACCCGGTTGCCAAAATTGTGGTGACCGTTGGAAACTAGACCCAGTCTGTCTCTTTAGGTAGTAATTCCCTAGCTCATTGATTGCCTGATAAATTGAGTGTTATAACGAGGTCTGGCTGTAAATGTATAACGAGACAAGGGGTCTCGTTAATTCAACTGTTAGGTTGACGGACTAAAGTATGCAGCTTGATTGGAATGCAAATGGCTGGTTCGGGAGTCAATTGGGCGGAACCGTATGGATCTTGGTAGCTGCAGCGATTGCATTGGGCCACAACACATGGACCGGACTTACTCTTATAGTAATATTTCTGATTCCAAACATAGTTGGATACCTGTTGTGGAGCCGAAAATATTTCTCCTGTCATGCATCAATACAAAGTCTTTTTGGGCTGAGCTGGGTATTTGGAATGCTTTCAATTTACGTTCTAGACCGTAGCCATTTATGGTTAGAAATTCAGAAAGGCGGCTCCATTTCTGCGATATCGGGTTATTTTTTAATAACTTTGATCGTATTGATCTTGATGTTAATGTTTTATTTGAGGTTTGGACGTAAGCCAAATGCACCGTCAACCTAATCAACTGTTAGCCATCGGGCGTGGAATCCATGGATTTGACCATCCCTTATACGTTCTACCCTACGGCACTACCGCATGGATTAGCGTGGGGTCTATTCGGAGTTGCGATCCTTGGCGCGCTGGCTGCATCGGTTGAGATTGGCAGAGTCAAGAGACCGTGGGTGGGCTTGCTCGTTTTCGTTCCAGTTCTGCTCGGGCTATTGGTGGTCACCATCGTCGGCGGTGTGGTGATCACGTTTTTCATACATGATTTGTAAGGGTGCAATGGCTAACCATCCGATGAGCAGTTTCGCTGAGCAGTACGATAGTGTCTATCGCCTGTTGTCGGCATCAGTAATCAAGACCGCCGCCCCTCCTGGATGCGAGTCCCATGGCTAACATCGCGTTCTACTCAGACGCCCTCGCGCTGCTCGCTCGGCGCCGGTAACTCAGACAGATTGTTCATGTCACGCCCCTGACTTTCCCGTTTACGATGTTTGGCGCACATGCCGAACCAATGAGTAAGTCACTGATTTAATGTAATGCTGAGTCAGCGTCTTTCCCGAAAATGGTTGAATTAGGGAATGTCTGTCACTCCGCAGGCTGAATGCACCGCTCGTCATTATGCTTTGGTGAATTAACCCAGGGACTGACCGGGTAAGCGGTCAACTGGCTGGATGGGGCAGAGTTCAGGTATTGCATGATCTCTTGCTTGTCCGAAATCTTTGTATCAAGCCAGTAGTCAAAGTGTGCCGGTGCAATAATGGCCGGCATCCGTTCGTGAATTGGCTTCATAACTTCATTCGCGGGCATTACGATGATGCTGCAGCTATCCAGGGTCTTCCCATCACCTTCCCAACGATCCCAGAGGCCGGCAAAGGCGAAGACGCCGCTATTCTTCATGCGGATATGGTGCGGAATCTTTTTACCGTTGACCGCCTTCCACTCATAGAAGCCATCAGCGGGTATCAGGCAACGCTGGCGCTTGAATGGAGCGCGATAGGTAGGCTTTTCCGCTACCGATTTGATTCGTGCATTGATGGTGGAGTATTTCGTTTTCGATTCTTTTGACCAATGAGGGACAAGCCCCCATTGAGCCATGACCATTTCCCGGGTCGTTTCTGTGTCACGGATGATGGGGATATCCTGTGAGGGTGTGATGTTATAGCGGGTTTTAAGTCCGAGTGGCTCTGTAT
>CAMYIO010000096.1 GCA_947258515.1 uncultured Ectothiorhodospiraceae bacterium
AATCTGCGATGAGGCTGTCCTGGCCGGAAAGATCTCCTCCGGGGACCAGGCAGGATGTATCAGTACACACTTCATGTGCGTGCCCGGCCTGCTGCCAGCACCGGGGTTCGCACGGCGACCGTGCCATCGATCCGGGCAATGATGGCCTCCGCCGCGGCGATACCGGACTCCATGGCGTGATCGGTATTGTAATATTCGAACTGCCCTCCCCGCCCGACCAGCTCCAGATTAGTGAACCGGTCGAGATACTCAACAATACATTGCTGTTTCTCGATATAGTCCACATCGAACAGCGGATAGGCATTTGGTACCCTCAACACTATACTGTCATACACCTCTTCCGGTTCGAGTATTCCCAGCTCACTGAGCTCGCGGACCGTGCGTTGCGCAAGCGCCGTGTCCGTCGCCGTCCAGATGTCATCCTCTTTGAAGCAGAAATACTCGACTACCAGGTGGGTCTTGCCGTGGGGCGCCATCCGGGCGCTCCAGTTTTTCGGTTCGTGGATTCGGCCAAATGGTATCGTCGAATCAGGTACGTATATCCAGGTTTGGTCAGTGACACGTTCCCGGTTTATCATTACGGTTACCACGATGAGGTCCCTGAATCGAAGGCTGGCCGCCGCCTGCAGGATCTCTGCGGGCGGTTGTGGATTCATCAGCTGGACGACCAGCGTCAATGGGATACTGGAGATGAATTCGTAGCCCGGATACCCTTGAACGCCACCGGCATCCTTTACGATGATGCTCTGGATCCGGTTGTCCGCATGATTGATGCCGATCACAGCCGTATCCGTCATGACCTGACCGACCTTGTCTATCCGCGCCTTGAGGCCGTCGCAGATCTGCCCGATACCCAGCGGCGGATACAGGAACTGACTCGACAAAGTCCGCACGCGCTGCGACCCGGCGCGCGAGAACGCCGTCTTTATGGCCACACCCAGAGACAGACCCTTTATTCTCCTGGCGACCCACTCCCTGGCGATCCTGTCGCAGGGTACGCCCCAGACCTTCTCGCTGTATTCCTTGAAAAACAGCTCGAACAGGGAACGTCCGAAGTGCTGCACGACCCAGTCTTCGAGCGAAATGGCCGTAGTCTTTGTAAAGCGTCTGCGTACCTGTTCCGACAGATAGTCCGCAACGATCCTGGTCGACTTGCGCAGACCAAGCCGTGACAGGGCATTGCGAACAGTTATGGGATAATCATAGAACTTGCCGTCAAGCAGGATCTTGCTCGAGCGATCGACCTCCAGCAGTTCACCTCTGAGAATCTCCCTGACCAGGTTCTCCAGCTGCTTGTTGCCGGTGATGAAGCGATGACCGCCCAGGTCGAATCTGAATCCATGGTGTTCGATGGTCCTGGCTAGACCGCCGACGCGCGCCTGGCGCTCGATGAGGAGCACATTACTCCCGGCTTCAGACAGCGCATACCCTGCCGCCAGGCCCGAGGGCCCGCCCCCGAGGATTACGGCATAATTGAACTGTGTATTCAGAACATCCATAGCGGTTTGCATGGTCTGCTATGCCTCGACCATTGCATGGCGTGCGCAATACACTTTCCCGAAGCACCGTAGTAGCGGATTCCCGACATAGCATCAGCCGAATAAGCACCACCGATCCGCACGGCACGCATTTCTCTACTGACCGATCGCATTGGACTATTCTTCGGTCATCAGGGACTTGTAGTATTCCGCATCCTGATCCGACAGGCCTTCGATTTTACTGTCCGTCTCTGGCGCGCCGTAGGAACCGACCTCCACCGCTTCAAAATACCCGGGTTCGATCCCGGTGCGCGCCGAGATGCTATAACCCAGCAGAAAGGCCACGATAAACGCGCCGCCTGTTATCGCTGTTCGAAGATATGTATTCGGCAATTTTTTGTCCTCTCGTTTCGCTATACCATCATATATGCGGGACCTTCATTCACGGCCCGGGGTATAGGCTGCCCCGAACCGCTGGCCCACGCAGCATTCATTCAGTGAGCTTCTCCAGTTCCCTGTACTGCTCCATCACGGCATCGGACTCGGCGGTGTTCTCGACCGCCGCGCCGCCGTGACCACCGACGGCTGCGATACCGACTTCCTGCATTGGCGGCACGCCGTAGCCCATGAGAAAACCCAGAAACGCGGCAGTCACTGCAAATACAATCCACAAATCACTTTTCATAACGCCCCCTTTATATCCGCTTATCCATCGGATGACCCTGATCGTTTGTTCAATCAACGACGACAGGCACCACCGGGCAATCACACAGTCAGTGACAACCCCGCAAAACTATGCCTTCTGAATCTGCCAAATAAACTGGCCGCTCTCTTTTTTCTGTTCCACAAACTCGTTGCCATCATTCTCTACCATTTGCTCAATGGATTCGCCAGATGACGGATTGTCAAAAATCAGCTCCAGAATATCTCCAGAGGACAGCTTCTCCAGCGCCTTTTTTGTGTATATCTGCGGATGCGGGCATACATAGCCGTTGACGTCCAGACGATAATGCCCATCATCAGTTTTCTCGAATTTCATACCCATTTTGATACCTCTTTATAGTTGGTTCAGACAAGGCTACAAACCGCACGACTCCATTTCCTTCGCAAGCTGTCTCTCTGTCCACCAATTGAAGAATTTGACACCCAGGTAGGCCCCGCCGGCCATTCCAAGACCAAACAACCATCCCGAGGCGTCTCCGTTGGCAACCCGTACGAAGAAGGCACCCACATTGCACCCGAGTCCAAGCCTCGCGCCGATGCCCATGAAAAACCCGCCAATGACTGACCACATGGCGGTCTCCCAGGTAGGCTTCTTGAATTTGAATTCATCGTGGAAGAGCGCGATGATCGCCGCCCCGCCGATTAACGCAAACGACATCCAGTCGGCCGGGTTGATCGCCGGGTTCGGGATGCCGTTAACGAATCCGAAATAGATGTTATCCATATTCTCGATACCCATCTTCTGCAGCGACCAGCCGACCCACTGCGCCTCCTGGGTCGTTACGTACCAGTATCCCGGATCAAATACCGTACCCTGAACAGACAGTCCGAAGTCCCAGCCGATACGGTCCAGCAACACACCGGCATTCTTGAAGCCAAACTTTACGCGTAAGCCCTGCATGACCAGCATGTGCAGTGCACAGGCAATACCCAGGATCAGTCCAGCGATGGCGGTTCGCTTGTTCGCGATAATCATTGACCAGTAACCGGCCAGTTCAACCCTGATGCCCGAGGCATCCTTGCCTGCTTTCTTCAGTTTGTTGAGATATCCCTTGCGCCAGTAAATAGCGTAGACCAATGCGAGCAGCAATCCTGCGGGAATGATGATACCCACCAGCAGATTGCCCATGAAGGCACCTGATACGGAATCATTAGTCATGCCCAGGATCTCCGCATAGGTCACCGCCGGCTGGTTCCAGACATACCCGGCGAGATACTGGTCAACCCAGCCGTCCGTGACAGTGATCGACGCGGGCAGGCCCTTCTCCAGCGCCGATTGCGTCCAGGAATCCGGCACGAAATTGTTGGCCCATCCGCCGACATCGGCAAACAGCGCCTGCGTGAGGCTGAGGGATAGAATTACGATGAGCGCATTCATGTTGCCCTCGCCGGTCTTGTACAGTGAGCTCGAAGCACAGCCACCCGCGATAACCATGCCGACACCGAAGAATATGCCGGCGATGACCGCATGACTGCTGACCGGCGCCGCATGGAAGGTACTCAGCCCGGCTGCCGTGATCGGCGCAGAGACCACCCCGAACAGCAGCGTTGCAATGACAATCCCGACCAGCATCCTGGGGACTCTGATAGCAAAGAGATCCCTGAATGCCGAAGAGAAGCAGAATTTCCCGTACTGCAGGCACATGCCGTAGATCATTCCGAACCACAGGTATACCGAGAGATAGATGTAGTACTCGTTGTAAATATAGGTCCCGATACTGATGAAGGAGAAAAAGCCCACCAGTCCCAGGGCCCATAGCTGTTTCTTCCTTTTCTCTTGTTCTTCCAGTGTCATCTTTGCCAATGCCACATCGGCAGTTGCTTCACTCGCGACTTGTTGTTGCATAGACTTTTCCTCCTCACCTTGTATTTTCTACACGTAATTTCTACGTGCACAGAAATCCGGAGCTCATGACCGTCGATAAATTCTCACAATTGTTTGATACTTGAATACACGAGTTGTCTCAGCAAACTCTTTTTCCAGGTGATAACCGTTAATACGCTCCACCAGTAAATCCGGAACCGTCTGCCCCACCTCGCTTTGAATAACCACAACAGTCGATGCCGAGCCGGTAGTGCCCGGCGGCGACAGATACCCTGGACTGCCCACCTCCCAGGTCCATCGCCAGGGCAGCCGGGCAATCGCCAGTGCAGCCTGCGTGGTACCCGTCTCTGCATGGTAGACGAGTTGCTGATGAGTGAATAAGTCCAGCGTGGGCACTGCCACTACAGGATTCACCGAAGAATTTGTCTGGGGAAGCACATAGACTTCAGCCGTGCCCGCCTGGATCGAATCGAGGTACTCACCAGCCTGTTTGATATTGTTTGCGCTCGTACGCTGGAAGAAAGGAAGGTAGCCTGCGGTAACAATCAACACAGCAGTGACCACCGTACTGGCCGCAATAAATTTCCTGTACTCGACGCGCCTTACGATTTCCAGCCCGTAGGCGGCCATCAGTGCCAGCATGGGCAGCAATACCAGCATATAGCGTATGCGCCGTAACTCCAGAACCATCATGACGAGCAACATCCAGCCAATGATCGCGTATTTGATGTCTTTCTTCTTTATGGCGAGGTACACGGAGAGCACGGCAAAAATAGTTATAAACGGATGAATCTGGAAAAAGAACATGGACAACAGGGATTCGCCCCAACGTCCGAGAGCGGGCAGCTGAAAGCTGCGCAGCAGACTTATCTGTGCTGCGATGACGTCGAACTTCGTAAACAGGAAGACACCCATGAGTACCAGCACGCCCGCTGCCACTGCAGCTGCACGCCGGGAAACGACCTTCCAGCCCAGTCGCACATGGGCCAGCACAATAATGGGCACCACGCTGAGCATCAGCCAGTTCGAGTACTTCGCCAACAGTGCAAGGGTAATCGCAACAGCCGCCATCAGGCAGAGCAGCGTGCCACCGCGAGCGATGGCTGTGACAGTGAAGAACACGGCCAGCGTCAGGAAGAACATCGCCGCCACATCGACCATCATCAGTGGCACCTGGGCCAGGAGATAGGGCATGCCGAGTAGCAGTATGCCGGCATACAGGCCGATGTCTCTGGACCACAGCGTCTTGCCGATAAGGTAAGTCAGTACCACGGTGCCGGAGAACAGCAGGCTCGTGAAGGCCTGCACACCCAGCCGGCTTTCTCCAAAGACCTGAAAGATTACTCCATGGATGAGCGGAACCAGCGGCAAGTCTGTCCATGCCGGGATTTCATTGCCCCACGCCCCGAGGAAATATCCGATACCGTGGAGTTTGAGGTACTTGGCCTGCATGAAGTGTCTGGCAGCATCAATGTTGACCTCCGGTTGCTGCCACAGGCCCACTGTGATGAGGAACGATACTGTAAAGAGTAACAGCACCGATCCGTGGCCACGCACAGACAACCTGGAAATTCCGTATGCCAGCGCAATAGCGACCACTAGCATCAGGAAAAATGTGAAGGGCGCGACACCGTCAAACACCCACCACCAGCTGGTAAGGCGATTGTCATCCAGCGTGCGCAGGTTGTACAGGCCAAGCAACGTCGCCAGCGTGCACAGCGAAATCAACACCATCCAAAGGGGGTCTTCCTTCCGCTTTAACCCAGGCCGCCCGCCGCTGACTCTCAGTACATCTGCAAATATGCCGAACCAGGGACGTCGCCAGGCAAGCGGGCCTCCATGTGTTACGGGACCGTATGAATATGCACCCCCGGCCTGCGCACAGGCTGGCGCGAAACATCCTCGATGCCTGGTTCCTATGTCATTAAAATCTGCACTCACAAGCTTCCCCTCAACGGCTGGCGAACAAGGTCACCGGCCAGACGGGCACATTTATCCCGCCTGACCCCTGACTTATGTCTTACACCGGAGTGAATACGGCCTATTTCTTGGCCTTCTGTAGCGCGTCGACCTCCTTCTCCAGCGACTTAATCTTCTTGTTCACGCCATCGAAGTTGAACCACTGCTCATCTTCAACCGGAAATTCCTGATAGGACCCATACACGCGCCATGATTCATCCCAGTTTGCCGGGTCCTTGAACCCGAGTGCCCGCAGCTGCAGGTAAGTCAGGGTCGAACGGGTTCCTGTCTGGCAGTGCGCCACAACGCGCTTGTTTTTGTCCAGCGTGCTGTACGCTTTCTCGGCAGTGTCCGGATCAATGTAGGCAATGGTCTCCATCGCACCTGTCTTTTTGTTTTTCTCCCTGGGCAGCGTGTCTTTGTGTGAGGCGTTAAGCGCCGTGTTTGCCACATGGCCGCCCCGCAGCGCGCGGATGTCTTTACCCTGATATTCCTTCTTCGACCTGGAATCGACGAGTTGCGTGTCCGGCTCCTCACCATTGGCAATTGCGAGTATTTCGTCCGAGGTGCTGAACCGGGCAGGTACGACACTGGCCTTGAAGGTGGTCTCTTTCAACTTGACCGGTTTATTGTCCAGCCGGTTGCCGGACTTGCGCCAGGCGTCAATGCCACCATTAAGGACATGGGCCTTGTCATGACCGAGGTACTCCATGATCCAGAAGCCCGTGGTGGCATCCGTCATCGTCCCTAACCCGTCATAGTAAAAGACCACATGGGTGTCGTTACCGATCCCCACCTTGCCGAACAGCCTTTCGTATTTCGAACTATCCCGGAAGACCCGCGAGGTGGGATCCCGAAGCGCCTTCTTGCAGCGGTTTCCGAAACTTATCGCACCCGGGATATGTCCTGCAGCATAGTCCTTCAGATCACGGCAGTCGACTGCCACCCAGTTGTCCTTTTCCATACCTTTCTTGAGCTCATCGGCGCTGACGACAAGCCCGGGATTTGCCCACTGTGCCGCGCCTGCAGTACTGCAGCAGGCGACCAATGTGAGCACGATTCCACGCGTAACGTAAAATATAGACCTTTTCATTGTTCACTCCTCCGGCTGGTTATTGCCTTACATTCACCGTTCCGTCAGGTTGTCACACGACTCTTGGTGTGACGTACTGCCGTTCCACACGGCCCCTATAATGTAAAGCGAATTTCTTGTTTGTCACCTGTTATCCAGGCGTCTGCTTTAGTTAGTTCACTGTTGTGATGTGTCACAAACATGTGTTGTTTGTAACGCTCTGTTACTTGTTTACACGTTTTATTGTCTGCAATCAATTGGGGTTTATGACTATATAAGTCAGATGTATTAACTAAAAATGGATAACCGAGGTGCTCGTTTCAGTACATGCAATGATAATTATTTTCTGATTTACTAATGTCGACATGCACACAATACACAATAGCGTAGCCTGGATGCAGGGCAATAGAATTCAGGGGAGTGATATAAAGCAATTCATCATCCAGCTGCTTACAGGCCTGTTCATGCGCTGGATTAAGTTAGGGAATCTCCGATTAATATAACGAACCCTTGCAGGGTGCGCCGTGCGCACCGAAAAGAACTCGTCCCATTGCCGTGGTTGTTATATTTCCATGCTGCGCATAAATGTTTACGATGGAAGTGATGACATACAGTTCACTCACCCGGGCAACGCTATCCATCTGACCGGGTGTAGCAAAAAAAAGGCCCGGCAGAGCCGGGCCATCGTCGTCTTCGCTCGCCCGCTCGCGGGCCGGACATCACATCGGCTGTGTAATGGTGAAGGCACCGCGAATGTCGCCTGCCTTGTAGCCGCGAGCACGGTCCTCGGGGTAGTGTTCCTGGATCCGTGCCTCCACGGCAGTATCGATTTTATCGCCGTGACAAGCGAGGCAGACAGGGCCGGTGGGGATGGCTTTCATGAAACGAAAGTTTTTCGTGCCTTTGTCCTCCACCACCTCGGTATAGACCATCTGTTGCGGGTCTTCGCCGTTGGCCTTGCGTTCCTCAAACTGCTCCAGCACCTTGCGCTCCCATGCATCCGGTGCATTGTCCGGATTGCGGTATTTGAGACTGGTGCGTGCGACCGTCCAGCCCTTCTGCTCAGAAAAGCCAGCCGCGATCGCCGGTGCCCGTGTGTTGCAGACCTGAATGGCATTTACGGGCCCTCCGGCCTTCATGGCGGTCTGCAGTTCGCCTTTCAGCGTCGTCATGAATTCCATGGTGACGGCGCGGCTCTCGGCAGTGCGCTGCTCGAGATTATCGGTTGACGCGGACTGGCAGGCGGCGAGGCCCAGGCAAATGATCGATAGTGCAATCTTTCTCATGACGGTCTCCCGGTTAAATACATCATTCTCTAATGTCAGGTTTCTTCCCTTTATAAGCCGCTTTGCGGGGATTAATCCCGCGCGTGTGCAACTTTTTCTCGATTGCCGGTGGCTCTTCGTTGCTGGCAATAACGGCTGCATACTGAACGCTGTAACAGGGTAGCACAAACCGCCCTCAGTCTGAGGACAGGTCGTAATAGCCGCATGTATTTAAGGTCAGTCGAGACCCGGGATCAGGAGTGGCACCAGCAGAGTGTTCAATTACTAAACGACTTAGGCGTCGACCGCAACGGTACCTTACCGATGTCCCACCAGGTTGCCGCATCTTGCGCGGCAACGTCCAAATCAAGTTGATGCCCGATCGCGGCCTGCCTGCAGAGCAACCGTGGGTAGACCGCGCCAGGGTCCAGCGTAAACGTCTCGAAGCACCCCAGATCAGCCTGCGTCTTGTTGAACTTGTACAGCAGGTCTCTGGGTGTTGGACAATCCTTCCTGAAATCCACCACTTTTTGGCTAATATGCAGGTACCCGGCACCCGCTGGAATGACTGCATTACCGCAGCTACACTCGGGCTCTGCGCAAAACCCGACTTCATTTCTTACGGGCACCTCAAAAGAGCGAGGTATTCCTTCCTGGAAGTTCATGATGGATGTTGATGTTTTCATGATGTTTTCCTCATAGCCGTTGTCTGATTAAGGCCTTCTCAAAACCAAGGCATATATGAGCATAACAGTATTTTATAATTTAGTAAATCACTGTTATAGGCACCATGTGCCTTCGGGCTAGGACTGCAAGGACAACATCATTCGCATCAGATCGGATAGCGATTCGGCTTGCATCTTTTCCATGACTTTGGCCCGGTGGGATTCCACCGTGGAC
>CAMYIO010000097.1 GCA_947258515.1 uncultured Ectothiorhodospiraceae bacterium
AAATAATTTATAAAATTTTCACTTGACATCCCTGGGTATACTAGGTATATTTTTCACGACGTTAGTTAAACGTTTAACCTGATTGGGTTAAATGCCTCCTACAATTAAAGATGTTATGCAATATTATCCAAACCCTATTCTGAACTGAGGCAACTATGAATTTCGAGCAATTAAGTCAGTACGAAATTGAAGATGAACTCGAGTTTGTCGAGATCGAGCATGGCTTTACCTATATCGAGATCAACAATGCCAGGGCGCATGCCACCCTGTCGACCTATTCTGGCCAGGTCCTGTCTTACCGGCCAAAGGGGCAGGCGCACGACTTGCTGTTTGTCAGTGACAAGGCTTACTACGAGGACGGCAAGGCGATCAAGGGCGGCATTCCGGTTTGCTGGCCCTGGTTTGGTCCCGACCCTGATGGCAAGGGCAGGCCGGCACACGGTTTTGTGCGCAACCGCCAATGGCAGGTAAGCGCCAGCGAGTCGCTCGCCGATGGTTCAACAAAGGTCATCATGAGCCTGACCGAGAGTGACGAAACACGTGGTATCTGGCCGCACCCTTTCAGGCTCAGTATTGAAATTACCGTCGGAGATTCACTCCGGATTGAGCTGGTGACGCATAACAGCGGAACTGAAAATGTCACTATCAGCCAGGCATTACACACCTATTTCCAGGTGGGCGATATCAGCAAGGTCAGTGTGCTGGGCCTTGAGGGTGCTGAATACATCGATAAGGTCGATGACTCCACCCGGAAAATACAGACGGGTCCGGTGACGATTGATGCTGAGGTTGATCGGATCTACACGGGTGTAACGGGTGAACTGGTGATCGATGATGCTTCGCTGGGTCGCAAGATCCACATCACCTCCACAGGATGCAGCACGGCCGTGGTCTGGAATCCATGGGCTGAAACAGCCGCATCCATGGCTGATCTTGATGACGATGATTACCGAAAAATGATCTGTGTTGAAACCGCCAATGCCGGGCCGGAGACAGTAGAAATAGCCGCTGGCGGCTATTACCGGCTGCAAGCGGAGTATACAATCGAGGATTAGCCGATAATGTTGTCATGCGGTCACCACGGGTTGTGTGACAGAGTGTATCCGCCAGGCGGCCTGAATCCGGACCATGCCAGGCAGCAGCGACGCAGACATCAGACAGTATATGCAATACCCGTCATAATGAAGACAAAGAAAAAAGTGACAAGAACAGAGCCGTTACCCCTGATTGGCTGGCGTGAATGGGTCGGCCTGCCTGATCTGGGCATCGACCGGATCAAGGCAAAAATTGATACGGGTGCCCGCACTTCTGCCTTGCATGCCTTTTATCTGGAACCCTTTGAACGGGATGGTGCCGCGTGGGTTCGATTTGGTGTGCACCCAAAGCAGGGCAGGGATGATCTGGTGGTCAATTGCGAGGCGCCGGTCCATGACCAGCGGCTGGTGACGGACTCCGGCGGGCATACCGAGGAACGTTACGTCATCAGGACAACCGTCCGGCTGGCGGAACTGCAGTGGCCGGTCGAACTGACGCTCACCAATCGGGACACGATGCGCTTCCGCATGCTGCTGGGACGGACCGCATTGAACGACCGCTTTTTCGTTGATCCTGCTGCATCCTATCCAATCAGTAAAGCGGTCTCACGGCAGTAAGCCACCAAGGAGATATTTATGAGAATTGCCATCCTGTCCCGTAATGCAAAGCTGTACTCGACCAGTCGTCTGGTTGAGGCTGCACAGAAACGGGGGCATGAGGTTCGTGTGCTCGACACACTGAAGTGCTACATGGATATTGCGTCCATGCGTCCCAGTGTGCACTACAGGGGAGAGAAACTGGAACCCTTTGATGCGGTGATCCCGCGAATCGGCGCCTCGATCACCTTTTATGGTGCGGCCGTCCTGCGGCAGTTCGAAATGATGGGCGCCTACCCGGCGAACGAGTCGGTTGCACTGACCCGCTCCCGTGACAAGTTGCGCTCCCTGCAAATCATGGCGCGGGCGGGAATTGGTCTTCCCCTGACGGGGTTTGCCAATTTACCGGATAGTACCAAGGATCTGATAAAGCTCGTGGGCGGGGCGCCGCTGGTTGTTAAATTGCTTGAAGGGACACAGGGCAAGGGAATCGTGCTGGCAGAAACACAAAAAGCGGCGGAAAGTCTCATTGATGCTTTCCGCGAACTCGATGCCAATTTCCTGGTGCAGGAATTCATCAAGGAAGCCGGCGGTGCTGATATCCGCGCCCTTGTGATCGGGGACAAGGTGGTCGCCGCCATGCAGCGCCAGGCAAAGGAAGGCGAATTCCGTTCCAACCTGCATCGCGGTGGGACGGCGACGCTCATCAGGCTGACGCCGGAGGAGCGATCGACTGCCGTACGTGCGGCACGCAAGATGGGGCTGAACGTATCCGGTGTCGACATACTGCGTTCCAACCACGGGCCGGTGGTGATGGAGGTCAACTCCTCACCGGGTCTGCGCGGCATCGAGGAGGCGACGGGCAAGGATGTTGCCGATCTGATCATCCAGTTTATCGAGAAAAATGCCAAGCCGCACTCCTCGCGCACGCGGGGTAAGGGGTGAGGTGAACGGGCCTATCGTTATTGGTGATGACAGGGTTGCGCCCGGCGAACGCAAGATCGTCAATCTCCCGGTTGCGCGCCTCTATACGCATACCGATCTCTACATGCCGGTGGAAGTGATCAATGGTCGCCATGACGGGCCACGCCTGTTTGTCAGTGCGGCCATTCATGGTGATGAGCTGAACGGTGTCGAGGTCATCCGGAGATTGTTGCGGCATTCATCGCTCAAGCGTCTGCGCGGTGCCCTGATCGCGGTACCCGTCGTCAATGTCCATGGCCTGTTGCATCGTTCCCGCTACCTGCCGGACCGGCGTGATCTCAATCGCAGTTTCCCCGGCAGCGACCGCGGCTCACTGGCAGCACGTATTGCCAGCCTGTTCATGCGGGAAATCGTTGCCAATTGCACGCATGGCATTGACCTGCATACCGGTGCGATTTACAGAGACAATCTGCCGCAGGTACGTGCCGATCTCAATGACCCGGACACGCTCTTGCTGGCCGAGGCTTTCGGCACACCGGTGCTGATCAATTCGGATCTCCGCGATGGCTCGCTGCGGGAAGCCGCTGCAGATGCAGGTATCCCGATGTTGCTATACGAGGCGGGTGAGGCACTGCGCTTTGATGAGGTCGCTATCAGGGTGGGCCTGCGTGGTGTACTTCGCGTCATGCGCTCACTGGGCATGATTCCACAGGTGAAGCGCAAGGGACCACGGGTGAAGCCGGTCATTGCCCGGAGTTCAACCTGGATTCGGGCACCGGAAAGCGGGATATTATGGTCAGGTCACAGATTGGGTGCACATGTATCAAAAGGCGATGTCATCGGCCGCATTGCTGCACCGCTGAGTGACTCGGAACATGCTGTGAAGGCACCCGCAGACGGCATTCTCATCGGGCGAACACATTTGCCACTGGTCTATGAGGGCGAGGCCCTGTTTCATATCGCGCGTTTCAAGGGTGTTGCGTCTGTTGCCGAACAGGTGGAGGCACTGCATCAGGACCTGGAACCTTCGCCGATCGTTAATGGTGAACCGGACTGACAGGCTGCAGCAATATGCCAGGCTGGAAGAAAAGTATTGTCACTCCAGTTCAAGGACTTACCCGCAAAAGTATCGGTATTCCCTAATAGATTCGAGCGACTGGCTATGGAATAGTGCGCGTTATCCAGACCAATAAAATAATCAATATAGTCAGTCAATAACTGATTGCCGGTTAGTGCTGCTCATGACAGAAAAGGATGGATCAACGCTAACGATTGCACCTGTACCCCGGTATACCCTCATCTGGGTCGGTGTGCTGATCGGCGTTGCCTTTTATCTTTCCGACGCCCTCCTCGATACCCTGCTGTTCAACGCAGGTCCATTAACCGACCAGTTGCTGCACCCAACGTGGCATGAGTTGTGGATGCGGTTGATTGTCCTGGTATTCTCCACGAGTTTCGGGATCTATGCCTTCACCGTACTGAAACGCGAGCAGGCAACCAGCGTACGTGCACACAAGGCAGAGAGGCGCCTGCAAGTGCTGTTCAATTCGGCGGCGGAATTCATCTTTCTCATCGATGCCGAAGGGACCATCCTGCGCGCCAATCAGAATGTACTTAAAATTAGTGGTTACAGCGAAGACGAAGTCATCGGCAGGAATATCAAGACATTCTTTTCAACGGATTCTCAACACACCTGTGACTGCAATTTTCCCACTTTGCGCGAGAAAGGTTATACCCGCTCAGAGATCGATTTCGTGAACAAGGACGGCAGCATTATCAATATGGAGTGCTCGGCTACCGCCGTCCCCGATGAACACGGTGATTACACCAGCTTCCTGATCATTCAGCGCGATATTTCGGAGCGCCTGCGGGCGGCCCGGGAACTTGAGGAGAGTGAACGGCGTTTTCGTGCCATTTTCAATTCTACCTATCAGTTCATTGGTCTGCTCAAGCCGGATGGCACAATCCTCGAGGCGAACCAGACAGCGCTTGATTTTATCGGGCTCACCAATGCCGATGTCGTTGGCAAACCGTTCTGGGAAACACCCTGGTGGACACATTCACCGCAGTTACAGAAGCGCCTCAGGGAGAGGTTACTGGAGGCGGCGCAGGGCAAACGGGTGCGCTTTGAAGCCGAGCATGTTGGCAAGAATGGGCAGAGAATCGATGTCGACTTTTCACTGAAGCCTGTCCTGAATGAGCAGGGAGAGATCGTACTGCTCATCCCCGAAGGCCATGACATCAGTGAGCGCAAACACGCCGAGGAAAACGCGCGGCGCATGCAGCAGGAATCTGCACACATGATGCGCGTCAACATCATGGGTGAGATGGCATCCGGCATGGCCCATGAACTGAACCAGCCGCTGACTGCACTGGTCAGCTACTGCGGTACGGCGCTGAAAATGGTACGCGAAACAGCGACGCTGCCGGAGGGGCTTGTGGATATACTCGAGCGCGCCTCCGGGCAGGCGCATCGCGCGGGCGATGTGATCCATCACTTGCGCGAATTCGTCAGCAAGGGCAACAATGACAAGTCCAGTATGATACTGGATGATCTGGTACAGGGCGTGATCGATTTCATCAGCTGGGAACTGCGCAACAGTGATATACACGTTACTTTCCTGCCGGCGTCCTTCGCGCGTGAGGTATCGATCGACAAGGTACAGGTTGAGCAGGTGCTGATCAACCTGATAAGGAACAGCATCGAGGCCATCAGTCAGGCCGGTATTTCCGGCGGGCGGGTGGACATTGCCAGCCGCCCCACAGAGGATGGCTCAATCGAGGTGAGCGTTGCCGATAACGGCCCCGGTATCGATCCGGCAGTGGCTGACTCGCTGTTTGAACCCTACCAGACAAGCAAGGAAACCGGCATGGGAATGGGATTGTCTATCAGCCGTTCGATCATCGAGGCCCATGATGGCAAATTGTGGGTCGAGCGGCTGCAGCCGGGCGCCGTGTTCTGCCTCAGTCTGCCGCAGTGTCATTGATACCATGACAATAAAGAGACATGTTTTTCTGGTGGATGACGACCTGGCGGTATGCCATGCGCTGTCGGTGTTTCTGGAATCCTGTGGCTACTTCGTGAGGACGTTTCCTTCTGCCGAGGCCTTCCTGGCGGGGGCGGCCGGTTTGAAAGATGGCGTGATGCTGCTGGACCAGCGAATGACCGGGATGTCCGGCCTGGATTTGCAGACTGAACTCGCCAGACGTCACATAAACCAGCCGATTATCTTTATTACCGGGCACGGGGACGTGCGGATGTCCGTGCGGGCCCTCAAGGCCGGTGCGATTGATTTTCTCGAAAAACCGTTTAGCAATAATGATCTGCTCGCGAGCATCAGGGAGGCCTTTTTACACGCCGATGAGCATAAAAAGCACCGTGATGACATTGCCGAGATGAGGCGACGCTATGCCAGCCTGACGGTACGCGAACGGGAAGTCATGCGTCATGTGGTTGCCGGTTTGTCGAACAGGCACCTGGCGGAACAACTGGGCGTCAGTGACCGCACGATTGAAGTGCATCGCTCCAGGGGCATGAAAAAGATGGGGGCCGATTCGCTCCCTGACCTGGTCCGTAAATATACGCTGTGCCGGGAAAGTGATCTGAACTGATACGGTGGCCCGCTAGAAAAATAACGGCAACCGGCGAGCGGTTGCCGTCGAGGAGTCATCATGAAATGCAAAAAACAACGCTTTCAATATAGTACAGGTATTTCTTGAATACTATTGTGGAAAGTACTGATAAGCAGGCAGGGGCAGTGTCAGGGTCTTTCGCATTCTCATTCGCGCTCTCGATGCCTGCAATTCGCTATCCTGACGGCAAACACCGGTTCTTTCACGCTCTTTTTTGACGCATGTCATTGTCATCTGGCACAAAGATAATTAGCGTTAAATAACCAGATCACGCATCTGCAAGGCAAAAAAGCGAGCAATGAGGTGCGGCCTGGAAAGGACCGTATGAAAATGGAAACGTTGATGCAGACTGTTCAATATGTCCGGAGGGAATCATGGAAACGAAAGTTACACGCGAGAGGCTGATTACTTTTCTTCTTGAAACGCCGATGTTCGAGCAGCTCGAACCCGCGGAAATTATGGAAATCATCCATATAGTTGATATCGAGTTGTATCAGGCAGGGGATATTATCTTCAGGGAGGGGGACGCGGGCGACGCCTGGTACGTGTTGTACCGTGGGGCAGTCGAGGTCCTCAAGCACGGGGCAGAGGGCGAGAAAAAGATAACCGCGCTTGGGCCACATGCCTGCTTTGGCGAAATCTCGATCCTGGATGGTTCGCCACGTTCGGCAACGATCCGTGTCAACGAAGACTCCGTGGTGTTTCGCGTGCCGCGCGATGCCTTTGCCGAGCTGGTTGCCAGTGATCACCTGGTGGCTTACAAACTCCTCCACCACATGGCCATTCTGCTCGCTGAACGGCAACGCACCACCACCCTGAGACTGTCGGAGCTCCTCAAGGCATCCGAGATCACGGATGTCCACGAAGGCATCAGGACTATTGTCAGTGAGTCCTCGGTGAGGGAATAATCGCGCGTTCTGCGTCAGGCAAAGACGGCCTGCGGCGTATTGTCGAAATCCTTTGCCAGGGTCTCGATGGTGATGCGCATGATTTCACGGAATACCTTGTCACGTTCGGTGTTGATGACAATCGGTATATTGGCTTGATCGGCCTCGGACAGCAGATAGGACTGTAATCGCCAGATTTCATCGAAATGTTGCAGGTAACGATCACCGCGACGCTGTGGCGCGGCAGTACCCCGGCCACGTATTCTGCGCTGCAGCTGTTTGCGCTTTAGCACACCCA
This sequence comes from uncultured Ectothiorhodospiraceae bacterium, assembly GCA_947258515.1. Lineage (GTDB taxonomy): Bacteria > Pseudomonadota > Gammaproteobacteria > UBA9214 > UBA9214 > UBA9214. Next base: position 7,374 of record CAMYIO010000097.1, read on the forward strand.
GCATGACGGGCATAACGATTGCGTCGTTGTTCTTTACCAGTTTTTCCAGAACGGCCGGGTGGATGTGGACCCCCTCCAGGATCAGCGACACCCGCTCACGCAGGGCACGCTGGATAACGGCTTCGATGGCGACGGCGAGCAAATCTGCCTGGCTTCGGTAGCCATTTACCAGCAGCGTATCGGATACTTCAGCTCCGGATTCCGGTATGCCGGGCAGTGCCGACCAGGCTGTAAACGATGAAGTATGCAGCACCGGCATCAGCTCCCTGGGCATCATGATGCGCATGACCTCGCGCAGCATGTCGGTAGACTGGGTGCGTACAATATCCAGGCGGTTTGCCAGCGTGGTGGCGATGGTGCTTTTTCCGCAGCCGGCTGTACCGCCTATAAGAAAGATCAACGGTCTGCCGCTGTTGACGAAATCACGCCATACCAGCCAGCGGTGGGCGACTGCGGGACCGAGTTCATTTGACTGTCGCAGGTAGCGGTAGGTCAGCTCGCCGAGGCGTCTGGATGTCATAATCTCGATACGCCGGTCAACCAGATGCTTGTAGACCGTGGTCACAACATCCATAGCCTCTTCGCTGCTGAGGCCGACGGTTTCAAGACACTGCTGGTATTCGAGTCTGGAAAACTGGTTGAGCTGGCCATCGCGCTGTTCTATCTGGATGGCAAAGGTTTTCTTCTGTTTCTCGTAGCGGGTAATGACATCCTGTCCGGAGCGGGTCTTGAGCTGTTTAAGAACCCGCTGGCGGAGTGCGTCAGTGGTTATCAGCGATGCATCATCCAGCTCATGGCGAATCTCCGTTGCCAGGTCGTAGGCGCTATCAAATGGCAGTCCGGCATCCTGCAGGGAACGAATCAGGATGCCACGCAGGAACGGAACACGCGTATTATCTTCCTGGTCTTCAACTAAAATCTTTGCCATCTGTCATCCTCCCTGCTAGCGTAGCCTAACTGTCAGTTAGTATGCGCGCAGGCTTTCAGAGATAATAACGGTTTTTCGGATTCTGGTTAAGTTGTCGCGACTGGATCAGGTGATTTTCAGGAGGGTAGTCATGTTCAGAACAGCCGAGCTTGGACAGAAGGTTTCGAAAAGTGAATTCAATCAGCGCGAGCCGTTACTGCGGCAAGCCTTTCTCGAGGTGCAGGCAAACCTCAGGGTTACAAACCTCAGGGTTAACAGCGACTTTCCTGTCATCATCCTGTTTGGTGGTGTCGATGGCGGCGGCAAGGGAGAGACCGTCAATATTCTCAATGAGTGGATGGACCCGCGCTGGCTGATTACACGGGCCTATGACGAGCCTTCCGATGAAGAACGTGACCGGCCGGAATACTGGCGTTTCTGGCGTGATTTACCGTCAAAAGGTCACATCGGCCTGTTCCTGAGTTCCTGGTATTCACAACCAGTATTGCGCCGGGTGTACGAGACAGATGATCAGGCCACCTTCGATGACCGGCTGGACCGTATCCGGGCTTTCGAGAAGGCCCTTGCCGATGACGGTGCGCTGATCCTGAAGTTCTGGATGCACCTCAGCCATGACGCACAGAAACGACGCCTGAAAAAACTCGAAAAGGACCCGCTGACCAGCTGGCGTGTGACGCAGCAGGACTGGGAACACTGGGAGATTTATGACCGCTTCGAGGCGGCAGCAGAGCGCACCATCATGCGTACCAGTACCGGCACCGCGCCGTGGACAATTATCGAGGGCCTGGACCCGAACTATCGCAGTCTGACGGTCGGGGGTATTGTGCATAAAGAGATCAGCCGGCATCTTGAAGTGATCAGCAAGAAAAAAATACTGCAGAAGGAGCTGGAAGCACAGCTCACGGCAACCGCGCTGGAGATAAAGGACGCGGACGCCGGATCATCTGACGCTGAGGTGGATGACGCTGCCACGGTACTCACCCCCCTGCCGAGTGCAACGCTACTGTCGAGTCTGGACATGTCGCTGAAATTGCAGAAATCCGACTACAAAAAACAGTTACAAGAATGCCAGGCACGGCTCAACCAGCTGCATCGCAAGGCGCTGAAGAAAAAGATATCCACCATATTGCTGTTCGAGGGGCCGGATGCCGCTGGCAAGGGGGGGGCGATACGACGTATCACCGCTGCGCTGGATGCACGCCACTACCAGGTCATACCGATTGCCGCCCCCACGGATGAAGAACGGGCGCACCATTATCTGTGGCGTTTCTGGCGTCACCTGTCCCGCGCCGGGCGTATCAATATTTTCGACCGCAGCTGGTACGGGCGCGTGCTGGTGGAACGTGTCGAGGGATTTGCCTCCGAGGCTGAATGGAAACGGGCCTTTGCCGAGATCAACGAGTTCGAGGAACAGTTGACGGAGCACGGCATTCTGCTGCTGAAATACTGGGTGCATATCAGCAAGGACGAGCAGCTGGAGCGCTTCAAGGCGCGCGAGCAGACCCCTCACAAACGCTGGAAACTGACCGAGGAAGACTGGCGTAACCGCGAAAAATGGGATGACTACGAATCGGCTGTGAATGATATCGTCGAACACACCAGCACGCATACCGCGCCCTGGGTGCTGGTAGAGGGTAACGACAAGCGCTTCTCGCGCATCAAGGTGATCAGTACCTTCTGTGACCGGCTCGAGGCAATGCTATAAGTTATATGATAATCGTTTCCGCGGTGATGTCGTGGTATTGTCATTACAGTTTGCCAGTTGCAGCTTGCTGACGTGCGCCAGGGGGTGAAAGCGGACTGCCTCATGGGATGTCTCGTGCAGACAAAAAAGTTTATCCATGGACATGCTTTTCACGTCCCGACTTGATCTATGTCAAAAATCGCCGGCGATCCAGAGACTAGTATCCGTTTCTGGGAGACGGCCTGTAACCACTTTGCAGCCAAGGCCACAAGGAGATAATACCCATGTCAACGACAAATCCATTTGCTAACCTGTTTGGCAAGTCACCCTTCAAGGCCTTGCAGGTCCACATGCGCATCGTGCTTGAATGCGCCCGGGAAATCCCGCCTTTGTTTGATGCCCTGGCAGCCGGCGACCAGGAGGCTGTGGTAACCCTCAAAAACAAGATTTTCGAGCGGGAAGCCGAGGCTGACAAAATCAAGAATGACCTGCGCGGCGCCCTGCCAAAAAGCCTGTTCATGCCCGTGGACCGGCGTGATCTGCTGGAAGTCCTGCAAATGCAGGATTCAATCGCTGATACGGCCCAGGATATAGCCGGCATGCTGTTCGAGCGTCGCATGGAAATACCGGCTTTCATGAAGGAGCCGATGCTGGCGCTTGCACGGCGCAGTGTTGATGCCTGTGAACAGTCGGCAAAAATTATCGAGGAACTGGACGAACTGGTGGCCATGGGGTTTCGCGGCCGCGAGGCGACCCAGGTCGAGGAAATGGTCGAAAAGCTGAACCTGATTGAAGATGACACGGATGAACTCGGTATTGAACTGGCCCGTCACCTGTTTGAGCATGAAGACGAGATGAAGCCGGTCTCCGTCATGATGTGGTATCAGCTTATCGAGTGGGTCGGGGACCTGGCGGATTATGCCGAGAAGGTCGGCGACCGGCTGCGGTTGCTGATTGCCAGGTAATCGCTTAAAAGTACCAGAATGAAGCTGGCCGGTGCCAGAAAAGGTCTCCGCTACAGTGATTTGTCCTTAACAGAAACTGATCCGGGAATAGTCCAATGGAAATAATCGCAACATACGGTTTCATCTTTATGGCCATGGCCGTTGTCTTCGGGCTGTACATGACCTGGGGTATTGGTGCCAATGATGTGGCCAACGCCATGGGAACGTCTGTGGGTTCGGGGGCCATCACGGTCAAACAGGCCATCATCATTGCCGCTATCTTCGAATTTGCCGGTGCGTTTATTGCCGGCGGCAATGTGACCGCGACGATCCGCAAAGGCATCATTGACCCTTCCTCCATCGTCAATCAACCGGAGATCCTGGTATACGGTATGCTCGCCGCCCTGCTGGCGGCCGCCATCTGGTTAATGATCGCCTCATCCAAGGGGTGGCCTGTCTCGACGACGCATTCCATTGTCGGTGCCGTCATCGGCTTCGCCGTGGTGGGTATCGGGGTCGATGCCGTGCAATGGGGCAAGGTTGGCCAGATTGCGGCCAGCTGGGTGGTATCACCGGTACTGGGCGGGACCATCGCCTTCGTGCTGATGATGAGCATCCGTCGACTGATCCTGAACACGGAGAACCCGTTCCAGAGTGCAAAACGCTGGGGACCCGCCTACGTCTTTCTGCTCGGTTTTATTATCTCCCTCGTGACCCTGTTCAAGGGCCTGAAACACCTGAAGCTCGAGTTGTCTGTCGGTATGAGCTTTGGGGTGGCGGTGATTTTCGGGCTGGTCCTGGCGGGCATCGGCTGGATGTTGATAAACCGGGTTAAGGTCGATCCGAGTGCTGATCGTGACTTCCACTTTGCCAGCGTGGAGAAGGTGTTCACCCCGATGATGGTCTTTACCGCCTGTGCCATGGCCTTCGCACACGGGTCGAACGATGTTGCCAACGGTATTGGCCCGCTTGCCGCTGTCGTCAGCATTGTGCAATCGGGCGGTGAAGTCGCGCAAAAGGCGGCCTTGCCCCTGTGGATACTGGTGCTGGGTGGTGTCGGTATCGTCACCGGCCTGGCAACCATGGGCTACCGGGTGATGAAGACCATCGGCAGCGGCATTACCCAGCTCACACCGAGCCGCGGTTACTGCGCCACGCTGGCGGCAGCCGCAACCGTGGTACTGGCATCGCGTACCGGTTTGCCGGTTTCCACCACCCATATCGCCGTGGGTGCCGTAATCGGTGTCGGTCTTGCACGCGGTGTCGGGGCAATCGATCTGCGTGTCATTGGCAATATTGTGGTCTCCTGGCTTGTAACATTACCGATTGGCGCCGGACTGGCAGCAGTGTTCTTCTTCACCCTGAAGGGCATGTTTGGTTAACCTTTGCGTGTTCATTGAATAGCGTCGAAATTGACGCCCTTGACTGGATCAAGGGTGTGGCCTATCCACGCGGTGTGCGCTTTCGCCAGGTTATCGTCACCGGACCGCCCGGCAGCGGCAAGTCCAGCCTGATTCAGAAGCTGGGTGGCTGGCCGGAAGAGGGCTGTATCGATCTTGCGCAGGATCACTGGTGGCGCAGCCGGATCCTGGCATTCAGACCGCGGGAAGTGCACTTCAGAATACCCTTCAAAGGGTTTCGTGACAGTCATACCGTGTTTGACCGGGCCTGGCTGGATGCGCCGACCCCGCTGGACTACGCCCGGATACATATCCCGCCGGGAAAGCTCTGGTTTTTTCAGACCGACTGGAAGACGCGCTTTGTCTTCGATTTTCAGCTCTCGCCAGCGGATCGTATCTACACCATACGCAAGGCTCGCGCTGCGGTTCAGAGTCACCCGGTTGACCGGATATTCACAAAAGCCGACATCGAGCAACAATGTGAAGTTTATCAGTTACTGGCGCGACACTTTCACCATTGCGGTATGCACGTCATTGTGCGCACCGACTTTGAGGGCATACCGCGGACGATTATCGATGCAGAAGATTCCCCGTAATCCTTCAACCTGAGAAAGACAGAGATAATGGCCACGGAATCCACGCAAGAACACGAAAAAACAAGTACTTTACGTAACTATTCAGCTCACCACAGAAACAAAGAGGCGAAAGGCATTTATTTGAACATTTTGCCACGGAATCCACGGAAAACACGAAAAATAAAAGCCTTAGAAGTCATATTTCCGTGTTCTTCCGTGGATTCCGTGGCCATTAAATACAATAGCGGGTACTCGATTTGATTTGATACTGAATCTGCCATTATCTGTTTCAGGCTGCTGTCACAGCAGCCTGTTCATTCAGCCACGCGGTCAGTGCTTCAACGGGGTAGATTTGCGGCACCATCTTGCCGTCAATACAAATGAATATCGCGACACGGTCCGTCCGTGAGCTGATGAGGACGTGATGCTGGTTAACCTGACCGACATTCAGCCACATTGTCCCCTCCCTGGAGCGGGGGTAGTGGCCAACGATGAACGGGGTGTCACTACCGATTTCCAGACCCTTGCGAAACTGGCGAACATCGTTACGGGTATAGCCTGCGGGAAAGCCTGGTGTCCTGATCCTGCTCCAGGTTATGTCATGGACAATGTCGGGAAAATCTTTTTGCGCGCAGGCCCCGCATGGCAGGCTATAAAATCTTTTGAGAGAACCACTAACGGCGATTGTTGATAAAAGAGTTCCAGTTCCATCTTGTAGGCTTCGCCACGTGAGGCGATCACGTGCTTTTCCCAAAGCAGGCCCTGGGGTACGCCTTGCTTCATTAACTCATGAAGAAAACTGTCGTGGTTGCCAACGATAAAGAAGACCCGCTCGGGAAACCGCAGTTTTAATTTGAAAATCAGGTCCATCATTAACAGCGAGCTGTCCATTTCATCGAGTCTGCCCGGTTCCTCGGAATGCACGGCATCACCGAGGATCACCAGTGCGGCGCTGCCGTTCTCCAGGCTGTCAAGGACAGCATTTTCACTGAGGATGGTCAGCAGATTATCCACCCGGGCATGCAGGTCGCCGACGAGTATTGGCGTGATATTATCCGGCAATTCAAGGACGCCACCGGGGTTGCCCAGGCTATCGCGGCAATGGCCTGCCTCGTTCCTGAGGAGGTCATTGACCTGTTTCAGTGTTGCGCTGGCCTCCGGCGCAGACAAGGGCTCAAGGGGGCCGCCGAAGATTTCCAGTACTCGCTTCAGCGCGGCCCTGCGCCGGTGCGTAATGGCGGGAATGTCCTGTGTGTCGCCGGCCAGCGAGAGATAGGTGCCGAGTTCCGATATCGGGTCCTTGAAAACCAGGCTGTCACCGTTGTGGGTAACGGAAAACTGACGCCGGAAGGCATCACGTGGTGAACTGAATACGGCTTCCTGACCAGCAATCTTGCGGTCTATTGCAAGCGTACTTCCGGGAGACAGTCTCAGAAAGTGGCTGACGCCGCTACTGTAGCGCTCCGGGTCGAACAGTATGAAATCGCAGGGTGACTGATTGCCGCTGGCAGTAATGCCGGGGTCAGGAGAGAGCATCAGGGTCTGCTTACCCATCTCGATCCGGTATTGCTGGTAACCGCTGAGAGGGATGCGCAGTTCCTTGCCCGAGAGTCTCAGCCTCTGGGAGTGATCCGGAATAACGGTTTCTTGCTGTGGCTGAAAATAACCGCGAATATTTTGCCAGAGTGATTGTTTTGTCATGCTGGAATGAACCGCTTCGCCGCTGTGGCTGCATCTTGATTAAATGAACAATGCTTGCAGTGTAGCAGATGGTCAGCATGATTTATGCATGCGGGATTTTGTACTGAAAAGGTTGTCGGCGGAAGTGGTAATTGGGTGCCATGGATTGTTACACTCGCGGCTGTTCGAAATCCTGTCGTGTCGTGTACGATTAACCTGCAGCAAGAGACGCTACCTATGGCCGTAAAACCCGGTTACTTTTGTCGACAGTCCGGAGTTATTCCCTACCGTGTACGCAGGGGGAATCTTGAGATCCTTCTGATTACCTCACGTAAGGAACGTAACTGGATAATTCCCAAGGGAATCATTGAGCGCGACTACAACGCGCGCAGCTCGGCCGCCAAGGAGGCGCTGGAAGAGGCGGGGGTCAAGGGCGGTGTGCACGGCAAGCTGCTGGGTATCTATCGACACAGGAAACTGGGCAAGACCTGTACCGTAAAGGTCTATCCGATGCGTGTCACCAGGATCTACAGGCGCTGGCCGGAAATTGATCGGGATCGCGAGTGGGTGTCCCTGAAGAAAGCGCTGAAGCGGGTCAGTAATGACAGTTTAAGGCAGGTGCTCAGGAAACTGCCGGCAACAATTTGAGTGGCTGGCGTTGCCAGCGTTGTCCGCAGCGTCCGCCAGCACACAAGGACCGAATCAGACGCACCTGTAGGAGCGGATCGCATCCGCGATCGCCAGCGGCAGTTACTTATCATGACACGACGCGCTCTGGAGGAAAATGGCAGCTAAAGGTACTGCCGCCGCCCACCTTGCTGATAATCTCCAGTTCCGCCTCGTGGCGCTCGAGGGCGTGTTTGACGATAGCCAGCCCGAGGCCCGTGCCTCCCGTGTCGCGTGAATGACTGGCATCGACACGATACAGGCGTTCGGTCAGACGCGGTATGTGGCGGGCGGCTATGCCTCTGCCGGTATCCGTGACACTGAGATGGGCGCCTGCATGGTCCACCTGCCAGAGGATTCTGACTTCTGCCTGGTCCGGTGTGTGCCTGATGGCATTGGTCACCAGGTTTGAAAAGGCGGTATGAAGTTCCTTTGCATTGCCGCGCAACCCGGCTGGTGAACGGATATCCAGTTGCAGTACATGCTGTGCCGTACCGCTCAGGGTACGTGCTTCCTCGACAATCGTCGTGAGCAACTCCGCTACCGGAACATGCTCGTCAGTTGCGGATTGCGGCTGCATTTCCAGCCGTGACAATGTCAGCAGATCGGACACCAGTTCGTTCATTCGGCGTGCCTGTTGATGCATCAGCTCTGTTGAGCGCGGCAGTGTGGCCAGATCGGGCTGATCCGTGTTCAGCTGCTCGGCAAGTCCGGATATAACGGTCAGGGGCGTGCGCAGTTCATGCGACACATTGGCTACGAAATCACGCCGGGCCGCATCGAGGTAATACTGGCGGGTGATGTCTCGCGCCACGAGCAACAGCCGGTTGGCTTCATGTCTCAGCGGGGCAACATAAATCGACAGGATCTTCGCCCGGTTTGACGGAGAGGTAATGATTACTGGCGTGGAGAAATCCGCGCCTGCCAGATAGTCACCGAGTAACGGGTCCGGCGCGAGGGCCGTCAGTAACCGGCCCTGTGCTTCCGGCCAGCTGATACCCAGCAGGCCGGTGGCGGCGGGGTTCGACCAGTCGATCAGGCCGGTTGGGTCCAGAATGACCACGGCGTCTGGCAGTGAGTTGACCGTGTCCCGAAAACGTTCAACTTGATTGGAGAGCTCGCGATTGCGCCTGTCGTAACTGGCTTGCAGCCTCTGAATCTCGAGGACGATACCCTTCCATAGACCCTGTGACTGTGGCATCTCCAGTCTGTCTTGCCCGAGCAGGTGAGTGAGTCGCGCCAGCTGGTATAAATGCCAGCCGAGATACATCAGCAGACCGAGTAACAGGCACGGCAACAATTTTCCGGTTAGCACACCCGCCAGGACAGCGATGAGTACCGTCCCGAGGAACAGTCGAAGTTCTTCACGCCAGTGGTTGGGCATGTCGATCATCATACTATCCAAGGGGGCTGCAGTGTGTAACGTGACACACTGGATGGCAATCAGCCGGCTGGCACCATGCTCACCGCGGTTGCGCAGGTGAACAATCCCGCCCTTATTCGTGCGTGGAAAAGCGGTAACCGGCACTACGAACGGTCTGAATAAGACGGTCATGGCCGGAAGGTTCGAGTAGCTTGCGCAGGCGGCGGATATGCACATCAACAGTGCGCTCTTCCACGAAGGCCGTGTCCCAGACCTGCTCCATCAGCTGTTGACGACTGTAGACACGTTCCTGGTGCCGCATGAAAAAATGCAGCAAGCGGTATTCCAGGGGTGACAGCTCCACGGGTGTTTCAGCGGCGCTGACCCGACAGGTCCCCGGGTCAAGCAACAGGCCGTCGACATCCAGCAGTTCCGTATCGTCGTGTGCTGTAGTGCGGCGCAGTATGGCCTTGATCCGGGCCAGCAATTCATTCACAGAAAAGGGCTTGGAAATATAATCATCGGCAGCGGCCTCAAGTGCGGCAATCATGTCTTCCTCCTGATCACGCGCTGGGGTTCCGCTGCAGTGCACGGGCGAACTCGAATCCCGATTGTCCGGGCATCATCCAGTCCAGCAGAATCAGGTCGGGATGCTCCCGGCCCAGTACCTGCCTTGCGTCCAGTGCATTGCCGGCTTCCAGGGTCTCGAAACCATCCCTGGCAAGGGCCATGCGCAGCATCTCGCGGATCGCAGGATCATCATCAACGATAAAGATAGTTGTCATTCTATATCACTACAGGAAACACGGCAGTGCGGGTAATACATGCCCTATAGCGGACATTGCCGTTGACATGCAGGAGTCTGACCGTTATCCGTAGCGCCCTTCGATATAGTCGGCAGTCTCCTTTTTTGCCGGCGTGACGAACATGTCTTCGGTTGCGGTATGTTCCACCACTTTGCCCATCAGCATGAAGATACACTCTTCACTGGCACGCCGTGCCTGGGCCATGTTGTGGGTCACGATGAGGATGGTGTACTGGCCGCGCAGTTCCCAGATCAGTTCTTCGACGGCCTCGGTCCCCTTGGGATCAAGGGCGGAGCAGGGCTCATCCATCAGCAGCAGACCGGGCTTGACAGGCAGCAGTCGGGCAATGCACAGCTTTTGCTGTTCTTCCAGCGAAAGTTCGGTGGCCTTGCTGTCGAGCCGGTCCTTGACCTTGTCCCATAACAGTACCTGGCGCAAGGCGCTCTCGGCGATATCATCCTGCTCACTGCGCGAGGCGCGTTTTTTGCCCCCGGTGTGCAGATTGTAGCCAAACAGCACGTTGTCGCGGATGGAAATCGGCAGCGGATTCGGGCGCTGGAAGACCATGCCGATCTGTTTTCTGACCTGCACGAGTTCCACGGCCGGGTCATAGATGTTGTTACCATAGACGTTGATACTGCCATCGATACGAACATAGCCAAGCCGCTCGTTGATGCGGTTGATGCTGCGCAGGAAGGTTGACTTGCCGCAGCCGGACGGTCCGATCAGGGACGTGATGATGCCTTGCTTGATGTCGAGGTCGATATCGAACAGGGCCTGAAACGTTCCGTACCAGAGATTCAGTTTCTCGGTATGGATGGCATATTCCGCGGGATTATCAATGACCGCCTGGCTGCTTGTATTCATCATTTATCCAAATCGTCCTTCGACGTAATCGCGGGTACGGGGATCCTTGACCTCACCGGTAAACAGGTCCTCGGTCTCTCCGATCTCGACACATTCGCCATTCAGGAAAAACGCGGTGCGGCTGGCGAGACGCCGCGCCTGCTGTACCAGGTTGGTAACCAGGATAATGGTCATTTCCTGTTTTAGTTCCTTGAGAACATCCTCGATGCGCATGGTCGTTACCGGATCGACGGCGATGGAGAATTCGTCGAGCATCAGCACTTCCGGCTGCTGGGAGAGCGCGCGCGCAATGGTCAGACGCTGTTGCTGGCCACCGGAAAGCAGACTGCCGAGGGATGTCAGCCGGTCCTTGACCTCGTCCCAGAGTGCGGCGCGGGTCAGGCAGCGCTCGACGATGATGTCGAGATCGGCCTTGTTTTTCATGCCCGACAGGCGCGGCGAGAGGGCCACGTTGTCATAAATCGTCATCGGCAGGCCGACTGGCAGGGGGAACACCACACCGATGCGTGAACGCAGGGCGTAGACGTTTTTCAGGCGGCGGACATCCAGACCGTTGAACAGGATTTCACCGTCGACATGCATATTGGAATTAAACATGTCCATGCGGTTCAGTGTCTTCAGGAACGAGGTCTTGCCGGCGTTGGCCGGACCAATGATGCCGAAGATCTCATGTTCGCGTATCGCCAGGCTGACGTTGCTGAGCGCGGCGTCATTCCCGTAACGGATAGTCAGGTCACGCACTTCCAGTTTTACGGGTGCGTCATCTGCTACGCCTGCAGGCGCACTTGCTGCATTCTGTACGGCGGCTACCATTTCTTTTTTCCTCGCAGGTACATGCGGAAGGCGATGGAGACACTGTTCATTATCAGCACCATGGCGATAAGTACCAGTGCCACGCCGTAGGGAAGGTCCTCTGGAACGCCGGGGACCTGCGTCGATACCACGAACAGGTGCAGTGACATGGCCATGGTCTGGTCAAAGACGCTCTGTGGCAGAAACGGGGTGAAAAATACGGCGCCGGTAAACATGATGGGTGCCGTCTCGCCGGAGGTGCGCGAGACCTCGAGGATGACACCGGTCAGAATACCGGAGACCGCGTTCGGCAGCACCACGCGGCGGATGGTCTGCCAGCGGGTCGCACCCATGTTCCAGCAGGCCTCGCGGAAGGCA
>CAMYIO010000098.1 GCA_947258515.1 uncultured Ectothiorhodospiraceae bacterium
TTCCGGGTACAAAAAAAGCGCAGCCATTGCTGACTGCGCCTTGGTGTTACCGATTCCTACCTAGTAGTCCTTCAATAAGATAAATTAGGATGTTAAACTAGTTTCTCAATAGGCGAGATTAACCTGTTGAGGAGCTTAAAAATGCAAAAGCGCTATGTGGTTCGTTTGACGCTTGAAGAACGTGACCAGCTTGAAGGACTGGTGAATCGGGGGCGCGAAGCGGCCTACCGACGGCGGCATGCCCAGGTGTTGCTCTTGGTGGATGAAGGGGAGCATGGCCCCGGCTTAATCGATTGGGAAGCCGCCGAACAGGTTGGTTTTTCCAGGCGAACAGTAGAACAGATACGTGAGCGCTGTGTGACAGAAGGTTTGCACTCGGCGCTGGAGAGACGCAAACGCAGTCGGGAGCGTTCACGGACACTGGACGGTGATGGCGAAGCCAGATTGGTGAGTCTGGCCTGTAGCGACGCGCCTCCGGGTCGGTCGCGCTGGACGCTTCAACTGTTGGCGGACCAGCTGATTACGCTGGAGGTGGTGGAGTCAATCTCTCATGAATGTGTCCGTCAGGTTTTAAAAAAACACCATAAAACCCTGGCAGAAGCGGATGTGGTGCATACCGGCACAGGGCAACGCCCACTTCGTGTGTCAGATGGAGGCCGTACTTGAGGTCTATAAAAGGCCTCAAGATCCCCTGAACCCAGTGGTATGTATGGACGAAACCAGTGTGCAGTGTATCAAGGAAGTCCGGCCGCCGATTACCGCGGAACCGGGGCAGAGCGAACGTTACGATGTGGAGTATGAACGCAATGGCGTTGCACATCTGGTGTTATTTTATGCACCCTTTGATAATTGGCGCCGTATTCAGGTGGCAGATAATCACGCGGCCTGTGAATGGGCTGAAGGAGTACGCCGCCTGGTGCAGGAAGACTATCCGGATGCTGAGCGCATCACACTGGTGATGGATAATCTCAATACCCATACAGGCGCATCATTGTATAAAGCATTCCCGCCAAAAATGGCGAGAGCCTTGCTGGATAAACTGGAGTTCGTTTACACCCCCAAGCATGGCAGCTGGCTAAACATGGCTGAATGTGAATTCAGTGTGTTGGGGCGGCAATGCCTGGCGAGACGATTACCTGATATGCAGACAGTAACAATAGAAATAGCAGCCTGGGTGGAGGATCGTAACCAGAAGACGTGGCCTGCAGACTGGCGCTTTACTACCGAGGACGCGCGCATCAAGCTGAAGCGTCTTTATCCTAAATTAACAGATTGATGGACTACTAGTGGCGTCTGCTAGACAATGCTTATAGTGGGAGATAAATATTTCAAGTTCCTATGTCACCCCCTTGACCCACATCAACAACCCGCTTTTCAAAAGATGTAGGCTCAGATTACAAGCCAGCAACATGAATCATGTCAGTCTGGTAATTATTTTATTTAAAGGCCAGGAATGCGTATTTATTTCTATAGATCTCTCATCAGCATGAAGGAGGTATTGTAAATGTTCGGTTTTAAATCCCGAAGACAGAAGAAGCTGGATGAAATTGCTGACACAATAGGAGCCGCCTTACATCGTCAAATAAAGAAGGCAAATGATGTAATGAACGAATCAGGCGAATTGGACCAATATCTTGAGCGTATTAACGGGCCTTTTACAGGTGGTTATTTGTACTCATTTTTGACCAACTATTTTTCAAATTACATAACTTCAAGAAAAGATGTCTTACAACAATCAAAAGATATATTGAATGAAATCTTATCTGGTGAAAATGCAGAACTAGTTAAGGTGCGTTTAAATGAACGGCTACAGGCAGAAGATATGTCGTGGGATCATGGTAAAGATATTTCATGGGAACATGATAATGAAATTTACGAGATGGAGTTCAAATTGGGTCTAGTTTCTGCAGAGGAAGATGTACGCGATTTCATCTCTAACAGCAGAAATATGCCAACGAAACTTACTGATTTCCTGCTGAATGGCAAATTAGCCTCAGATTCATAAAAAACCGAATAAATCTCATAAAGTCTTTTTAATAAGGGTAAGAAGGTCAAGCTTGTACTGGCAGATATTACATGCTGGCTGTGCAGACTGAATAGCTGAGCAGTTGATGACCCAACGGAAAGTCTGATAGCCAATAAATCCCTGTAATGGGCTGCTGGGTCTTGTATGGATGGCAATACGCAAGAGAGCAGCACAACAGATTTACATTCCTCAAGGTGACCTTCGAGTCGCCTTTTTTCTATTCTGGTAGGTCTTCTCTTGGACGGTTTCCACCGTCCGCAACAATGATGGGATATGAGAATATTTTCGCTCCGAACGGCAAGTTTAGGCGCGAACTAAGAAGTACAACCTGATTCTATCTAGGTGTTGAACTTAGCCGCTTCGCGGCAGCTTAAAACCTCTCAAGTCCCTCAGCCTCTTCCCCGCCCTTTGCCGTAATTCCGCACCACACTTCTCTATACCCCTCGGGGTCTGTTTGTTCCATTACAGAGGAGAAGTGTGATGACTAAACTACGTCAAGCGATGATCGATGCAATGCTGGTTTGGGGTTTCGCAGCCCGAACCCATGAGAGTTATCTTTACGCTGTCACAGATCTGGCGAAGTATTATCGCCGTTCGCCAGAGCAGTTGAACACCGGCGAGATCCAGGATTATTTTCTTTATCTCGTCAAAGAACGGCATCTCTCGCCCGCCAGTTGCCGGTTGTCGCTAAACGGCATCCGGTTTCTATACCAGGAGGTGCTGCAGCGGGAATTCGAGGCGAAGATCCAGGTACCGAAGCGGTCGCAGCGGATCCCGGAGTTACTGTCGCGCAAGGAGGTCGCCGCAATCCTTGAGGCCTGTATCAACCGCAAACACTGGATATTGCTCGCGGTCTGTTACGGCTGTGGTCTACGGGTCAGCGAACTGCTGAATCTGAAGGTGCGGGATATCGATGGCGAGCGACAGTTATTACGCATCGATCAAGGCAAGGGCGCCAAAGACCGTATGGTCGAGATCCCGGAAACGTTGCTACTGCAACTGCGCCGCTACTGGCAGCTGTTTCGTCCTTATGAATGGTTGTTTCCTGGTCGCGATCCGACCACGGCGCTAGCGGTAAGCAGCGCCCAGAAGTGTTTCACGGCATCGAAGTGCAAAGCGGGCGTGGACAAGGTGGGCGGCATTCACAGCCTTCGCCACGCCTATGCCACCCATCAACTGGTAGCGGGGATGCCGATCACCCAGCTGCAACATCAGATGGGGCATAAGGATATTCGCACCACGTTGCGTTACGTTCACTGGTTACCGAACTACCAGGGCGGTGATAGCGGCACGGACCTGATTGCAGACCTGGAGGTGGATCATGAATGGAAAAAATGATCTGCAGAGCGTCATGCATCAGTTCCTGCCCGGTTACTGTGAGAGCCATGCTCTGAGTCCCCGCCAGAGCGATGTGTGCGCCCACATCGGCGCCTGTCGGACCGAGGCATTGGGCGGCGTGCAGTTGCACTGTGATCACTGTGACTACGAGCAGCCCTGGTATCACGCCTGCCGTGACCGGCACTGTCCCAAGTGCCAATGGCGGGCGACAGAGGCCTGGTGCAACAAGCAGTGTCAATCGGTGCTGCCGGTGACTTACTACCACCTGGTGTTCACCCTACCGCACGATCTCAATCCCTGGGTACAGTTGCACCCTGAGGTGATCTACCGCCTGCTGTTCAAGGCAGTCTGGGCCACGCTCAAGGCCTTCGGTGCAGATCCCAAGCGGCTCGGCGGGCAACTGGGCGTGACAGCGGTACTCCATACCTGGGGCCAGCAACTGTGGCGCCATGTGCATCTGCACTGCCTGATACCGGGCGGTGCCCTGGATGAAGCGGGTCAGTGGCACGCGGCGCGCAGCAGCTACCTGTTTCCTGACCGCGCGCTGTCCCGCCATTTTCGTGGGCGGATGGTCAGTGAACTGCGCAAGGCCTACCAACAGGGTGAGCTGGAGCGTATCAGCCGTCCCGGTGAGGTGGACACCGTGCTCGACCGCCTGATGGGGATCGATTGGGTGGTCTACACCAAGCCCTGGCTCCGAAATGCCGAGACCGTGGTGGAGTATCTGTCCCGTTACAGTCATCGGTCCGCCATCAGCGATGCCCGTATCGGGGCGATCTGCGAGGGTGAAGTCGAGGTGAGCTACAAGGACTACCAGGATAATAATCGCTGGAAGACCCTGCAGTTGCCGGGCGAAGAATTAATCCGCCGGTTTCTGCTGCACGTACTGCCCAAAGGCCTGATGCGTATTCGCCATTACGGGTTTCTCGCCAATCGTTGCCGAAAAGACAAGCTGGTGAAGATCCGCCAATGGCTGGGGCAGATAGGTGTTACCGCACCTTACGGGGCCGTTTCATTTGAAGTGCACAATTGTGCTTTGTTGTACGCGATTATATGAAAGTGTACGGAAAATGTACAGAATTGATAAATCGTAGTTTGACGGGAAATCGTATGAAGCTAGTAAAATGCTATAAATAAAGGGTTAAATGGCGGAGAGGCAGGGATTCGAACCCTGGGAGGGTTGCCCCTCAACGGTTTTCAAGACCGCCGCTTTCGACCGCTCAGCCACCTCTCCGTCGCGGCGACAGGATACCGGAATCCTGCAATGCTTGGCCAGAGAAAAACCATAAATTGCCAAGGTTATTCAAGTTGCTGTTTGCGTCCGGGGTGTTATCCTTGGAGGAACGAATCGGTGGCGAGGATGTCTTAATCACCGGTTCAACATTTTTCAGTCAACATGAGGAATACTGACGATGAGTATGATGGAAAAGACCGCTACAGTTTCGCAACAATCGGCACTGGCCACCAACAAGGTTCTGCGCAATACCTACACGCTGCTGTCAATGACGCTGCTGTTCAGTGCCGCCTGTGCCGGCATTGCCGTCATCACCAAGATGCCGCCGATGGGCATTGTCATCACACTGGTTGGCTACTTTGGCCTGCTGTTCCTGACAACGAAGCTGCGTAACAGTGCCTGGGGCCTGGTCTCTGTATTTGCACTGACAGGTTTCATGGGGCTGACACTGGGTCCCATTATCAGTATGTACCTGACGATTCCGAATGGTGGCCAGATTGTTATGACCGCCATGGGTGGCACCGGTGTCATCTTTCTCGGGCTGTCCGGCTATGCGCTGACCACCCGCAAGAACTTCAGTTTCCTTGGCGGTTTCCTGATGGTGGGTATCCTGGTGGCCTTCCTGGCCGGCATCGCCAGTATGTTCTTCAGCATGCCGGGTCTGTCGCTTGCCGTTTCTGCCATGTTCATTCTGCTGATGTCCGGGTTGATCCTTTACCAGACCAGCGAGATTATCCACGGTGGTGAAACCAACTACATCATGGCCACGGTGACGTTGTACATCTCAATCTATAACCTGTTTCTCAGCCTCTTGCACCTGCTGGGCGCACTGGGTGGCAATGACTGACGCCGCTTGACTCATCGGATACACAGGCCCCGCATTGCGGGGCCTCTTTTTATCGGTACCTGATATGCATGACACTTTTGAAGCACGTAATGAACTCGAGGAGAATCTGCTGGCCGCCCAGGAAGGTCAAATGACGAGTGATGACTTTATGAAATACCTCATGGACACCCAGGTGTTCATGCCCGTGAAGGACTCGATCGGGATTGAAGGCTTTACCAGCAGCGACAAGGCGGTACCCCTGACGCTGAAAACTGAAGATGAAATCGATGTGCTGATTCTTTTTACCAGCCCGGATCGTTCCAAGGAATTCGTGCAGGATTTTCCGGGATACGATGGCGGTCTGCTGGCTGAATTCAAATGGGTGCTGGAGAGAACCGGCAGTGGCATAGGCATCTCTATAAATCCGAACTGGCCAGTGGGCATGGACCTTGAACCCGCAATGATCGAGCAGTTGAAAAGCAATCAGGCACATTGAACAAGGCACCGGCCGGGCCCCGTCCTTTCTGGAAGGATTTGCTGTTCCATGCAGCATTGATGTGCGGCCTGATCTTCTGGCTGGCACTCTATAGTATTCAACAACCGCTTATTCAATGGGGCTGGCCACTGCTTGAGCCCTGGCAGTTCCTGCTGCCGGTGGTGTTTTATCCGGTGATCGAGGAGATTATTTTCCGTGGTCTGCTGCAGGAGCTGGTGCATGAATACATCAGTCAGCGCTCGCTCGGACCGCTGTCAGTGGCCAATATTTTGACAAGTGTCGTGTTCACGGCAATGCACTTTCTGACGCACAGTCCGCTGTGGGCGGTGCTGGTGTTCATCCCTTCCCTGCTGTTCGGTTTTTTCAAGGACCGTACAGGACATCTGCCAGCACCGATCCTGCTGCACATCTTTTATAACGCCGGATTCTTCTGGCTGTTTGTGACGCCCGCCTGACGAATCCGTTGTAAACCCTGTTTGTGGTCGCGGTTGCCAAATGGCACGATTGTGTAGGAGCGGCGTCCTCGCCGCGATTGTTTTTTATGCACCGTATCGCGGCGAGGACGCCGCTCCTACAATTTATTCAATATCTCCACGAAGCGGTTGTAGCGATCATTCAGTCCGCAATCCACAGTGGGTGTAAAGGTTGAGCCCTCCTCCGTGGGTGGCCAATCCGCCGGTCCACCCGCGGCCTGCCAGGCGATGCCGCGGGCGGTAGCTTCTACCTGCACAGGGCGATAGACGGCAAGGTCCGAAAGGTTGGCAAGCTTCTGGCAGAGACCATCGAGCCTGGAAAGTCCGCCACTGATCTGGATTTTATCGACGGCAGGATTGACGGTTCGCAGCAACACGATATTTGCCTGCAGCAGGAAGAGGATGCTCTCGATCACGGCAACCAGTGCCTCCGGACCTGATACCCCGGCATCGAGAAAACGGGCTGCCGGACCCTCTTGCCACCAGGGAGAACCCAGTCCACCGAGTGTGTTGATAAACAGTGTCGGTGCCGTGGTCGCCTGCAGCCAGCCGGCTAACTGCTGCTCGTAGTCATTCAGGGCGAACGCGTTGGCAGCCCATTCAAGGGCCGCGCCTGCCGCATTGACAGTGCCTTCTATGTAGTAACTGCCGGACTGTTCGGTGCTGTGTGAAATGCCTGCCAGCAGGCCGTCGGGTCGTGAAGCGGGATCAGCTGTCGGTAGCAGTACAAAGGCACCGGTCCCGATGTTAACGGTCACGGTGTTGCCGGATGGAATGCCGTGAGCGTAGAGGGCCGCGGTCTGGTCGCCGTTTACTGCCATGACGGCTATTGCACTGCCGCGGACGGCACCGTAGTTGGAACAGATGGGCCGGCATTGCGGTAATACCCGTGACGGTATGTCGAAATACCCGAGCAAGGTGCTGTCCCAGTCCCGCTGTTCCAGGCTCCACAGCAGTGTGCGCGAGGCATTGGCATCATCAACCAGCTCGGCAACATTATCAGTCAGGTGGTGCAACAGGTAACTGGCCAGTGGCCCCATCACCAGTCTGTCAGCGTCGCGGGCCGCAGTGACGGCGGCATTATGCTGCAGCAGCCACTGCAGCTTCGAGGCACCGTAATGTGGCGACAGCTGCAGGCCTGTGAGCTGATGAATGCCACGCGATTCCTTCTCCAGGCGCTGCAACCGGTCGGCGCAGCGACGGTCCTGCCAGCTGATGACCGGACTCAGAGGCAGTCCGCTGTGGCGGTCCCAGGCCACGACACTGGAGCGTTGCGTCGCCAGCCCCGCACAGCTGATCCGCTGCCCGTCGATGGCCGGATTGTCGAGGACGCTGTTGATGACGTTCTGCATGGACTGCAGGATTTCCACGGGCGATTGTTCAATCTTGTTGCGACTATGACGTTGCAGTGCGACTGACTGCTGTGCGCTGCAGACAGCATGGCCGTGCGAATCGAAGACTATCGCACGGGTTGAGTGCGTACCCTGGTCAATGGCCAGTATCAGGTCAGGCATCAGCTGACAGGCTTCAGTGCAACTGTTGAGGTGTCCGCCCGTGGTTTGCGGGCGGGCAAGGTCCGCCGCAGGCGTTTCATGACCTTTTGTGCTGTCGCACGGTAGCCGGTCAGTTTGCCACCGGCGATCGACAGCACCCTGGGTTGCGTGCGGTCATCGACCGGGAGTCGTGTCTCGCGCGTGCGTTTGAATACGGCGCCGTCTGCAGCAGGCAATACACGCACCCCGGCGAACATGTCTGCAACGTGTTGCGTCCTGTTTGTAAAATAATGCTGCATGGTTTCAAGCAGGTAATCGACTTCCTGCGGCAGCGGGGTGACATCCATCGGGTTACCGCTATACAGGTTCTCGGTGGTGCCCAGCAGGCATTGATCTCCCCAGGGCAGCAGAAAGATCGCACGCCTGTCCTGTGGCGCCTCCAGGTAATAGCAGCCCTTTTCAAGGCGGCCGTCAAGGACCAGGTGGGTGCCCTGCACCAGGTCGATGGCGGCACGT
>CAMYIO010000099.1 GCA_947258515.1 uncultured Ectothiorhodospiraceae bacterium
GCCACCGCCGCCAGCATGACCATGCGATATTGACGGGCAGTCAGCCATGTAACGAAGCTCTTCATTGGCAAACGGCGGCGGCGAAGCGGATCAGTGTCGGTCGCAGTATGGCAACAGCGATAAATAACGTGCGCGCTTGATCGCAGTCGACAGCTGACGCTGGTACCTGGCCTTGGTACCGGTAATCCGGCTGGGTACAATCTTGCCCGTCTCGGTAACGTATTGTTTCAGCACGCCAAGGTCCTTGTAATCGATCTCTTTGGTGCCTTCAGCGGTAAAACGGCAGAATTTGCGTCGACGAAAATATCTTGCCATGAGTATATTCCTTGGATTACTTGAATCGTATGTTATTCCGGAGTAGCAGCTGATTCCTGCTCCGCAGTCTCTTCAGCAGCCGCCGGCGCCGGTTTTGCAGCTTCGGGTTCGGCAACGCTCGTTGCTGCAACCCCTTCCGGCGTCTCGCGTTCCCGCTTCTCCTCGGCCTTCTTTATCAGCAGGGAATCCTCGGTAATGGCCTCCTTGCGGCTGATGACCATATTTCTTATAACAGCATCGTTGAAACGGAAGGCACTTGTCAGTTCTTCCAGGGCCGCAGTACCGCACTCGATATTCATCAGCACATAGTGCGCCTTGTGCAGTTTTTGAATCGGATAGGCCAGCTGGCGACGGCCCCAGTCTTCCAGGCGATGGATCGCACCACCGCTGGACTCGATCGTATTGCGATAGCGATCGATCATGGCGGGTACCTGCTCACTCTGGCCAGGGTGGACCAGAAACACGATTTCGTAATGTCTCATAAAGACCCCTTGTGGTTTGGCAGCCTGCTGTCAATGCAGCAGGCAAGGAGTTAACTGATTTTTTAATTAACTGCTTAAAAGAGCGCGCATTTTACGTGAGGCGGTGGGTGGATGCAATTGCCCGGTGGACTGCAGGTGGAAATCGGCTGCCACAGCCTGCTGGAAGCTTAATATTCAGGATCTTCCCCTGATTGAGTGGGCAACGTAATCAATTTAGACGCGCCGCATGCCTTCTGCTGGCAAGGTTGTTGGCCGAATGAATTCGGCCCTACTCAATCAAACCTGTAGGGTCGAATTCATTCGACCAGCGGTGTTTCATCGTGATCTGTCATCCAGATGCAGCTCTTGGCCGGTAATTTACCCACTCGATATGGGGAAAAGCCAATATTTATACTATCCAGATAGTTAAGGTGTCCCGGGTGGACCGGGCCGCACCAGCCGCTGACGGCGCGCCTCGTAGAGCATGATCCCGGCGGCGACAGAGACATTCAGACTCGTGACCTGCCCGGCCATGGGAATTGCCAGCAGGGCATCGCAGTGCTCCCGGGTCAGCCGCCGCAGCCCCTTGCCCTCGGCACCCAGCACCAGCGCCAGCGGGCCTTGCAGGTCAGTGGCATAGAAATCCTGTGCGGCGCTGTCACTGGCGCCATAGACCCAGATGCCCGCTGCGCGCAACTGACGCAGCACACGTGCCAGGTTGGTGACGGTAAAAACCGGGACAGAATCCACGGCGCCGCTGGCGACCTTGCGCACTACGGGGGTGATCCCGACGGCACGATCTCGTGGCACGATGACGGCATGTACCCCGGCAGCATCGGCACTGCGCAGGCAGGCACCAAAATTATGGGGATCCTGGATACCGTCCAGCACCAGCAGAAACGCGGGGCCATCGATCGCCTGGAGAAATGCCGGCAGGTCACGCTCATGCGGTTGCGTGGCCCTCTGCAGGGTCGCAATGACACCCTGATGCCGGGCGCCACCCGGCAGCATCGCGTCGAGCGCCTTGCGGGGCAGGCGCTGTATCTGTACACCCGCGGCATCAGCCGCCGCCACTATTTGTCCCAGGCGCTCATCGTCGCGACTGTCCAGCACAGCAATGGTGCTGACATGAACCGCGTCATTGGCAAGCACGCTTGTGACCGCATGCAGGCCATAGACTGTTTCGGTCTGCGCCATGCGCGGCGTTCAGCTGGCGATCACACCTGTCAGGGTGTCTGGTAGGCGTTGGACTCCTGCCCTTCCACGATCGGCTTGATGATCAGTTCCACCCGGCGGTTGAGCTGGCGCCCGGCCTCGGTGGCATTGGTATCACGTGGCTCGCTTTCACCACGCCCTTCCGTACGCAGGCGACTGGCCAGAACACCCTGACTTTGAAAATAGGAGCTGACACTCAATGCGCGGCGTTCCGACAACCGCTGGTTGTATTCTTCCGAACCGGTGCTGTCGGTATGGCCGATTACGTGCACAATGCTGGTCTGGTAGCGGTTGAGCACCTGCGCCACCTTGTCCAGGGACGGCAGGAAGGACGGCTTGAGCGTGGCGCTGTCAAAATCGAAGGACACTTCATTGGAGAGGTTGATCTTGATGAGATCGTCTTCCATGCGCTGAATTTCGATCTGGTGCAGGCGCGTCTCTTCGGCGAGTGCCGCTTCGAATTCGCGTTGCTGGTTGTCCATGTAGCCGCCGACACCGGCGCCGGCGAGGGCACCGACGGCCGCACCGACAAATTTGCCCGTGTCGTCATTCATTTGATGACCGAGCACCGCGCCCACTACCGCACCGATCGCGGCACCGCTCTTGGTGCGTTTATTCGGATCATCCGCCGCACAGCCTGCCAGTGTGGCGACAACGATTACCGGCAATATCACTCTTCCCATACTCATCTGCTTTTTCTCCTCGAGGACTGCTTGCGCCGCCCCTTCTGTTTGCGTTTCGTTAAGACCGAATCCTTCCGGCTCAGTTCAAAATCTATTTTGCGCTCATCCAGGTTGACCTGTACCACCTTCACATCCAGCTGATCACCCAGGCGGAAGATCCGGTTGCTGCGCTCGCCGATCAGCCAGTGCTTTGTCGGATCGAAGTGGTAATAATCGTTACCCAGCGCGGTCACGTGGACCAGACCCTCCACGTAAATCTCCTGCAATTCTACAAAAATGCCGAAGGAAGTGACACTGCTTATAATGCCCCGGTAGACCTCGCCGACCTTGTCCAGCATATATTCACACTTCAGCCAGTCGATCGCATCCCGTGTGGCATCGTCTGCGCGCCGCTCCGTCATCGAGCAATGATCGCCATATTCGGCAATATCGGTAAGGGTACTGGCAAAATCCTGCGGCTTCCCTCCGCTTGTCACATGACGCAGCGCACGGTGCACCAGCAGGTCCGGGTAGCGCCGGATGGGGGAAGTGAAATGCGTGTAGTGGTCGTGGGCCAGCCCGAAGTGCCCGATATTGTCGGGACTGTATTGTGCGCGTGGCATGGAACGCAGCAGTACGGTGTTGATTAAATGCTCGTCCGGCCGGTCACGGGCCATTTCCAGTACCACAGAGTAGTCTTTCGCAGTCGGACTGCTGCCGCCGCGCAACCCCAGCCCGAGTTCGTTCAGGAACTCCTGCAGGTCAGCGACCTTCTCTCCGGCCGGCCGTGCGTGCACGCGATACAGGGTCGGCATTTTATGCCGCTCCAGTAGTCTGGCGGCCGCCACATTGGCGGCAATCATGCATTCCTCGATGATCTTGTGCGCCTCATTGCGTTCCAGCGGTACGATCTGTTCAATCTTGCGGTTCTCGCCGAACACGATACGTGTTTCCGTGGTTTCGAAATCGATCGCCCCGCGCTTGCTGCGCGCCTTGCGCAGTGCCTTGTACAGTCGGTACAACTCTTCGAGGTGCGGCACCAGGGGCGCGCGCTGCCGGCGCGCCGTTTCATCCCGGTCCACCAGGATAGCGGCGACTTCGCTATAGGTCAGCCGGGCGTGCGAACGCATCACGCCATCGATAAACTTCGACCGCACCAGCTTGCCGTCTGTGTTGATGATTATTTCGCATGCCATGCACAGGCGATCGACTTCGGGATTCAGGGAGCACAATCCGTTGGACAGCACTTCCGGCAACATGGGAATCACCCGCTCCGGGAAATACACCGAGTTGCCGCGCTTGTAGGCTTCCTGATCAAGCGCCATGCCCGGGCTGACATAGTGCGAGACATCGGCAATGGCCACCAGCAGGCGCCAGCCCTTCGGCGTGGCCTCGCAGTACACGGCATCATCAAAGTCCCGCGCATCGGCACCATCGATGGTCACCAGCGGCAGCTCGCGCAGGTCCTCGCGACCGCGCTTGGCCTTTGCCGGCACCTGTTCGTCCAGGCCGGCTATCTCCGCTTCAACCGCCGGCGGCCAGGCCTGCGGGACATCGTGGCTGCGAATGGCAATATCGATTTCCATGCCGGGCGCCATGTGGTCGCCAAGCACCTCGACCACACGTCCAACCGGTGGTGAGCGCTTGCTGGGCTGCTCGATGATTTCCACCGACACGATCTGGCCATGTTGCGCGCCGTTGACTTCATCCGCCGGTACCGCGATTTCCATTGGCAGGCGCTTGTTGTCGGGTGATACGAACGTCACGCCCTTCTCATTGTAGAATCGCCCCACCACATGGTGTGTATTGCGTTTCAGTATTTCGACGACATCGCCCTCACGTCGTCCGCGCCGGTCCAGCCCGGTAATGCGCGCCAGTACCCGGTCACCATGGAACACTGCGCGCATCTGGCGTGCCGACAGGTAGACGTCATCGCCCTCGTCATCGGTTACCAGGAAGCCGAAACCGTCCTTGTGCGCGATGACCCTGCCCGGCACCAGGTCAAACTGGTCAGCCCGTGCATAGCAGCCGCGCCGGTTACGGACCAGCTGGCCATCCCGGAGCATGGCATTGAGGCGTCGTCGCAGCGCCTCGACTGCATCCTCATCAACGATGCCCAGCAGTGCCTCGAGATCGGCACGGTTAACGGGATGGTCAGCCTCGGTGATGACCTCAAGTATCAGCTCGCGGCTGGCAATGGGCTGTTCGTAGCGCGAGGCCTCACGGCTGGCGTGTGGGTCACTGCGCTGCGCTGTTTTGCTCGTCCTTTTCTTTTTTCTTTGCATAATGTTTGGTTAGCGGGTCTGTTAAACGCCGCTGAATCTGTCTCAGCTTGTTGATTGGCTTAAAGTAAGACCCGCTAGTGTGCGGTCAGCCGGGGTAAATTGACAAGTCATAAATCAGGCGGTAGAGTTCGCGGCTCTCGAAACAGCTATCTGCCGTTCCGGGAGCCACGCCGAGGTGGTGAAATTGGTAGACACGCTAGCTTCAGGTGCTAGTGGGGGTAACCCCGTGGAGGTTCAAGTCCTCTCCTCGGCACCATTAAAACAACGACTTACGACACTTCTGAATTTCCGTAAATCGCCACAACATCTGGTACACATCTGGCACACATTCGCAGACGGTACCGGTATAGCATCATAAAATCAGGTGCACCTTCTCCCGGCATAGCCAGATCGCTGACAGTTCCCGGCCTTGTGGCCTCGGTGCTCAGGTGCAGGGACAGTATTCAATAACCTGGGTGTCGTGTGTGTAGGACGTTGCCGACTGTGCAGGTAGGATTAGTCCTACAAGTGTCAGTCCTTTGACCCATATCAACACCCAACCCCTCTATTGAATTAGTCTCCGACGACCAGCAACAAGAATTAATCAGGCTGGGATAATCAGAATGAATTTATGGAGCCATGAAGAAACATCTGTCACTACTGTTTTTTGTTGCAATCCTCGCGGGCTGCGCAAGTACGAAGCAATTCCACCAATACCCAGATATTGAATCTTACGGTTCAAATACCGCGTTTATTCATTTTATCAGGGGAAATTCAGCCTTCGGATCGGCCATCGCTGCTCCCGTCTATGTGGACGGACACCAGATAGGCAGGATCGGACCCGGTGGGCACCTAGCAACCAATGTGCCTGCCAAGAGCATCACAATATCTTCTACCGACAGCAGTATGCTATTGAAAGCAGAAACCGGCAATGTGTATTACTTTGAAATATCAATGCCGACCCAAATGTGGCTGGCGACACCAGGCTTTGACGTTTTTCAAACCAACGAACGACGAGCCAATAAGCTCGGATTTTAAGTAATAAGCATATGAACGGAGAAAGCCATAGAGAAATCACGCCTGTTAGGTCTTGTAGGGCTGGCTAGACGGAAGGCCTGATGTCTGATTATGGTGTAAGGTTCAGCCCATGGAAGAAGAAAAAACCGTACTGGAAAAGCTGGTTGCGCTGGGATGGCTAATAGCCGTAGTAACAGCATTAGCCGGTTGTGCATCAAAAGATATCAGGCAGGTCAACAATCTATCTGTAGAGGTAGGGCAAACCTCAACGGCCATTATTGGCTTTCCATTTGTATCCCACGAATATGGGACAGTTGAATCAAGTAGCACATGGCAGGGTGTCGCGTTCGGTGGTATGCATCATTCAACCCACCGGAGTGCAGATTACAAGATCGTGAATATTTATTACGGGGGCATTCAGAGTAACGTTGTTACCCTGCTCTATCAGGAAACCAAGGGGCAGGATTAAACCCCGTATATTAGCAAGCCATACACAGTTGATCTTGCCAAGTCCGATACGATCAACATGCAATGTGTAAGATGTAGTGGATCATCAGGAGCAAACTGCTTTCACCTCTGTGCTGGTTCGTGAAAACTACTTATCAGAGCAATGAGAAAATATTGAGAAGATGATGTTAGCTGACATTATTAGCGCCGGACTTCTGGCCCTCAAAGGTTATATAGCGACCCATGTGCTGACCTGTCTTGTACCCGCCTTTTTCCTGGCCGGTGCCATGGTCACATTTATCCGCCGAGAAGCAGTACTCGCCCTTCTTGGTGAAAAAGTCAGTAAGCTGCGTTCTTTTTCACTGGCAAGCGGTTCCAGCTTCCTCATTGCTGCCTGCTCATGCACCGTAATTCCAGTTGCCAGCGGTCTCTATTATGCTGGCGCAGGAATCGGAGCGGCATTTATAGTCCTGTGGGTCGCTCCGGCAGCCAACGTGTTAGCGCTTACCTATACCGGGATGATTCTCGGGACCGAAATGGTGGTCGCGCGTATTGTCGCTGCGCTTCTGATGGCTTTTGCGGTGGGATGGGTGATGACCCTCGCATTCAGAACGGAAGATCGTGCTGAAGCGATTCCGGTCGCAAACCCGCTGGAAGCAGGGAGTATTATCGACAAACGCTCCGTCGGGCTTATAGTCCTTCTTGTCATCACCCTTTTGGCGCCCAACTATCTGGTCACTTCTGGCCCCTACTGGCAAAAGATACTGGTCTGGGGAGCATTAACGCTGGTTACCGGCTTCTATGCGTGGCGAGCCTATAGCCGAGAAGAAATACGACGCTGGCTGGAAGAAACCTGGTGGTTCGTACGCCTGATAATGCCGCTTTTACTGATCGGTGTTTTTATCGTCGGCATCATTGGTTTCCTTCTACCTGAAGAGTGGATCAGGAGTTGGCTGGGGGGCAACGGAATCGTAGCCACCTTCCTTGCAACGATCTTGGGGGCCTTTAGTTATTTTGCCACCATGACAGAGGCACCCTTCGTCCACACACTAATGCAAAAAGGGATGGGCCGAGGCCCGGCCCTGGCACTTCTGCTAACGGGCCCTGGCCTTAGCCTGCCAAACTGGCTTGCAATTGCCCGGGTTTTTGGTATCAAAAAGGCGTTAGTATATGTGCCAACCCTAGTCGTACTTGGGACGCTGATGGGCTGGTTATACGGCAACTTTATTTTGTGAAGGATAAATACATGAAAATCCTAATTGCAGGACCAGGATGCGCCAAATGTCAGGCCACTGAAGCCGTTGTACGCAAAGTGTGCACCGAGATGGAGATAGATGCTGAAATAGAACACCTGACTAACCCCGCAGAGTTCGCCCAGCTGGGGGTGATGTTTACTCCGGCGTTAGTCCTCGACGGCAAGATAATCGAATCAGGTCACGTGCCATCGGAAGAGAAGATGCGACAGATTATCTCAGAGCATGTCGCTTGATATTCATTAAATGTGAATGTCACCTTTCACCATTCCCAGACGTTATATTAGACTCCTATAAATGACGGCTTTGGGTCGGATTCGGAATTACACCAGCCGCTAATGTTAGGAATCACTGTACTTCCGTTGTCGAGCCATTTAGGACCTTACAGGTTCACATCACAGCGAGTAAAAAACAGAGGCCACTATGTCTGATTTTCTCCTACTTGCCGATGCCCCTCGATGTTTCTCGCCATCAGCGAAAGCTGAGCGGTCAAAAGCCCCCCCGCTGAAACCCAAAGAGATTTGGGCTATACGTATCCGGCTCCAGATCCAGTTAAGCCACGCGACCTGGCAGTGTTTGATTTGGCCATCGACAGCAAGCAGCACAGCTGTGACCTGGTAGCCTTGCGGGTGTGTGACATCGTCACGGGGGACAGCGTCAAGGATCGCGCCGTGATCGTACAGCAGAAGACCGGTCGCCCGGTATCCTGCGACTTGAAACGCAGAGACAACCTTGCAATAAATCGCCGCGTCTAACAGCCGTTAGCCGAAGCTGGCGACCCCGGTTATTCGAACGGATGCTTGAGGATGACGGTCTCGGCACGGTCCGGCCCGGTTGAGACGATGGCGATGGGTGTTTCACAGAGTTCCTCGACCTTGCCGAGGTAAGCCTTCGCCGCCGCCGGCAGTTCCTCGAAACTTTTTATGCCGAAGGTTGATTCCGACCAGCCCGGCATTTCAATGTATTCCGGCTCACACTGCTCGATCAGGTCGGCCCCGGCCGGCGGCGTGTCGACACGCTGACCATTGAGGTTGTAACTGACGGCGATCTTGAGGGTGTCGAGTCCATCGAGCACATCGAGCTTGGTAATACACATGCCGGTGACGCTGTTGATATCCAGTGAGCGCCTCAGAGCGACCGTGTCCAGCCAGCCACAGCGGCGTTGCCGGCCGGTGGTGGCACCGAACTCGTGGCCCTTCTCGCCGAGGTGCTCGCCGACCGCATCGAACAGCTCGGTCGGGAATGGTCCGGCGCCAACGCGGGTGGTGTAGGCCTTGACGATTCCCAGCACGTAATCGATATGGCGCGGGCCGATACCACTGCCGCTGGCGGCACCGCCGGCCGTGGTGTTGGATGAGGTCACAAAGGGGTAGGTGCCGTGATCGATATCCAGTAACGCGCCCTGCGCCCCTTCAAACATGATGTCTCTGCCCTCGCGGCGCATGCGGTGCAGCAGACCCGGGATATCGGTCACCATCGGGGCGATCTGTTCACCCTGCGCCAGCGCCTCGTCGAGCACCTGCTGGTAGTCCACCGGATCGGCCTTGAAATAGTGCTGCAGCGCATGGTTGTGATACTCCATGACTTCACGCAAGCGCTCGGTAAAATGTGCCGGATCCAGCAGTTCACCGAGCCGCAAACCGCGGCGCGATACCTTGTCTTCATCAAACGCTCACGTGCCGGCACACCGGCCTTGTCCAGCATCTCCAGTTCTTCCAGCAGCGCCGAGGGTGACAACACCACGCCGTTGCCAATCAGGCACAAGACGTTTTCACGAAGGATACCGGATGGAATCAGGTGTAATACCGTGGTGTGCCCGTCTATCACCAGCGTATGACCGGCGTTATGGCCGCCCTGGAAGCGCACCACGGCGGATGCCCTGTCTGTCAGCAGATCAACGACCTTGCCCTTGCCTTCATCACCCCACTGGGTACCGATGACAACTACGTTTTTACCCATTTGAATACTCTCTTATCTGTAAAACTCTGGAACCGGTATAGAGGCCTTTGGTTGCAGTCATGCCCGGCATTAAACAAGGCTTCGCCTTTAATAAACATACAGCAGCAATCACACTGGTTTAACCACCCATTGACCGTTCTCGTTGACCAGCTGACGGTCACAATTCATGGCGGCCGCATCACCTACCTGTCCGGGCAAGTGACGAACCACCCGCTCACCCGACTGTCGCAAGGCCTGTACCGCAGCCAGCAAGCCAGCATCCTCACCGGCGGGTGCAAACACCGCACCGCGCCTGTCAGCAAATGCACGCTGACTCAACTGCATCAACTCTCTCAGGTCGGTACTGAAGCCGGTTGCCGGCCGCGAGCCGCCAAACACCTTGCCGATCGCATCATAACGGCCGCCACGGGCGATCTCGCGTCCACTACCGGGCACGAATACGGCAAACACCAGGCCGGTCTGGTAGCGGTAACCGCGTAATTCAGCAAGGTCAAAATACAGTGTTTCACTGCCGGCGCGCTTTTCAATCAGCGCGGCAATGGCAGCGAGGTTTTCCAGTGCGGCGAGTACCGGCTCACTGGCGCCGGCCAGTTGCTGACGCGCGCGCTCGAGTACACTGCGATCACCGTTGAGGCTCGCCAGTGCCGCCAGACGCCGACGTTGTCCGTCATCCGCGATCTGGCCATTGAGCATCTCTTCTATCTCAGGCACGGCTTTGCGTTGCAGTGCCTCGAACAGCTCGTTTTCCTGCTGCTCCGAAAGGTCTGCATCCCTGGCCAGCCCGCGAAAGATCCCCACGTGACCGAGGTCAATATGCAGTTCTGGAATCGACATCAGCTGCAGCAACTCCAGCAGCAGGCTGATAATTTCGACATCACTCTCGACACCGGCGTGTCCGAACAGCTCGGCACCCACCTGCAGCAGGCTGCGAGAACCGCCGAAGCCGTCGGCGCGCGTGTGCAATACCGTGCCCAGGTAGCACAACCGTGTCGGCTCGCTGCGCTGCAGCGGGTGTGCATCGATGCGCGCTGCCTGCGGTGTCATGTCAGCACGCACACCCATCATGCGCCCGGTCAGCTGATCGGTCACCTTGAAGGTCTGCAAATCCAGGTCATTGCCGGTACCGGTCAGCAAGGACTCCAGGTATTCGATAAACGGCGGCATGATGAGGTCGTAACCCCAGCGCGAAAACAGGTCGAGCAATTCCCGCCGTGCACACTCCATGCGCCGCGCCTGCCCGGGCAGGACTTCGTCAATGCCTTCCGGCAGCAGCCACTGGTCTTTGCTACTCATGTCAATTTTTCATTTTATCGGCTGGTACAACCGTTTTATTCCTGTCGTAGCAGACCGCGTCCGCGAATCTTTCCAGCACCTGCAATCGCGCTTGCGAAGCGCTCCTGCGACGTGCCGTACACCATACCCGGCTATCTCACTATGGTCAGCAACACGACACCGAAAATCATGCTGACCAGGCCGACAATGCGCAGTGTTCTGTCGTCCAGCTGCGACACCGTCTCCAGCATTTTGCGCAGCGACTGCGGGTTCAGGAACGGCACCATGCCCTCGATCACCAGCACTAATGCAATGGCGGCCAGCAGATCAGTCCAGATAACGTCCATCACTCACAAATATACCCGGTTATCAGACCGGGGACTGCAGCTGTTGGGCACAGTGACCCGGCCGCCGTCACTTGACTGAATAATCGCCGAAGTACTTGAAGAACTCGGAATCAGGTTCCAGCACCAGCACATCCTGTGGATTTGCGAGCGCCTCCTGATAGGCCGTCATGCTGCGGTAAAACTCGTAGTATTCCTGGTTTTCCCCGTAGGCCTTGGCATAAATCTCGGTGGCACGCGCATCACCTTCACCGTGCAGGATTTCCGCATCACGCCGCGCCTCGGCAAGAATGACGGTACGCTCCCTGTCGGCAATGGCCTGGATACCCTTGGCGGCCTCCTGGCCCTCTGCACGGTGTTCCTTGGCAATACGCTCTCGTTCTGCACGCATACGCTGGTAGACAGAGCTCAAGACTTCATCCGGCAGCTCGATCTGCTTGATACGGACATCCACGATCTCGATACCGAAGGGTGCCACCTCAAGGCCGGCCTTGGTCGTCAGGTCAGTCATCATTACCGAGCGATCATCTGACACCACCTGCTTGATGGTGCGCTGGTCAAATTCAAGCTGCAGGCCGTTATTCACGATCTGCAACAGACGCAGGCCGGCCTGGCGTTCATCACCCATAAAAGAGGTGTAATATTTCGCCGGATCCTTGATGCGCCACTTGACGAAAAAGTCGACCGAAACATTCTTTTTCTCGCCGGTAAGGAAACGTTCCGGGCGCGTGTCCAGTGTCAGCACACGCTTGTCGAATTTACGGACATTATTGATCGGCCAGGGGGCCTTGATATGCAGACCCGGCTCGTAATCGGACTCTACGATCTCACCCAGCTGGAACTTGATGGCGAGTTGGCGCTCATCAACAATAAACAGCGAACTCATGGCAACCAGCAGCGCCGCACCAAGCAGTACAAACCGGAAATTTTTCATCATTAGCGGGTACCTCCATCGCGGGAGGATGTGCGTCCGCGCGATCCTTCACCGGGCGAAGTCGGTGTGGCATTGATCTGCACCTCCTCAGCCGGTGCAGCGGTAGCCCTGCCCCTGTTATCCATCAGCTTGTCCAGTGGGATATACATCAGATTGTTGCCGTCTTTCACCGTCATTAGCACCTTGCTGGTATTGGCGAGCACGTATTCCATAGTCTCGAGGTACATGCGTTTGCGAGTAATTTCCGGCGCCTTTTCATACTCGGCACGCGTTTGTGTGAAGCGACTCGCCTCACCTTCCGCGTTGGCTACCACCTTCTCACGGTAGCCAATGGCCGCCTCGCGCAGGCGCGCGGCGTCACCACGTGCCTTCGGCAGGATATCGAGCGCATAGGCCTGCGCCTGGTTCTTGTAGCGTACCTCATCTTCCTGTGCCTTGATGGCATCCTCAAAGGCGCCCTGCACTTCTTCCGGCGGCTGTGGATCCTGCAGGTTAACACTGGTCAGGATCAGGCCGGCCTTGTACTTGTCGAGGATGGTCTGCGTCAGTTCCTTGGTCTGCTTGACGATCGCGCCTCGTCCGCCACTGAGAAACTCGTCCATGGAAATGCCGCCGATGACTTCACGCAGCGCACTTTCCGCGGCTTCCTGCAGGGTGTAATCCGGATCACGCACCTGGAACAGGTATTCCCTGGCATCCCGTACCTGGTATTGCACGGCCACCTCGACCTGAACGATGTTTTCATCCCGGGTCAGCATCTTGGCCCGGTGACTGACGGTACGCAGGTTATCGACGTCAACCTTGTCGACTGTCTCGAGTCCGCGCATGATCCAGTGCGGGCCCGGTCCGGTAATGGTGTGAAACTTACCGAGACGCAACACCACGCCGCGTTCAGCCGGCTCGATGATGTAAATCCCGGATAATACCCAGGCAAGCACGGCAACGATCGCAACCAGTCCAAGGCCCAGCGGCCTGCTGCCACCTTTTCCGGCACTACCGCCACCCTTGCCGCCAAAGAATTTATTCATCCGCTCGCGCATCTTGCGCGCCATTTCATCGAGGTCCGGCGGACCCTCATTGCCACCGCCGCCCCACGGATCCTTTTTGTCGCCGCCCGGTTCATTCCAAGCCATACATTACTCCGATTCAGACCAAAATAAGGCTCATACCGGCAACGGCATGGACCTGGTTAATGGGTTAGTTTAAGAAGCTTGGGCAGTACCCGCAACAAAATCCACGGAATCTGCCTTGTGAAAATCGCAACCACCCTCGGCTTCACGGATTATCTTGTCAATATTTCGCTGTGCCATACAGATTTCAAGCCACCAGCTGCCCTGCTCATCGACGTGTTCCGACACGACCTGTCCGATATTATACAGGGAGGAACGGGTCCCCCCTGCCTGCGGTGATAAATGCAACCAGCCATGCACCTGGGTACCGTGAAAATGTGCCGTCAGGGCTTCTGCCAGCAGATCCAGACCGGCCCCGGTCAATGCGGAGACCCATACCCGGTCCACCCGTCCATCGTCCAGGTATTCAATACGGGGTTCGCTGTCAGAGAGATCGATCTTGTTATAGACACGGATCTGCGGGACATCAGCGGCACCAATTTCAAGCAACACTTCATTCACCTGGTCAATATGCGCATGTTTTTCGGGATCATTGGCATCCACCACGTGCAGCAGCAGGTCAGCC
The DNA here is from genome assembly GCA_947258515.1 of uncultured Ectothiorhodospiraceae bacterium. Taxonomy (GTDB): domain Bacteria; phylum Pseudomonadota; class Gammaproteobacteria; order UBA9214; family UBA9214; genus UBA9214. The sequence goes on from CAMYIO010000099.1 coordinate 13,839, forward strand.
GTGCGCGTCTCCTCCAGGGTGGCGCGGAAGGCCGCCACCAGGTCGTGTGGCAGGTGGCGGATAAAGCCCACCGTATCGGCCAGCACCAGCGGCCCGACGCCTGTCACGTCGACGCGGCGCAGGGTCGGATCCAGCGTGGCAAACAGCTGATCGGCAACGAACGCGTGCGCGCCCGTCAGGGAATTGAACAGGGTGGATTTACCGGCATTGGTGTAACCCACCAGTGAGACGGAGGGTACATCGGCGCGTTGTCGCGCACGGCGGCCCTGGTGACGCTGCTTTTCTACCTTGTCAAGGCGCTGGTTAATCATCTTGATACGCGCATTGATCAGGCGCCGATCGGATTCCAGCTGGGTTTCACCCGGCCCACGCAGGCCGATACCGCCCTTTTGCCGCTCCAGGTGGGTCCAGCCACGAATCAGGCGGGTGGACAAATGCCGCAGCTGCGCCAGCTCTACCTGCAGTTTGCCTTCGAAGGTACGGGCACGCTGCGCAAAAATATCGAGGATAAGGCCGGTGCGGGCCAGCACGCGGCAGGAGAGCAGGCGTTCAAGGTTTCTTTCCTGGGTTGGACTGAGCGCATGGTTAAAAATAACCAGGTCGGCCTGCTGTTGCTGCACAGCAGCAAGGACCTCTTCCGCCTTGCCACGGCCAATAAACAGTCGCGGATCCGGTGCGGCACGCATGCCGGTCACCGTGGCAGCGGCTGTTGCCCCGGCTGAAGCGACCAACTCGGTGAATTCCTGCAGATCCTCCTGACCGACGCCATCGGGGAAATTGACATGGACCAGTACGGCCCGTTCACCACTCTCAGGGCGCTCGAACAAACAGACACCCCGTTCTCTGGCAATTCAAATCAGGCATTCCCTGGCTGAATCGGTTCCTGGCTGTCATCCGCTCCCGGTATCCGCACGTTACGTGCCGGTACCACGGTGGAGATTGCATGTTTATAGACCATCTGACTGACAGCATTCTTTAAAAGCACCACAAATTGATCAAATGATTCGATCTGGCCCTGCAATTTGATACCGTTGACCAGATAAATCGAAACCGGGACTCGCTCTTTGCGCAAGGCATTCAGAAATGGGTCCTGCAAAGATTGTCCTCTATTCATGTCATTGCTCCTTTTTCTTGTTGCGTACCTCATTATATGGTGATCTTTGAATTCCGTTTCAACTCATCTCCCGTCAGTCCTGCCGGAATCATACTAAATTTTTAGCACAATCACATACTTAATTTATTGTCCTGGTCATTTTCCGCAAGCCATTTGTCGATTTTCCGGGAGATCCGGTCCAGAATTTCAGGGTCCTCGGCGCTAAAACATTCCAGACCGTGCTCACCGCGCAACCAGGTCAACTGACGCTTGGCATACTGGCGGGTCGCGATAATCGCCTGTTCAACCATCGCCTCGTACGCCAGCTGACCATTGAGGAAGCGCCACACCTGCCGGTAACCGACCGCCCGCATGGCGGGAAGTTCAGCGCTCAAATCACCACGATCGAAGAGTTTTCTGACTTCCTCCACCAGCCCTTCCGCCAGCATCTGGCGGAATCGGGCCTCGATCCGGCCATGCAGCAATGCCCTGTCCCCCGGTATCAGCGCCAGCTTCAGCAACCGGTAAGGTAGCTCCTCGGCCGGCTGCTGCGCATGAAAGGTGCTCAGCGGCTGCCCGCTAAGCGTGTAGACCTCCAGTGCCCGCTGGATACGTTGCGGATCGGTCGGTTTTATCCTCGCTGCGGATTCCGGGTCGACGGCAGCGAGTCGCGCATGCAGCACCTCCCAGCCATCTCGCTGTGCCTGCGCCTCCAGACTGGCGCGGACTTCACGGTCGGCGGCCGGCATGTCAGACAGGCCATATTGCAAAGCCCGAAAATACAGGAAGGTACCGCCAACCAGTAACGGTATACGACCCCGGGCGGTGATCTCCGCCATCGCACGCAGCGCATCCTCCCTGAATTCGGCGGCCGAATACGGGTCCGCGGGATCACGGATATCAATCAGACGGTGCGCTGCAACGGCGAGCAGTTCCGCCCCCGGCTTCGCAGTACCGATATCCATGCCTCGATAGACCAGCGCCGAATCGACACTGATGATCTCCATGGGATAGCGTCTCACCAGCCCGATCGCCAGCGTGGTCTTGCCGGACGCCGTTGGCCCCATGAGGAAGACGGC
>CAMYIO010000100.1 GCA_947258515.1 uncultured Ectothiorhodospiraceae bacterium
ACCAGGTCCCTTATGCGCCGCGTGGCAAGGGCACGGTGGAATCCTGCACCTTCTGCGTACACCGCGTCGATACAGGCATCACACCGGCCTGTGTTGAAGCGTGTACAGCTGAAAACCATAATGCCATGACCTTCGGGGACATGAACGACCCTGACAGTGAACTCTCTCAACAGCTGGAGCAATACGGCAGCCGCCAGATTCGTGCTGATCTGGAGCTCAATACCGGCGTGCGTTACCGGGGAATCTAATGAAAGAAATCGAATTCAGGGAAATCGACGGTGGCAAACCGTTCTACATGCTACTGGCTTTCATGGGCCTGTTTGTACTGGCTGCGCTCGGCGCTGCCTGGTACATGGAACATAATGGCCACTGGGTCACCGGCATGAACAACCAGATTGTCTGGGGCACGCCCCATGTGTTTGCCGTGTTCCTGATCGTGGCGGCGTCCGGCGCACTCAATGTCGCCTCTATCAGTTCGGTGTTTAACAAGACAGCCTACAAACCACTGGCACGCCTCTCCGGCCTGCTTGCCATTACACTGCTGGTGGGTGGCCTGGCGGTACTGGTTCTCGATCTCGGCCGGCCTGACCGCCTCATCGTGGCCATGACGTACTATAACTTCAAGTCCATCTTTGCGTGGAACATCATGCTCTATATCGGCTTCATGGCCGTGGTCGGTGTCTACCTGTGGATGATGATGGAACGCAAGATGAACAGGTTCACCAAGGTGGCCGGGTTCAGTGCCTTTGTCTGGCGTCTCATCCTGACCACCGGTACCGGTTCCATCTTCGGTTTCCTGGTCGCGCGTGTTTCGTCTCAAGAATCTGCTGGGCGTATTTATTGCCGCGGTGCTGTATTTCGTACTCGCCTACCACCTGACCAACCTGTACATCACCGAAACCCATGGGGTAGAGCGATTCATCCTGCTGGATGGCGGGATCTACACCCGCTTGTTCTGGATCGTACAAATCGGCCTTGGCAGCCTGCTGCCGCTGCTGCTGCTGTATCACCCCGCGACCGGAAAATCCCGTGGCTGGATAGGCATTGCCTCGCTGCTGGTGATCATCGGCGGTCTGGCACAGATGTATGTCATCATCATTGGTGGCCAGGCCTATCCAATGGAAATGTTTCCCGGCAAGGAAGTGGCGAGTTCATTCGCTGACGGCATCGTCGGCAGCTATTCACCGAGCCTGCCCGAGATCATCCTCGGCATCGGTGGCGTTGCACTGGCACTTGCCGCGACGTTTGTCGGTGTCAGGGTACTGCGCTTCATGCCGGTCAGTCTCGCTGATGAGGCCGTTGATCCCCATTACACGGCCAGGGAAGCCTGACAAGTCACCGCCCGGGCGGTGCTGCTGGTTGCAGACACCCTCTGACCGTCTCCTATGTCCCGTCTGCTGATATCGGCAGCCCACAAGTCCTCCGGGAAAACCACCGTGACCCTGGGGCTGTGTGCTGCACTGGCAGAACGCGGCCTGGCGGTCCAGCCCTTCAAGAAAGGCCCGGATTATATTGATCCCATGTGGCTGGGCCAGGCGGCCGGCCGGCCGTGCCACAACCTTGATTTCTACTGCATGTCACACGAGGAAATACTGGCAGTGGTTGGCCAGTACTCAAGCACTGCCGACATCAGCCTGATCGAAGGCAACAAGGGGCTGTATGACGGACTCGACCTGGATGGCAGCAACAGCAATGCCGCACTCGCAACGCTGACACACACGCCGGTCATCCTGGTGCTCGACGCCCGGGGCATGACACGCGGGATTGCACCGCTGATACTCGGCTACCAGGGATTTGACCCCGACGTAAAAATCGCCGGCGTCATTCTGAATCAACTGGGCGGCAGCCGGCATGAGGCCAAACTGCGTGCCGTCATCGAGCATTATACGGACGTGCCGGTCATCGGTGGCGTGCACCGCGACCCGGTACTGCAAATTGATGAACGCCACCTTGGCCTGATTCCCAGTAACGAAGCCTCGACCGCCGATAAAAAGATCATCCAGATCCGCGACTGCATCAGGGAGCAGGTCGATATCGAGCGGCTACTGTCCGTAGCCGGCCATGATGAGCTGGACTTCAGGCCGCCCCCGGCCGTACACGGCATCACCAGACCAGCCGTTAAAATTGGTATCGCGCATGATGCGGCATTCGGTTTTTACTACCCGGATGATCTTACCGCACTTGAACAGGCAGGCGCGGAACTGGTGACCTTTAATACGCTCACCGATTCATCATTGCCAGCGGTCGATGGACTTTTTATCGGTGGCGGCTTCCCGGAAAGCCATCTCGACACACTGGAAGGCAACACGGCGCTGCGTGCCGATATCCGCAATGCTATCAGGGGCGGCCTGCCAGCCTATGCTGAATGCGGCGGGTTAATGTACCTGTCACGCAGTATCGCCTGGAACGGCAGGCAATCCGATATGGTCGGCGTCATACCCGCCGATACGGTCATGCATGCCCGGCCGCAGGGACGCGGCTATGTACGCCTGCGTGAAACGGCAAATGCACCCTGGCCTTCGGATGCGCCGCCGGGCGAATTTGCCGCACATGAATTCCATTATTCGAGTCTCGAGAACATGGCTGAATCACTGACGTATGCCTACGAGGTGCTGCGCGGTACCGGTATCGATGGCCGGCATGACGGCATTGTGATCAACAACCTGCTGGCCTGCTACAGCCACATGCGTGACACCCGGCAACATCACTGGGCTCAGCGATTCGTGGAGTTCGTCAGAAGGCACCACAACGGAGACAAAACAGTCCCGCTCACACTATACTAGCTGCTGATCTTTCAAGGAGTTACCATGATTACCATTACACCCGCCGCCGCCGACATGATTCATCGCTCTGCCAGCGAGGGCAACATAAACGGCTTGCCGATGCGCATCGCTGCCAAACGCAACCCTGATGGCAGTATCCATTATGGGATGGGATTTGATGATAATGAGCTTGAGGGTGATATACACGTCAAGGCCGGTGACATTGATGTCGTGATCGCCGAAACCAGCCAGCCACTGCTGGAAGGCACAACCCTGGACTATGTCGAGCTGGAACCGGACACCTGGCAATTTATTTTCATGAATCCCAACGACACCAACTTCTCACCACCGGCATAGACCGAACATAATCCGAAATGCCCCGGCAGCCACCAGCAGGACACGACATGGCAAGGTTCAGTGACAAGGACCTCGAGGGAAAGTCGCTGCAGATTCTTTACGAGGTTGTCTCCAGCATCAACACAGCACATGGCCTGGATGACCTGCTCACCCGTTTCATGTATACCCTGAAACGCATTACGAAATCACAGGCCGCGGCAATCTGGGTACTGCAGAATACCGGACAGATGGAGCTGTCTTCCAGCAGTGGCATTGATGAGTCACTGCTACTGCCTGAACGCAAGGATGTACGCCGTTGCCTCTACGAACGCGCATTCACCGAGGGAAAAATCTGGGTCGAAAAGGACCTGGAAAAATGTGAAAAGATCGCCGGCCGCCATTTCTTTGAAGACAGGAACACCGGCCTGGTTGCCGTTCCGATGCGCTACCGTGGCCTGGTCACGGGCATTATAAACCTGTTTCTGGACAGCTCGCTGATCGAATCGATAGACACCATCAAGCCACTGCTGACCAGTATTGCCCATCATCTCAGCATCGCCATCGAGAAGTCGCGTAACGAGGAGCTCAGTCAACAACACATTATCAAGGACGAGCGCACCCGGATTGCACATGAACTGCATGACTCGCTGGCACAGACACTTGCCAGCCTGCGTTTCCAGGTCAGGGTCCTGGACGAGACCCTGCACCAGGGAGATGAGTCCACCACCTGGCAAAAACTTGAGCAAATAGAAAACAGCCTCGACGAGGCCAATACCGAGTTACGTGAACTGATTGCCAACTTTCGTGCCCCGACCCATAACCAGAACCTGCTGGATGCCATTGAGAAAATCGTCAGTCAGTTCCGCAGCGAAACCGGCATCAAGACCTTTCTGCAAAAAGAATGGTGCAATACATCGTTGACAAGGGAGAATGAAACCCAGATCCTGCGTATAATTCAGGAAGCACTCTGGAATATTCGAAAACACAGTGAGGCCAAGACCGTTCGCATCATGTTGAAGGACGGTCTGCAGGGAAAATGCCATATACTTATCGAAGACGACGGTATTGGCATCAACGACCAGGTCTATGGCTCACCCGGTGAGCACATCGGCCTCACGATCATGCGTGAGCGGGCATCCCGACTGGGTGGCGAGCTGCGAGTAGAGAGTGAACCTGGTGAAGGAACTCGAATCGTACTGGAACTCAAGCAACCCGAGATCGGGAATAAACAAACATGAGCCTGAATATCCTGCTAGTCGATGATCACACCCTGTTCCGCGAGGGACTGGAAGGCCTGCTGAGCCGCCGGGACATTAACATCGTCGCGGCCGTCGGCAGCGGTCAGGAAGGTCTGCGCCTGGCGATAGAACTGAAGCCGGACGTGGTGTTGCTGGACATGCGCATGCCGGAAATGGATGGCATGGATGTACTGCGCCAGCTGCGTAAAAACGGCTTCAGCAACCCGGTAGCCATGTTAACCACCAGCAGTGATGAACGCGACCTGGTGGAGTCATTGCGCAGTGGTGCACAGGGTTACCTGCTCAAGGACATGGAACCGGACCAGCTGGTACTGGCGCTGCGTGACATTGTTGCGGGTAAAACGGTTGTTGCACCCGACCTGGCGCCGGTGCTTGCCCGCGTCGTTCAGGGTGACAGCATTGCACCGGCCGAAGAAAGTCCCTTCGCCAAGCTGACGCCCCGTGAGAATGAAATCCTCGCCCTGCTGGCAGAGGGACAAAGCAACAAGGTCATTGCACGCAATCTGGGCATCTCGGACGGCACCGTTAAACTGCATGTAAAATCGATCCTTCGCAAGCTGGGGGTACATTCCCGTGTAGAAGCGGCGGTTATTGCCGTTGAGCACGGGCTACGCACATCCAGCCGCGGAACCGACCAGAACAGCGTCACCTGAGACAACTGCATGAAGACGTTTGCAGAACTTGTCAGAGATCTGCAGCATGCCGTGCAGGAAGTCTTTCCCTGGGATGTGGAGGAACGCATCGAACAGGGCGCGGCACCGATGATTCTCGACGTGCGCGAGGAAAGCGAGTTTGCCTCCATGCACATAGCAGACTCCTTGCATGTGCCTCGAGGCATCCTCGAGACAGCCTGTGAATACGATTACGAGGAAACCGTCAGGGAACTGGTCGAGGCGCGCGATCGTGATATCGTTATTGTTTGCCGTTCGGGGAACCGCAGCATACTGGCCGCCCATAGCATGCAGCAGATGGGATACACCCGGGTCAGCTCCATGAAGACCGGCTTGCGCGGCTGGAATGATTATGAATTGCAGCTGATTAATTCCGGTGGGCAGGTCGTGTCTGTCGAGGAAGCGGATGAATTCTTTACCACACGCCTGCGTCCGGACCAGGAAGCCCCCAAGACATAGTGAGAAAATCATGCAGGAGCGGACCGCGTCCGCGATAGTGGTGCGAAATCAGTTGGCAGCAAGTCAGGTGTAGTGCTTCCGGTCTTTTCGCCGCCGCGCACCCTGCTGGATGATCACGCCCTCCACCGGCACCAGGTCGGGAATTTCGATGGCCTCGTGCCCCTCCGCCAGCGTCAGCAGGAAATAGACACCCTCACCGAACACCAGTTGCCGAAAAATGTATTCGTCATTATGCCGCGCAAGTACATAGGAGCCGTCTTTCACGACTCCGGACGGATCGATGATTATGATGCAGCCATCGACGAACTCGGGCGCCATGGTGTCACCGATGACACGCAGGGCAAACGGTTCGCCGCCGCAACTATTCTCCTGCATAATGGTTACACCCCTGATATGAAATGGACGGCTGCATAGAGGCATATTATGACAAGGTGTTAGCCATTATTTTACTATAATTTACAAGGTTATAATCGATCATCTATACCTTAGTAACTTGAGATCAAGCATCTCAATGATTCCTTATTAATGTGGAACGTGGAACAGGCCAGATCGTCATGATATAGCGGCTTCTGAAAGAGCGGTATTCTAGCAGAGAGCGGGTAAAAAAATGTAAACGTCCCGGGCATTTTCTGCCCGGACTTTTGACTAGACAATCCCGGGTAATTTCTGGGTTTCTATGCTAGCGGCAATTGGCCGGCACATACTTTGCCGGCACATCATTACCATTACAATTCCATTGCATTACACCGTTTAAAACGCTACCAGGTGAAAGGAGTATCGTATCCCCACTATTCACCTTACCCGTAGAAATCAATTTATATTCTACCGAGATAACACCCGTTCCGGCAGCGGCTGTAATACTGGATACATAGGTCCCTTCGAGTTTACTTGCAGCGGGTAATCCATAACTGGCATTTGCCGGCTCGGTGACTGGAAATTTACCCGTTAAATTATACGTTCCGGAGACCGCAATCTTTGCAACCTGGGCCAGTTCCAGCCCCTCTGAGACTTTCTTACGGATTGTATAGTCCTGGTAGGCGGGTATGGCAATGGCTGTGAGCACTCCAATAATCGCAATTACGATCATCATTTCTATCAATGTAAAGCCCTGCTGTTTTGTCATGATAAGACCCGTTTGTGTTCGAGCTTTACTCTTCAAGAAAGTCCTCACCACAGTCGCGCTATCTGCGTTGAGTCACTGTTCTTTATCGTTTACTCAGCATAGAAGTCCGGGAGGATAATATACGCAATCATATGATTATATAATATGTAGTTATAGTACATTCTGAATGTGTTTTATTTGAACTACCACAGTACCTTGTAACCACCAACCGGTAACCCCACCACGGTCCATTCACCCACCCGGTAACGGATAAGTCGCAGGGTGGGGAAACCGATATGCGCCGTCATGCGTCTTATCTGCCGGTTGCGTCCCTCGGAGACCCCCAATTTTAACCAGCTGGTTGGAACAGCCTTGCGTTCACGGATCGGCGGCACACGCGGCCAGACCGCCGGAGCTGATATTGCCGTAACGCTGGCTGGACGCGTCAGCCCGTCCTTGAGCCTGACACCCTCACGCAATTTTTCCAGGTCTGCCACTCCCGGCTCCCCTTCAACCTGCACCCAGTATCCCTTGGTCTTTCCAAAGGCGGGGTTTGCGATGCGCTGCTGCAACTTACCGTCATCAGTCAATACCAGCAGGCCCTCGCTGTCATAATCGAGACGGCCGGCGCAATACACGCCCGGAACGTCGATATAGTCCGCAAGCACCGACTTGTCACCTTCCGTGGTAAATTGTGACAGCACTCTGAAAGGCTTATTAAACAGGACGATCACTCTAGTTCAATGATGGATGGAACAACAGAAAAGTACAAGCCGGAGCCTTGTCCAATATGAAATGAGTCTGAAGGGAGGGTAGTATTTCTAACATGAAATGAGTCTGAAGCCGGCAGGAGACCCGTTCATGATGGGGGGATGAAAACCATCATGAAACTCGAAGACTTAACGACCATTGATCAACTTGAAGATTTCCTGTCAGGCACCCAGGCGGTGGCCTTTTCGGTCATCAGCGACAAGGACGCCTGCTACCGCTGGATTCAGGGAGAACTGGTCAAATTCCGGTACCTGAAACGCTCCCGCCAGGGAAAAGGGGTGGTGATCCGTTACCTGATAAAGGTCAGCGGCTATTCCCGCCAGCAGCTCACCCGACTGATTGCCCAGTACCGCAAGACGGGCCGACTGCAGCGCCGCCAGCGGACCGTGTCAGGCTTTACCCAAAAATACACCGAGCAGGATATCCGCCTGCTGGCGGCGATGGATGAGCGCCATGACACACCCTGCGGAACCGCCATCAAGAAGCTGTGTGAGCGGGCCTGTGGAGTCTTTGGTGAGACGGACTATGCCACACTGGCCACTATCTCCGTCAGCCACCTCTACAACCTGCGGAAATCCACCGCCTATGTTCGCCAGCGACGTCACTTTGAAAAGACCCGACCCAGGCCCTCGAAGATCGGCGAACGCCGCAAACCGCAGCCTAATGGCAAGCCAGGTTATATCCGCATTGATACGGTACATCAAGGGGATTTAGACAAACAGAAAGGCGTTTACCACATCAACGCCGTCGATGAAGTCACCCAGTTCGAGGTCGTCTGTAGTGTGGAAAAAATCAGTGAGCGCTACCTCATTCCAGCCCTGGAACAGCTGCTGGAAACCTTCCCCTTTACGGTGCTCGGCTTTCACTCGGACAACGGTTCGGAATACATCAACAAACGGGTTGCCGACCTGCTGGAGAAACTGCTGATCGAGTTCACCAAGTCACGCGCGCGTCATTCGAACGACAACGCCCTGGCAGAAAGCAAAAACGGTGCCGTGGTCCGAAAGCTGTTCGGTTATAGCCATATCCCGCAGCGTTGGGCGCCGCTCATCAATGACTTCAATCAGCAGTATTTGAACCCCTATCTCAACTACCACCGCCCCTGCTTCTTCCCCGAGACCCGCACCGACCACAAAGGGAAACAGCGCAAGATATACCGCTACGAGAACATGATGACGCCCTACGACAAGCTCAAATCACTGCCCGAGTCCAAAGATTATTTGAAACCCGGCATCAGCTTTGAAATACTCGACAGACTCGCTCACCAGATCAGCGACAATCAGGCGGCGGACCAACTACAAAAGGCCCGCCGGAAACTCTTTAAAACCATTCATGGACGGACTCTGAAAACCGGCTGATAAAACACTCTCTCACCCTCTCTTCAGACTCATTTATGGATTGGAAAATACTGCCGGTAAACAACGTTGTTAGCCGCCGGCAGGTAGTCGATATACGCTATGAGTTGTCAACCGCGCATGACTTACGTAGCATTAGAGCCATAATATTTCACGGGCGATTAGCTCAGCGGGAGAGCACTGCCTTCACACGGCAGGGGTCACTGGTTCAATCCCAGTATCGCCCACCAATCAAATCAATCAGTTAAAAACCA
>CAMYIO010000101.1 GCA_947258515.1 uncultured Ectothiorhodospiraceae bacterium
CGGGCCTAACATCCCAACGACTCACTCGGAAAGTTACTGGATAGTCCGTGGCTGGCACAATAATCATGCAAGCACAGTCATCATGGGTGCCATTGGTATTCTTATTACGAAAACGACTAATATCTCGTAGTGCAATGTCTGGTTACGCCGTGTATTCAGATATCCATAACAATACGGTGTTTGTTTCCTGGCGGATACAGCATCCGATGGTCTCAGTATGAAATCAGGCACTTTGAGCAAACGGGATACAATTACGGAAACTTATGAATTATTAGAGGGCGCATGGGTTACGTAAGTTGTTTCCGACCATCCAGATACCCCATATAAATACCAGACCGCACAGAAATCCCACAGCATGCACTGTCGGCACGCTGGGCCACGCTGTCTGGGTCAGAAGCGCCTGGCCGGCATTGATCTCAACAATAATCTTCAGCGCCGCACCCACACCTGTTAACAAGATCAATGGATGCCGATAATCTCGCCAGAACTGCAGGAGACCCACGATAAGCAAGCTGTTAAGAATACCGGACAGCCCACAGTAATACTGTAGTGCAGGATCACCCCACCACAGCCAGGCATCGACGCCAACCGTAGCAACCAACAAGGCCCATGGCAGTCGCCACTGCAGTCGTGCCTCGAACAATGTTCCAAGCAACAGCAGTGCCGCGATGTCCCAGACTGCATGCATCAAATCGCTATGCATCCAATGCCCGGCAATCAGTCGCCACCATTCACCTTGAGCAATCGCCACCCGGTCGAACACCCAGGCCTCGGGTGCCGCCCCGAGTATCAGGTAAGCGACAACGGCTCCCGCACTCAGAAAAAGAGTACGCCATGGCAGCATGATGCCGCCATGGCGTTCTCCATGCATGGAAGGTGCGTTCACTAGCTGTCCTCACGCGTATTCCGACGCTGCCATGTGAGCCACACAAGTGGCAACAGAAACAGCAGAGTCCATGCATCCAGTGCACCACTACCACCACTGTGACTGGCACGGCTTGATGAGTACATGGGCTGCTGAGCGTCGACCCGTCGTGACACGGCCGGACGCTGGGCACGCTGCTGCCGGGCAAGTTCTTCAGTAGCAAGGCGCGTGCGATTACTGCGCTTGATGCCATGCGCATCGAAGACCTCATCGCGCACCACCACCATGGCCGTGTAATCGGTCACCAGGCCGTACTCGATGCCCAAATCGGTGATGGCTTGTTTCAGGTCGGCATCTTCTCCGAAGTCGTTGATCTCCTGCAATGCTTCCTCGACGCTAGCGTAGGCCCACAGGCGTTCAATCTCCGGGTTTTCGGTGGCAACGGCCGGGAAGGCAAACCGGGTCTGATAGGTCTTGTCCTCACCCGAGATGCGTCCGGTGAGCCGGACACTTGCCATACCCTCACCCCAGTAATGACCGAAGACCACGAGTTGCTGGCCACGGTACAGACTGCCGATCTTGCCGGGGGTGAGATCCGCAATCTTGACGCCGCCAATCTTGATCTTTACACCGTGCAGGGCTTCATGCGTCACCTTGGAGGTCGCTGCCAACAGCTGGCCCACGATGTCGTCACTGTTGGAGATGTTCACGGCAAAGCCGTTCGACGCCTTGGCGAGAGCCTCCAGTAACGGACGGTTGGCACTGTTGCCCAACACAAAAGTGAACAAACGAACATCCTTCTTTTTAATGAGCTCGATGAACCGGCGCTGCCTGGTCTCACCCACGTTGGCCACCCCGTCGGTAACCAGCACCAGGGCACTGGTCCGGTCGGCCTGCAGAGACTTGAGGCCTTGATCGAGACCAGCATACAGGTTGGTACCACTGCTGGGAGTGATACCCAACAATGCCTGACTGTAATGCGTCACCATTTCCGGGGTGGCATTGATAAACCCCGAGGTCAACTCCCGGGAACCGCTGTTGAAGAGCACAATGCGAAAGCGATCTTCGCTACGCATCTTTTGCAAGGCACGCTGCACCCCGTCAACCAGGGTTGCGTACTTGCCCTGCATGGAACCGGAAACATCCACCACGAACACCCAGTCCTTGCCTTCCTGGATGGGCTTGAGGTCATCAGCGGGTGTGACCACCATCATGAACGTACCGCGATGACTGCCTGCGGGTTTGTGTGCAACCAGATCCACGCTGCCCGGAAGGCCGGCCTTGTGGCGCCAGTAGACCACCAGGTCCTGATCCAGTGTGAACACAGGGGTATTGGCAACTGGCGATGTCAGGGTACCGGTTGGCAATTCTTCATCTGCCGTCTGTGATGCCACAGCATTGGTCGCTGAAGTACGATTCCCGAGGTGCACAGACCATTCACCATCGGTCTGCGGCTGAATGATGGCCTGTGGTTGATTCGGCAAGCGCACCGCTTCTACCGGATAGGCCGATTTAATACGCAGGTCAAAACTGAATTGCCCGGTCACCTGTTCGTTGGCAGTCCAGAAGGCGAGCTTCGCCTCGTCGACGCCGCCCTCCTCCAATGGATAAACATAACGTCCGATCCCGGTATCCACCTCAGCAGGCTGCAGGTACACCAGCCGCACCCGCGTATCCTGTCTGGCACGCACGGGAGAAACCCGGGTCTCGAAGGTCTTGTAACTGTCTTTCTCGGTAATGCCGGCATCGCGCCCGGCCGTTTTCTCCTCCTCGTAGAGCTTGCGCGCCTTCCCTCGCTCCAGCACCTCACCGGTGACCGGATGGCCGTCGATCCACACGGTGAGTTCTACTACCGTACCGTGCGCAGGTACCGGAAACGAATACCGGGCCTCCATATCCCGGTCATGGGGGTTGACGAAGACCTGCTCGACGGTAGTGATGGCGTAACCGTCCTCAATAAGTACATCCACTTGATGGTCCCTGATTTCCAGCGACGGCAGACTGCCGTCGCTGGGGGTTAACAGGCCGGCGGCCTGCGTGAATCCGGCAAAAAGGGACACGGTCAACAAGATGAGTCCCTGCCAGATATTTTTCCTACCCGTTTGTCTGTTCATGTCTGTCTCCTTATAAATGAACAACGTTCAATTTATGTCTGCAAATAGGCCCAGGAAGCTGTAATGTCGCCAGGAGAGCCTTAATAAACACTGTTCAATATATTTTCCAATTAAACCCACGCGTTGAGATGGGTGGGTGACTTGCGCTATGAACAGTGTTCAATTAAACTGTAGCACAAGACTGAACAGTGTTCAATATTATTTCCTCCCTGCCCTGTTGGCAGCAAATAAAAGGTCCAGACGATGGCACGACGCAGCGATCACAGCCGTGAAGAACTCAGGGAGATGACCCTAACGGCTGCCGAAAACATTGTAGTGGAACAAGGCTATGAAGGCTTGAGTGCACGTAAAGTGGCGACTGCAATTGGCTACACTGTCGGAACCCTGTACCTGGTCTTCGAGAACCTCGATGACCTCATCCTGCACATCAACGCTCGCACGCTCGACCGCCTGCATGCACGCATGACCGAGTCACAGGCAAACTCGGGCGATGCCGTTGATTACCTGTTGCAACTGGGCGAGATCTATATTCGTTTTGCTAATGACGATCCACACCGCTGGGCAATGGTATTTGAACACCGCTTCTCCGAAGACCGGGTCGTACCTGCGTGGTACCAGGAAAAGATCGCGCGGATGTTTGCGATGGTCGAGGTAGGTCTTGAACCACTGGCTAAAAATCGCCCGCAGCAGGAAGTCACACAGGCGGCCCGTGCACTGTGGGGTGGTGTGCATGGCATCTGCATCCTGGCGCTTACCGACAACCTGGGCATCGTAGGCGTCGATTCGGTACAGGACCTGACGCAGTCACTGATCAGTAATTACCTCAAAGGCTTTACCAGTCACTCATCTGTGCAGTGATGCCTGATGTGAACAGCAGAAACCTGTATTAGACGTTAATACACTCACAGTATTGGCTCCAGCGGTAACAGCTCCCAAAACCACAGCTGAATTCTCTTGGCAAGTGTAGCCTGGTCATCCGGGTTATCTGTCAGGGGGGTCCAACTGTTCTGGGAGCGCATGTCCTGCTCAATATGCTCTTCCACCTGTAGAGCCAGCAACGGACTCTCGATCTGCACACCGATTTCAGTATTGAGGTTGGCCGATCGAGGATCCAGGTTAAACGTACCGATGAAAAGTGACTCGCCATCAATCACCATGGTTTTGGCGTGCACAGCAAAAATCGGGTTATGTTGCTTGAGCTCCGCATGGCGCTCATTGAGACGGTACTGGACCATGGGAAAGGGACGAAACTCGTAGAGTTCGATGCCGGCTGCCAGCAGGGCATCACGTTGTTTGTGATAACCACTGAATGCCTGCAAGTTATCGGTCGAGGCCAGCGAGTTGGTGACGATACGGACCCGAACACCGCGCTGAACCAGCCTGGCAAACAGTGACAACGCCTCGTCAGTCAAAACGACATAGGGCGTCTGGATGGTTACCCGTGCAGTCGCATTCTCCACCGCGCTTGTCAGCGCCATTGTTGACGCACTGCCGCCCTTCAACCCCAGGCTTCCATCGTTTTTCCCGGGCTCATCACTGATCACACGGGTATCACACCACACCAGGTGCCCGGATAACTGTGAGATCTTTTCATCCAGCGAATCAAGGATGCTACGAATTCGGGGGGTGTAATTTTCAGGATCTTGTGCATAGTCATGTAACCAGTCATGGTGAGCGGCAACGATATCGCTAGACAGACGCACACCTTGCAGCTGCTGTTCGACCGGGACCGCAAGCGGGCTGCTCCAGAACCGCTCAAAACTCTCCCCCATCATCTTCGCCGCCGGCCCAACCACCAGAACATCGCGGTCCCTAAAATTGTATTCAGTGTCGTAGTCGTAATACTCATCCGCCATATTCCGCCCCCCGGTGATGCCAGCCAGACCATCAAAGAGAGCGATCTTGTCATGCATGCGTTGATTCACCGCGCGGAAGTCTTCGAGAAGGTTACCCAGTCTCTGCAACAGGCTTGTACCCACGGAGTATTGCGGGTTGTAGATACGGACCTGAACATTCGAATGGGCGGCGAGCGCCAGCAGGGTGTCATGCTTCGCGTCGATCAGCAGGTCATCAACAATGACCCGCACCCTGACTCCTCGCTCCGCAGCACGCAACAAGGCCTCGCTAGCGAGCGTGCCGATGTTATCCGTGCTCCAGATGAAATACTGGATATCAATCGTTCGGGAAGCGTTGTAAGTAAACCAGGCACGGGTAAGAAGTGATTCCTCGCCCTTCTCGAGCACGTACACCCCGGATTTATCCGGATGCTGAACCACGAGGTCTTGAAAATGTGCAATTGAGACTTCATCGCTCTGTGCTGTTGGCATATATAGCCAACACAGGAAAAACAGGAGTGTCCCGGCAACATGCAAGGACATAACACCGTGTGTTATACATCGGATAAATATGAGCATATGGATATATGTCATTTGGTACATTTACCCAGGTTCTAATACGCGAGCCGATACTGCAATCAACTTACACAACTGAAAGAAGCACTCCAATCTCCATATCTTATTTGAACCCAGGCAGTAAACCACTGATTGCAGCTCCTGCAACTACCATTAGAAATGCAGCAATATCAAGCCTCGGCAACGGAGCACTTCCGAATCCAAAACGGGCAAGTAGCGCAACGCCAAGGCAAAGAAGCATAGCGCCACCGACCAGCCGTACTGCTGCCGGAACGGATGCGTTAGCTGTGCGCGCCCGTCGCTCGAACGGCGAGAGCAACAAGGCTACCGGCAATAACGCCGCATAGAGAACGGCTATCCATATCGGTCGAGTAGCCCACCAATCGCCACCCCCGGGTTCCACTCCCAGTCCCAGCCCCCCTGCCAGGTAAGCAAGCCCAACGATGATCACCATTACGGTCAGGTGCCAGAGGTAGAGGGTCATGATCATGCTATTGATCAATACCGTTGCAGCCCAGATACGAATACCTGACAACAAGCGTCGCATCGGTCCTTCAATTGCCAGGAGCAATCCGAACTGGAATATACCCAGCATCAGTAACGTGATCTTCGGTGGGAGAGAGTTACTCAAACCTTCATCCGGTGATCCCACCATCGCAAATGGATACGGCCCTTTGAAAACCAGCAAACCCAGCACCAACAAGCTGAGCGCCGAGTAAGTCAAAAGTCGTGCCGGTGTACCCATGCGGCCATCTCGCCAGGCATATCCAAGGTGGTGAACAGAGAGCCAGATCCAGAAATAATTACTCCAGCCCATCAATTGAAAATCGGCCGCGAAAAAGGCGAGATCGACGAGTGCGCCGATTGCCGCAAGCGCCCAAAACGATGCAAAACCCCAGCGACGCCATGCGATGTAGGTTGCCGGTGCAAGTACAACGACCATAATATAGATTGCAAGAAACCAGGTTGGGATTAGAGCAGCACGGGACGCGAGCCGGGTAACATCGCCACTGACACCCGAGACATACAATATTGCCGCAACCAACGCCCAACCCAGCAACAAAACAAGCAGTGGTGTAACAAGGCGATTAAGACGCCCTGCCAGCCAACCCGCATAATCAATCTCACGTCGGCGCGCACTTTCCAGCGAGACGGCATTGGCATAACCACCCACAATGAAGAATATCGGCATGACCTGGAATAGCCATGTCAACCACTGCGTATTGGGTTGCATTACGAGCACATCACCCATGGTTAACGATCCATCACGGTAATAAAGCGCAACAATCAACCAATGGCCGGTGATTACCACCAGAATTGACACGGCACGAAGAAAGTCGACGTATCGATTACGATCGCCGGGTGTTTGTGCTGCCAGCTCTTTGGCCTGCGACCAGATACTCATCATCACTACTCCCGCGTTTTAAACCATGAGCTATCTCATATTGTAAATGTCTTGCCTGGCAACCGGAGAGATACGTTATACATACTACTGTAATCACAATCTAATAGTGTTTAAATGATTAAGTGTACTGAAACAGGGAATCCGGGTGATGGCTCTTGATACAGAAGGAATTGGAAAGAGAGACTCGCGGTGGTCACAAGCAGAAAACAGCGACTTTGATATTGTCATAATCGGTGGGGGCATTAGCGGTACCAGTTTATTCGCCCGCATGTCATCAGAAGGATACAAAACCTTATTGATAGATAAAGGAGATTTCAGCTCAGCGACCAGTCAGGCTTCAGGAATGATGATCTGGGGCGGCTTGCTTTACATGAAGAATCTGGATTTCAGCACGGTTATTTCCCTGAGCCGTGACCGCGACAATCTTATCTCGCAATGTCCATCCAGGATCAGGCCCCAATACTTTTATTACTTCTCACTCAGGCACGGGTGGCAGGTAGCGCCACTGATCAAGGCGGGCCTGGATTTTTATCGCCTGCTGGGCGGTATGCGACGAGGCAGAAATTTTATTGAGACCGATCCGAGCGAGAAAAATATCCTCAAAACCGGGCAATTCAGAAATCCACTTGCGTACGAAGAAGGGATGCTGAATTACTCGGATTGTCGTTTCGTCATTGACCTTATCCGTCGATATGATTCCGAAAGAACAATTCCTCTCAACTATGTCAAATTCAACAATGCAGAATTTTCAAAAAAGGATAAGATCTGGCGTATAGAACTGAGCGACATGTTCGCGCAGCGGTCAGCCGACATTACTTCCAGGTTGATTATTACTGCAACTGGCCCCTACTGTGAGCATGTAAACCGGATCGTTGATATCCGAACACCCTATAAGCATGTCTTCAGCAAAGGGGTTTATGTTGCCTTTAGACATCCCGATAGCCATACCCATCCACTGAAATTTGAAATGGGTCATAAAAGTGATGTGCAAACATTTGTCCCCTGGGGTCCCGTGTCTCTATGGGGCCCCACAGAAACCAGGATTGACTCCCTCGATGAGGAAACATTCCCAACGGAAGATGATGTAAGTTTTCTGCTGGAGCAGGCTAGCCGCAATCTCGATCAATCTTTTGAGAAGAAAGATATTATTTCCTACAGAGCAGGAGTACGTGCTCTGGCTGTACCAAAATCCTACCATGCAGATGAACACCCCCTGGAGTTATCACGTCACTACAGAATCCATCTTGAAAGAAAGAAAAACTGGATCGCTGTTTACGGAGGAAAATTCACATCTGGTTCTACCCTGGCTTCAATGGTTATGAGGAAAGTAAGTGAACGACCACCGGCTAAAGCCGGTGGCTTCGGGTTACGGCTAAAAGCCGGATCGATCGGCCCTTCGGCCGATTAACCCCCTCTCCCACAGGGAGAGG
>CAMYIO010000102.1:0-16235 GCA_947258515.1 uncultured Ectothiorhodospiraceae bacterium
GCCCGAGACACACTGAATTGTTCTTAATCTGCACTCTATTCACTACCTCAGTATCTTATGTGACTCTACCGCCGCCCGGTGAGAAATGCGGGCTAGACTCACCCGCCCGATAACCGGGGCCAGGAATGGTCCGGGTCGCCGCTTGACCCAGGCCCCGACCTCGCCGCCCGGGTCGGGCCGGCAGGGCATTATTTTTCAGCCGGTTAGAGTGTGCCAGGCACACGCCACCGCGGTTGTTCTCCCCCTTTGGCGGCACCCGCCGGGACCCTCCAGACCCGCGGGCGGGCCATTTTAGTTTCCACTTTTCAGGCCGTTACACAGATGTGAACTCACAACGAACCAACCCCGGGATTTGATCAGATGGCGCTGAACAGGATGTTTTTAGCCTGGAACAAGGAACGCCTCGGCCTGACCATGATCATGGCAACACTTGCCGTGATCGCGGTCACCATCCTGCTGTTGTTTGTCTACCAGCAGAAGAACGAGGAGGCGCACATTCGCGACCAGGGCACCAACATGGCAAGGCTGCTGTCACGCCTGCCGTATGCACAACTGGTTCCTGGCCAGGGCCAGCAAAGTGCCCTCTCGGTACTCAAACACAGCTACACTGACACGGATTTTGCCTACCTGAGCGTGGTGGACACCCGCGGCAAGCCACTGGCGGAAATCTCCAGCCCCGGGGTGATTGTTCCGAAGGCACCACTGTCGTCTGATCCGACGAACTGGCTGGGCGAGCGCGAACTGGAGCTGGCGGCCAACGGGCGCACAGTTTACGAGTTTCATGCCCCGGTATTCGACCTCGGACGGATAGCCGGTCACATCCGGCTCGGCTATTTCAAACCCGGACTGGGGCTGAAGCACGGACAGATCCCCTTTGTTGCCACCTTCGCGCTGGTGATCTTTCTGCTCACACCCATATTCTATTTCCTTCTCAGGCGCGAGACCCGGCCACTGCAGCAGGTCAACAGCCGGATGGACAAGCTGATCGAAAAGGCCCACCTGTCCAGGGTGGAGGTGGCGGCAACCGGGGAGCTGCGCGAATTCATGGGCCGTTTTGGCCAGTTCGTCGATTCGGCACAAAACCGGATACTGAAACTCGAAAGCGACCGCAGTGGACTTGTCACCTCGACCAAGCTAATTGACTACAAGCGCACCCGCATCGAGGCAGTGCTTCACTCGCTGCCCGATTCCGTGATGGTGCTCGATGAGTCGGGCTGTGTCAGCCTGCTGAATGACAAGCTGGCTGCCTTACTGGGTATCGCTCCCGAGGAGGCACTCGGCAAGAAACCGCTTGAGTGGTGCAAGCAGCAGATGATTATCGAGTTCCTGGCCGGTTATGCTGGAAAGTCCTTTCGCAGTTTCAGTGCCGACTCGATTGAATTTTCCCCGACCGAATCACCCGGAAAGACCATCCAGTTGACACCCTATCCGCTGTTCTCGCCAAAAAACCCGGCCCAGATCCTGGGTACGCTGGTACTTTTCAGGGACATCACCGCAGAGAAGATCGCCAGACAAAGCGGTGCCGAATTCATTGCCCATGTCGCGCACGAACTCAAAACACCGCTGAATATCATCGCCATGTACAGCGAGACCCTGCAGAGCGAGAGCGGCAGAACCGAGGCCTTCATGGTCGAGGCTGCCAACGTCATACATGACGAGTCCGAGCGTGTTTCCATGCTGATCAACAACATCCTGAACATCACCAAGATCGAAATGGGCAGCATGGGAATAGAGCGCAAGCGGGTGAAGCTTCGCGATCTGCTGGTAGATGCATTCGAGGCCTGTGCCAGAAGCGGGAAAAGTGAAAATATCGAGTTCAAGCTCGACCTGCCGAAGGAACTCAGTCATGTGGCAGCAGACAAGGATCTGCTGCGCATTGCGATTAATAACCTGCTGACGAACGCCATCAAGTACAACCGACCTGGAGGAACCGTGGAACTTGCCGCTGTAGAGACCGCAACCAGCGTCCTTATCCATGTCAGGGATAACGGCATCGGGATCACCGAAGACGAACAGGGCAGGATATTCGACAAGTTCTACCGTTCCGAGCGTGATGCCATACGAAATAAGTCCGGGCACGGGTTGGGGCTTCCCCTGGCAAGGGAGATCATACATCTGCATCACGGGTCACTCGAAGTCACCAGTGAACCCGGCACAGGGACCGAATTCACCATTGTGATCGCGAAAGAAACAGATCTTCTGCAACAGGCGGTATGAATATGAAACGTATCCTAGTCGTCGATGACGAACCCCATATTATCAGGATCCTTAAACTGTCAATCGAAAATGCCGGCTACACAGTAGACGCGGCCTATAACGGTGAACAGGCGCTTGCCTACCTGCAAACGCATCAACCCGACCTGATTATTACCGATATTGACATGCCGCGAATGAACGGCCGCGAATTCTGTCAGCACATCAAGAAAACCATACCTGATCACAAGTTCGATATTTTCGTCCTGACCGCACGCGCTGAAATAGAACACCGCGAGTGGTCGCGCACCATGACCCGGGTTTCATTTTTCGAGAAACCGGTCAGTATTACCAAACTGATAGTCCGCATTGATTCCTGCTTTGATGAACTTCATACAGGCGAGGATCGCAAGCATGCCGGATAACGCGCTTGCATCACTTGACTACGAGAGGTACTTCAGACTTCTTGAGATAACAATTACAGAAGCCAGTTCGTTTGCATTCTGCAATTGCTGCGACAATTTCGCTTCGGCTGTCACGGACCACGTCTCCGCAGGCGGAATATGCCGAAAGCACAACAGCGCCCATGATAACACCGCACATAGCGCGACTGAAGAACCCGGCACCTGCTTTCTGACCGGGAAGGATAAATCGACGTACAGGGCAGCAGTAAAAAACAGAAATGGAGACACCGTAGGCTATCTTCTGGCCGGGGCCGGAACAGACAGCACCAGTTCTGCAGACAGGAGGATGATCCCGGAAAAACTCGCTCGCATAGCCAGCTGCCTTCAGGAAGAGTACCTCCTGACAAGGGAACTGAACTCAATGGCGCTCGAGCTCACCGGTCGTTATGAAGAACTGAACCTGGTGTATGACACGAAGGATGAATATTCCGATTTCACCCAGGACGACGATCTGCTGCACATGGTCGTCAAGAACTGTGTCGCCTACCTCGATGTCGACATGGTTTCACTGATCCTGCCTCATCATGACAGGGCATTTATCGCAACAAAAAGAAACTCGAGCATTCCGGATGCAGACGATATCTCCACGAAGCTGCAGGCCAGCTTCTACGACAACATAAAGATGACAGGCGAGCATATCATCCTGAATGACTTGAACAGCACACAGCACCGCATGATATGCCCCGGCATTCCATACAAGCTCCTTGTCTGCCCTGTCCTCAATGCAGGCTCGGAAGTGATCGGCATGCTGACTTGCCTGAACCAGGCGAATCGTCCGGACTTTTACAACAGCGGACGCAGCGTACTCAACGTCATGGCCAGAAAGGTATCAAAGATAATACTCACGAACTACGACAATTTGACAGGTCTGTTGAGCAGCCGCGTATTTACATCGATACTTGCAAGAGCACTGAGCAATACAAAATTGACTGGCCAGACCAGTGTTCTGTTGAATATCGATCTTGACCAACTCAAGATCGTCAATGATACCTACGGTCGCGATGCCGGGGATGCCGCCATCAAACAACTGGGTGAGTGCATCAAGGGGAAGCTGAGGGCCTCGGATACCATTGCCTATCTCGGTGAAGGACGGTTTGGCGTCCTCGTTGACAAGTGCGTGGTTTCACAGGGTATCGCAGTCGCCGAATCCCTGCGCAAGCTCATCGAGGAAAAGGAACTGAAATGGAAGTCCAATGTTATCGCACTTTCCGCCAGCATCGGTCTTGCAGTTATCGACCCTGGCATTCAGGACACTGACATGATTCTGGAGGCAGCCGAAATAGCCCGCGATACCGCCAAGGAATCCGGGAAGAACCGCATACAGATTTACCACGACAGCGACAAGGAAATCATGATGCGCAAGGGTCAGATGCGCTGGGTGAACAGGATACAGAATGCCCTGCGTGACAATCGCTTCATTATCTATTGCCAGAAGATACTGTCACTCGAGGCACTGCCTGAAGATTACCACTTCGAGATCCTCCTGCGCATGATCGACGAGGAAGGCGGTATCGTCACCCCTGACAATTTTATTACACCGGCGGAACAGTATCACCTGATGCCGGTCATAGATCAGTGGCTGATCAGCAGCACTTTCAGGATGCTCTCCGGGCATGGGATTGCACAGACACCCGGTGAAGGCACGGTATCAATCAATTTGTCGGGACAGTCCATGGTGGACAGGGAAATCGTCGACTGGATCAGCAAGCAGATGCATCAATACGGGATCGAACCCAGCTGCATATGCTTCGAGGTGACCGAGACCGCCGCGATACGCAATATCGATGCGGCGCGCCATATCATCAGGGAACTCCGCTCTATTGGTTGCCGGTTCTCACTCGATGACTTCGGCACCGGAATGAGTTCGTTCTCTTATCTGAAAGAGTTGCCGGTCGACTACCTGAAAATCGACGGGTCTTTCATCAGGAAGATCACCGAAGACCGTGTGGCCCATGCAATGGTGACATCGATTAACGATATTGGCCACGTAATGGGCCTGAAGACCATCGCAGAATACGTTGAGAGCGATACTATACTGCGCCATGTCAAGGAAATCGGCACCGACTATGCGCAAGGCTACGAGATCATGAAGCCGGCGCCACTTGAGCAGTATCTCGAGGACCGTCTGGCCAGGCGGAAATCGTTGCAGGCAGGCTGAGACCGGCAGCCACCACAGATCGCGAGACAGGTCCATGAGCGTTGCCCAGGAAAATCTGACAGGAGCAGTTCTTAGAACACGGATCGGTGTCATGACACACCTCGCGCCCCGCGCCTCCCTGAACACCAGTGACATCGTCCAGGAACTCGTCAGCGCGACCGAAGACTGCATGGCACAGCGGGAAATTCAGCTGATCATCGACTTGTCTGCGGTACAGCTGATCAGCAGCCAGGCACTCGAGGCGCTGATCAACATGCAGGACAAGCTGGTCAGACTGGGCGGCTGGGCGAAAGTCATACACCCCAATACGCTGGTCCAGGATATATTCCGAATTACCGGATTCACCGAGTATGTCAATGTCATGGATGCCGGTCATGACGTGCTCAAGCCAAAAACCGGAACCCAGTGCCGGCTCGGTGACAGCCTGGTCGAAAAACAGGTACTGACTCAGAAGCGTGTTGAAGAAGCCGTCGAACTTCAGAAAAAGACCGGCAAACGCATGGGCCAGATCATTATCGAAAAGGGCTGGGCATCGGAACAGGATGTACTGATAGCCATTGGTGAGCAGCTGTCCGTCCCGTATGTGCGGCTGCGCACCGGCATCTATGACCCCGATGTTGCCGGCCTGCTTGACAAAAAGACAGCTGTACGACTCAGGGTCATTCCCCTGCAAAGGGTACGCGGCACTGTGGCACTTGCAACGGCCGACCCTCAGGCCATTCCATCCTTTGACGAAGTCGAGCAACGACTCGGCTACCGGGTAGTCCCGGTGCTTGCGCAACGCGAAGAGATCATGAACACCATTCATGATATCTACGCAAACAATACCGATGACATCATGATGGTCGGTGATGTCGACGAGGACTTCGAGGTCATCGAAAACCTGGTGCCCGACGACTATTCCGTCATCGACGAAATGGCCGAAGGCAGCCCGGTCATCAACCTGGTTAATTCCATCGTCCAGCGCGCGGTACGCGACGGGGCCAGCGATATCCACATCGAACCGGCGCGCGGAAAATCGCGGGTCCGCTACCGCATAGACGGTGTCCTCTATGAGGTCACTACCCTGCGTTCCGACCTGCACCCGGCAATCATTTCACGCATGAAGGTAATGGCCAATCTGGACATCTCCGAACGGCGCCTGCCACAGGATGGTCGTATCCAGGTCCAGACCCAGGGGCGTGCCGTCGACCTGCGCTTCAGCTCCCTGCCCGGTCTGTACGGTGAAAAAGTCGTGCTGCGTATCCTCGACAAGAACCAGTCGCTGCTCGACGTCAACAAGCTCGGCATGAGCCAGGGCAACATAGCGCTGTTCAAGTCACTGCTTGACAAGAGCAACGGCCTGGTCCTGGTCACCGGCCCCACCGGCAGCGGCAAGACAACGTCCCTGTATGCGGCTCTGAACTACCTCAACAGTATCGAAAAGAACATTGTCACTATCGAGGACCCGGTGGAATACCAGCTCGACATCGTCAACCAGAACGAAGTCCGCGACAACATCGGCCTGACATTTTCATCCATACTGCGCCATACCCTGCGCCAGGATCCGGATATCGTAATGGTTGGCGAGATCCGGGACCGGGAAACGGCCGAGATCTCCGTACAGGCGGCCCTGACCGGTCACCTGGTGCTGTCGACACTGCACACCAATCACGCCATTGGCGCCATCACGCGCATGATCGATATGGGCGTCAAGCCCTACCTGCTGTCGTCCGCACTGATCGGTGTGGTAGCGCAACGCCTGGTACGCACTATCTGCGCTGCGTGCAAGACCGAATTCGTGGCCTCACCCGAGCTGGTAACGCAGTTTGGCTGGGAGGATCTTGGCCAGGTCAGGCTTGCGCACGGACGTGGCTGCCAGGAATGTTATGACTCCGGCTACAAGGGCCGTATCGGTATCCATGAAATACTCAGGGCGGATGAAGACCTGCAAGCCCTTGTGACCAGCAACCCGGGGCGCGACGAGCTGACTCGCTACCTTGAGAAACGCAACATCAGAACCCTGTTCCACGATGGACTCGACCACGTACGCGGCGGCGACACCACCATCGAGGAAATTTCCAGGGTCATCAACGTATAGGAAACAGGCACGTGCCCATCGAGATCGCCAGCACACCGAGCAGGATAAAGACAGGCACCAATAAAAACGCTCCGTCTGCACTCGGCTCGTTTCAGCTTCACACCAAAAAACCAGGGACCCAAGAGCGTATCTTTTTTACGGAACAGCTGTCATTGCTGCTCGAGACAGGCACCTCCATGAACGCCGCCCTGCAGGCCCTGAAAACGCAGGTCACGAACCGTGAAATGGTGAAGCTGATCGACGGGCTGATTGAGAACATCAGCGAGGGCAAGTCGCTGTCCGAGGCGCTTTCGCGTTATGGGGACATGTTCCCGTCAACCTATGTGAATCTGGTCGCGGCAGCGGAGGATGGCGGCTTTCTGGACAAGGTCCTGCTCGAACTGATGAAAATGGATGAAAAACGCGAGGAGTTGCGACGCACGGTCACATCCGCGCTCTCCTACCCCACCTTTCTGATCCTGTTTTCCCTCGGTGTAGTCCTGTTTGTCCTGGTGGTGGTATTTCCCAAGTTCGCCGACATGTTCTCCTCGATAAAGGACGAGCTTCCGGGCACCACCCTGTTTCTGATGGGGGCCAGCACTCTGCTCATTGAACACTGGATGAGTATATCGGCGGGGCTGGTAATCGGACTTGCCGGCTGCGCCTGGTGGCTGCACACACCCGGCGGCGCAGTACTGCTCGACCGTGTCAAGATGCACACCGTATTCATTCGCGATATCTATATCCAGCTCTACCTGATCCAGTCCCTGCGTGTGCTCGGCCTGTCGATCAGCAACGGGGTCAGCATCCCGGATGCACTGGCCTCCTGCCGCGACGTGGTCAACAACAGCGTATTCCGGCGCTTCATATCCAACGTCCAGCACAAGGTGACCGAGGGCTCGGGGTTCGCCAAGGCCTTCCAGCAGGCGGATTTCATCCCGCCGACGGTACGCCAGATGGTGACCACCGGCGAGGAGACCGGCAACCTGCCACGTGTCCTGGGCCGGATCGCGGATTTCTACGAACGCGAACTCGGCAAGCGCCTCGCCACCTTTTCGCGCATGGTCGAGCCCCTGATGCTGATCGTGATGGGCGGGGTGGTCGGACTGATCGTCAGCTCCCTGATCCTGCCGATCTTCAAGCTCTCGCGCGCCGTCGGCTGAGACCCGGTGAACAACTAATGTAGCCCGGATGAAACAAAGTGGAATCCGGGAAGCCGACCCGCCGACTGCCCGCCGACCACCCCGGATTCCGCTGCGCTGCATCCGGGCTACTGACTCGCGCGCGCCGTCGGCTGAGACTACTGACTCGCGCGCGCCGTCGGCTGAGACCCGGTGAACAACTAATGTAGCCCGGATGGAACAACGTGGAATCCGGGAAACCGACCCGCCGACTGCCCGCCGACCACCCCGGATTGCGCTGCGCTGCATCCGGGCTACTGACTCTCGGGCTGAGACCCGGTGAACAACTAATGTAGCCCGGATGGAACAACGTGGAATCCGGGAAACCGACCCGCCGACCACCCCGGATTGCGCTGTGCTGCATCCGGGCTACAAAGAACATCATCCACCCATAGGGCAAGCCGTGCGCACCCTGCGTATCCGGGCCACCCAACCCATCACCATGACATCAATATCCCATTGTTTTTGATAATCTATTGTTTAACTCACCGCTTTCTGGATCGCCGTTTCCCGGCACCACCCCAAGCTGCAATTGGCATCACGCTTGCCGGCCCCTAACACCCCGGTTATCACCCTGTTCTGCATCAACAAAAAGCTTAAAGGTTCCCAAAACAGGGCCGATAACCAGTTCGTGTCAAGTCATTTTATGGATACCAGAGGAGTAAACAACATGAACACCCATTATATTAAACGCCAGGTGCAGAAAGGCTTCACCCTGGTCGAATTGCTGATTGTCGTCATCATCCTGGCCATCCTGGCGGCCATCGTGGTGCCGCAGTTTGCCTCGTCCACCGATGACGCCAAGCTGGCGTCGCTGGATTCAACCCTGTCCAATGTACGCTCGGCAGTCGATCTGTACCGTCAACAGCATGACAGTTATCCGGGACAGAAGACCGCGGTACCGGATGCAACCTGTACCTCCACAGTGAAGGGTACCGGCCTCGCTGACAGCAATGCGGCCTTCCTCAGCCAGATGGCCATGTATACCAACGCGGCCGGCGAGGCCTGCGGTATTGCCGATAATGACGCCGACGGGACCGCGGAATACCCCTATGGGCCCTACCTGAAGAAATCGTCACTACCCAATAACCCCATCACCGAGGTCGCCACCCTGGAAGTTATTTCCACCGGTGATCTGAGCATGGTGGGCACGGGTGCCGCCGGTGGCTGGAAATACGATACCAAGACCGGAAAGTTCATTGCCAATGACACAAACAACGGTTACGACCTGCGCTAGGCGTAGCGGTTGACATAAGCAGGGCTGAGTGAACCCAGGGGTGTTGTAACAAACGCACCACAGGGTAAGCCAGGAGAGGTGGCATGAAGCACCAGAACGGATTCACTCTCCTCGAACTTTTGATCGTGGTATCCATACTGGGGATCGTCGCAGTCGCGGCGATCCCCAGTCTTTCTTCTACCGAGCCCTACAGACTCAACCTGGCCGCGGAAGAGATTGCCGAGGCCATTCGCTTCGCCCGCAGCGAGTCGCTGCGCACCGGCGTGCCCTACGGTATACAGATCAGCCAGAACACGCACCGAGTGACCGTCTACAAGGCCGATCTCTCCACCACACCCGTAAGCCAGTCCTTCGTCGCGACCCACCCGGTATCCAAGAAGCCCTATGACTTCAACATCGCCACAGACCGGTACACCGCCAATGTCAGGATAAGCAATTCGACAGACCCGTTTTCCTATGCCACGACGGTTTCCCGTATGAATCTCCTGTTCGACCCCGCCGGCATCCCTTTCTGGATCGTGAGGTCCACCGACACCACTTACCCGCTGCGCAACGGCCGGGTCGAGTTGAGCGACGGCACCCTTAGCCGGGTTGTGCACGTGGCCCAGCTGACCGGCCGGGTGACCATCCAGTGAACAGGCAGAAAATTCCCGCAGGCTGCGTCGTGCGCACGATGACCGGCCTCACCTACGTCGAGGTCCTGATCGCCATCGTGCTGATCACCATGGCACTGGTTCCGGCGATCGACGCCCTGCATCCCGCCGCCCAGGGTAGCGGCATTCACCGCTCGCACAGCGCGCGGCATTACCACCTCACTGCCAAGCTCGAAGAAGTACTGGCGGAATCGTTCAGCGCGCTGGATACCGAGGCCATGGCCATCAATGACCCAACCGTTGCCAGCAGCGTCCATTCGGACCTGGTAACGGCAGCGAACCGCCGCCTGGTGTTTCTCTCGCGATACGACGCCGACAATGCCGATGCCGACAATGATTTCTTTACCGGCAAGGACGCAGGACTCATCTGGCTGCGTATCGAACTCGCCGGCACGAGGCATGCAATCGAAAGCCTGACCAGCGTCTATGACTAGGGGGCTTTCCAATCGGTGCGCACCGCGCACCCTGCAAAACACTCTGGCAGGGTGCGCCGTGCGCACCATCAGACCCGGCGGCTACACCCTGGTCGAGATGCTGATCGCCGTGGCGCTGATAGTCCTGTTCGTCGGTCTTGGGGGCGTGGTGAGCCAGGCGCTGCAGACCCATGATTATGTGAGCGATAAAAACGATCTGACCCGGCAGGCACGCTTCGCCATGGAGCAGATGGTGCGTGCCGTGGGTCGCACCGACAGGCTGCTGCTGCCGCTCAACGACAGCCTGGAAACCAACTGGCCGGATAACCTGCGCGAGCAGACAATCCCCGCTTCCACGCCCCTGGGCGACAGCACACTGGCCACAGCCGTACTGGCCGTCACCCAGGACCGGAACGTTGACCTGGATGCAGATGGTGCGCCGGATGTCGACAATGACGGCGACGGCCGGATCGATGAGGATTTTCCAACCGACATCACCAATGACACGGCCCCGGGTATTTACCTGATCGACGACATGGGCGATGGCACGGTCGATAATTTCAAGGCCTGTTGCTCCATGGATGACGAGGAGTATTTCGGCATCATCAGCGAAGACCCGATCAACGGCCTCGACGATGATGGCGATGGTCTGGTCGATGAAGACCCCTGGGGTGACATGAACGGGGATTCCTGTCCAGGCACATGCGGTGTCGATGAAGACGGCGATGGCGCCATTGACGAGGGCACCGTCCTGGATGACGATGAAGACGGTTTGTCAGACGAAGACTGGCTGGATCCGGTGGTGTTCTATCTGGAAAACCGCACCCTGATGCAGCGTGTCCCGGTGCCATGGGACGAGGATGCCAGCGGCATTGTCGACGGCAGGGATTTCATTGTTGAACCGATCGCCGAACATGTCACCCGCTTCCGCGTCGAGCGCCTGCCAGCCAAGGGCAATAGTCCGCTGCAGGTGGACCTCATCCTGGAGCTCACCAGCCCGGCCAACCGTGAAACGGTCAGCCTGCACAGCCGCGTGCGTGTCGGGGGGGCTCTGTGAACATGGTGTCCTGTTTCAACCGTAGGATGGGCAAAGGCCGACAGGCCGTGCCCGTCATTGCCGCTTCCCGTTGGGCACGCTGCGCTTTGCCCAACCTACACACTGCCTCAACCGTAGGATGGGCAAAGGAGCACAGCGACGTGCCCATCAATCATATAAAAAGATGGGCACGCTGCGCTGTGCCTGCAGGGATGCAGGTAAGGGGCGTGAGCATGGAGCGGAAGCTTTGCCCATCCTACAAACTACGGTGACGTTATGACCCGCGTTGGTCAGCAAAATGGTTTCGTGCTGCTGCCGGTGGTGCTGGCCATCACCCTGATCGCGGTGATCGCCTTCATGTTGAACAACCAGAGCGCCATCAACGTCGACGTAACGGCGGGGGTGACCGACGCCGTCAAGGCCGAACACGTCGCCCACGCCGGGCTGGCCCACGCCACCTGGGGCGCCCAGAACAGCGGCTGTGCCGGTGACATGGGCATGACAACGGTGCCGTTCGGCCCCGGTGATTACGTGGCAACCGTCAACTCCGCCGCAACCACCACCGTCTACACACCCTTCTTTCCGGACCGGGATACCTGGATCGATGAGAATAATAGCGTTGCCAACCATTGGAACAGCACAACGCTTCGCATCAAGAACAAGGCAGGTGGCAGCTGGCGCGGACTGACCCACTTCGACCTCTCCTCGATTACAGCGGGAAGCCGTGTGGCCACCGCGACCCTGTGGTTCTACGTCACGGATAACGACCCGGATGGTGTCATCAATATTCACCCGGTCACCGCCGCCTGGACCGAGACCGATGCGACCTGGGACAGCATCGGGGACAGCTATGACAGCCAGGTATTTGGCAGCATCACACCACAACCCGCAGCAGGCGCCTGGGTCTCCGTCAATCTTACCGCCCTCGCGCAATCCTGGGTGAATGACGCTAGCGCGAATCACGGGTTAATGCTGATTGCCGCTTCGAACAATGAACCTTCAGATTACACCAGCAAGGAATACGGCACCGCGAACCTGCGGCCCTACCTGCAGTTAACGACGGCAGTCGGCGATGTCTCCCCCGTACAGATCACCGCGACCGGCACGCTGGCCGGCAACCCGTCACCCGCTAACGACATCACGCGCACCCTTGCGCGCACCGATGTACACGCTTACCAGCCACCCGGAACGTTTTTTTTGCAGCCCGGTCCTGAAGGCAAGGACGCCATGATCTATCAATGGAAGGCGGACTGGAACTACGGGGCTAGCCAAACGCTCGATGTCCTGGGCTCGACATCGGAAGATTCCGATTATCACAGCCTGCTGCAGTTCAACCTCGGCAAGATACCGAACGGCGCGAAGATCTACAGCGCACAGCTCGCGCTGTACCAGAACAACAACGGTGCCTGGGGCGGACCCATCGGCGTGCGCCGCATCACCAGCGACTGGGTCGAGGGCAGCGGCAACGGCAGCACTACGGCGGGGGTCACCTGGAACGACCGCGATACCGGCGTAGCCTGGACCAGCCCGGGTGGTGATCTCGCTGCCGAGGACTACGCCAGTACCACAATTCCCGCGGGCGTCAAGGACTGGTTCACCTGGGATATCACCGGGCTGGTGAGCGGCTGGATCAGCGGCAGCTACCCAAACCACGGCCTGGCACTGGTACCCGAATCCACTTCGACCAATGCGTACTTTAACAGCAGCGACGCCACCGACCCGGCCCTGCGCCCCAGGCTCACCATCAGCTATGCCTGCGAATGCGGCAACCCCTGTCTGGGGCCACAGGGCAGCGGCACGGTACTCATGGTGGTGGTCAACCCGACGACGCTGGTGCCCGACGATGCCTACAAGAAAGCGTTGTTCGAATCCTGGGGTTACACGGTGGCGGTACTCAGCGAAAGCGCGAACCAGACAAGCTACGACAGCGCGATCGCCGGCGCCGATGTTGTCTATATCTCTGAAACGGTCAATTCAACCCAGGTAGGCACAAAGCTCGCGGCTGCGCCCATTGGTGTAATCACTGAGGATGGTCTCTACAACGACGACCTCGGTATCGCCAACAATGCCGGCGTCACCACAGGGTCGGCGATCAACATTACCGACACCAGCCATTACATCACCGGGATTTTCGCCTCGGGCCCGCTGGAAATCTATGACGCGGACATGGAGCAGCTGGTCATCTTCAACGGTCCGGCGCCGGATCTGCAGGAACTGGCGCACATCGGCGGCTATGCCTCGCTGGTTACGCTGGAGGCCGGCGCAACCCTGAAGGGTGGTGCGACTGCCGCCGGCCGGCGCGCGATGCTGCCGCTGGGTCGTGTCGGCCGCTTCAACTGGGATTATCTCAACGGCAACGGTCGTCTGCTGGTGCAGCGCGCGCTGCAGTGGGGCACCGGCAATACCGGCGGGCCGCCGAAAAACCTGCTGTTCGTCGCCGCCGGCAGCACACCCACAGCACAGGAACAGCTGCGCATCGATTTGATCGAGTCCTGGGGTTACAGCATCAACCTGATCGACGATGGCGACAGCCAGGCGAACTTCGATGCGGCGGTGGCGGCAAATGATGTGGCCTATGTCTCCTCGACAGTCAGTGAGGCGACACTGGGCACGAAGCTCGCAGCCGCGCCTGTCGGCGTAGTCAACGAGCTAGTCACGCTGGTCGATGAGTTCGGTCTCGCACAGGAGGCTCACAACTACAAGAGCCGGACCGAAATCGACGTGCTCGATAATACGCACTATATCACGCAACCCTTTGCGACCGGCCTGCTGACCATCTTCACGGTAAATCAGAATCTGCACCTGCTGACCTCGAACAAGGCGCCCGGCCTTGACGTACTGGCGCAGGTCTTCAACACCGGCACCCTCTGGGATGATTCGCTGGGCGCGATAGAAACCGGCGGGGCACTCTACGGCGGCGGAACCGCCGCAGGGCGCCGTGTCCTCCTGCCTTGGGGTGATGCCAGCTTCGACGTCACGACCCTGAATGCCGACGGGCAGATGCTCATGCAGCGTGCCATCGAGTGGGCGGAGGGTGCGGGGGCCCCGAGCACCCCGCCCATCGCGCACTGGACATTCGACGAGGGTAGTGGACCGACGGCCTTCGACGCCCTGGGCGGCAACGACGCTACCCTGAACGGTGACACTGCCTGGAGGACCGGCACGATCAACGGGGCGCTCGACTTCGACGGGAGCGGCGACTACATCAGGACAGATAATAACTTCACCCCGCCACCGGTCGGCACCGTCACCTTCTGGATGCGGGTGTCCGGTTCGCCTGCAGCGCATGGACGTATCCTCGGCCTTGACGATACCTGGGAGATACGCCATGTGACGACCGGTACGGCTGACGGGATACCCTACGGGCTGGTCTTTGACCTGGGTGTCAGTGGCACCAATACCGAGTTTGTCACGACCACGACCATCGATACACCCGGCAAGTGGTATCACATCGCGGCCGCTTACGACACTACCAGTGATGCGTACGCCGTCTATATCGACGGTGTCCCACACAAGAGCGGGACCTACCCCTCCGCGTTGACGGTGCCTGCCGCGAACCTGCTGTCGATGGGGACCCGCACCGGCTCGAGCAACTACTTTGATGGCCAGCTGGATGACGTCCGCATCTACGACCAGTTCCTGTCCGCCGCAGAGATCGCCGAGCTGGCCAGTGGCGGTGGCAGTCAGCAGGAAATCCTCCTGGTCGTTGCGGATGCGACCAGTCTCACGGTCCAGGACATCGCCCGCCAGACGCTGATGGTCGACTGGGGTTACCAGGTGACGACGATTTCCGCCAGCGATTCCCAGGCCAACTTCGATGCGGCCGTGGCCACAGCCAGTGCGGCCTATGTGGTCATGCAGGATTCGTCGACGGCGCTCGGCACCAAGCTGCGCGATGCCGCCATCGCGGTGATCAACGAGGAGGTCGAACTGCGCGCCGATATCGGCTTCTCCGCCAACCGCGACTGGCCGACCACGCGTGACAATGTCGACATCATCGACAACACCCACTACATCACTTCGCCCTTTGCCACCGGTCTGCTCACCATCGCCTCGGCCCCGATCGAGGTGGTCACGCTGTCCGGGCAGATAGCCGGTGGCCTGCAGGTGCTCGGGCAACAGGACTGGGGTGGTCCGCAGAACAGCCTGTCCGTCATCGACACGGGTGGGGATCTCTATGGCGGCGGCACTACAGCGGGACGGCGCGTGCAGCTGCCCTGGGGCCGCGTTGGCTTCGACATCAATGCCCTGAATACCAACGGGCTGAAAATCATGCAGCGCGCCATCGAGTGGGGCATCGCCGGTGGCGGTGGCGGTGGCGGTGGCGGTGGTGGGGGTAGCGGCCCGGTATTTGAAGAGTTCACCGAGGCCGCACTGGGCAGCAACGGCACCAGCCTGACCGTCAGCAAGCCGCCCGGGACCGCGGCGGGCGACCTGCTGATCGCCGCCGTGGCCACCGATGGCAATAACACCGGTTCATTGAACGCACCCGCCGGCTGGAATGTCATCCATGTGGGAGACCGGAGCGGCAAGGTTACCTTCGGGGTCTGGTGGAAGCTGGCCGGCGCCTCCGAGGGCGCCAAATATGACTTTAGCTGGTCCGGCAGCGAACATGCCTATGGCTGGGTCATGCACTTCACCGGTCACGACCCTGCGAGCCCGGTTCACGCGAGTTCGAACGATGCGGGTTCAGGCAGCGCGCCAGCCAGCCCCTCCGTGACCACGACGGTCGATAATGCATTGATCCTTCGCCTCGGCGGTTTCGATGATGATGACATCAATACCGG
This sequence comes from uncultured Ectothiorhodospiraceae bacterium, assembly GCA_947258515.1. Taxonomy (GTDB): domain Bacteria; phylum Pseudomonadota; class Gammaproteobacteria; order UBA9214; family UBA9214; genus UBA9214. The sequence goes on from CAMYIO010000102.1 coordinate 16,182, forward strand.
CGATCCCGGCCTGACGGGACACACCGCCATCAATATGGGCGACAGTGGCAACGG
>CAMYIO010000102.1:16268-24188 GCA_947258515.1 uncultured Ectothiorhodospiraceae bacterium
CTGCTGGCGCCAGTGGTACCTCGAGTTTCAGCCTGACCGGTTCGGAAGAGTACGTCACGGTGACCCTCGCCATCGCCCCGGCCCCGTAGGGTGCGCCGTGCGCACCAGAACCGGGGTGGGGTCGGACCTTTCTAATATACTGATAAGTAAACGGATAAGGCGAAAAAGCTCCACTTTTCCCGGCTTAGACCGTACTTTTCTGGCATCTTTTAGGGCGTATAAGCGCTCGGTTCCTCCCGCAAGAATAATAAATCTGTTTCTCCCTCAATCCTCCGCCCCGGATGACAGCGCTTCAGTTCGCGCCCAATCGTTTCCAGGTAGTCGCGCTGTCCCACAGCGATACTTTGAGTCCACTCCGGGTGACGCTCATGACTACCTTTCGCAAGTGCCAGTTCCACCCGTGTGCGCAGTCCGTCGCGCAAACTGCCCACATCGATAAAACCCAGTAATGCGGAAAGTGCTGCCACATCGATGCAGCGGTAGCGTTTCGGCAACGACTGGATTTCGTTGTAACCCGCATGCACCCAGTCCGCTGGATGTGCTACCACCCCGGCCCGGACCATGTTCAGGTCGATGTAGACCATACACCGCGCCAGATGCCCATCCGATTGCACGGCGGTGGCATGGTAGCGATCCTCCCAGTAGGCACCTTTGCGGGACTTCCGGCGATTGAACTGTTGCGCCACCCGTCCGGCAATCAACTGCATGCTGCGCGAGATCTCTCTGTGCCCCGTGTCCTTGACCAGCAAATGAACATGGTTTGACGTCACGACATAATTCAACACGCACAGGTCAAAGCGCCTACGTGCCTGATACAGCCAGTACACCCAGGCACGACGATCCTTCGCGAACTTGAGCAGGAACTGTTGTTTGTGACAGCGATGCGTGATGTGCCAGACATGACCTGGCAGAAAATACCGATGTGCGCGTGGCATCTGCTTCCTCCTTGAAGCTTCGTTTTCAAGCCTGAAAACGACGTATAAGGCCCATATCATAGCCAAATATGAACACTTATTGCTTTAGGATCAGTCTGATAAATAGGTCCGACCCTGTCCCAGAAACAGAATGCAAAGTGCGTTGTGTGATCCCCCACTGCAGAGTCAGTCAAGAATCCGCACGCAGGACCGACAACCGGGGAAAGGGAGAATGCCTGATGGACCAACCGACCAATAGCCTCTGGGGAAAAGTCACCGCGGACGCGCAGCTGCTGACGCTGCCGGCCGTCTACCTGCGCCTGAGGGCGGTGCTGGACGATCCAGAATATTCCACCTCAGATATCGAGGATGTCATCAGCATGGATCCCGCCATCGCCACACGCCTGCTGCGCCAGGTCAACAGCCCCTATTTTGGCATTGCCTCGAAGATTGAAACCATCTCGCGCGCCGTCGGCTTGCTCGGTTCACAGCGGGTGCACGACCTGGTGCTGGCCACCTCGGTGGCACAGACCTTTTCCGGCGTATCCATCGAGGTGATGGATATGCATGCCTTCTGGACACGCAGCGTTTACTGTGCCACGGCCGCGCGTATGCTGGCGGAGCATTGCAACCTGCAGGATAGCGAGCAGCTGTTCGTCGCCGGCCTGTTGCGTGATATCGGGCACCTGGTCATGTACCAGTCGATCCCGGACGAATCACAAGAGGCCCTGCTGCGTGCCCGGGCGGAGCGCCACGCCCTGTACAGGGTGGAACGTGAGTTGGTCGGCTTCGATTACGCCCAGCTGGGCGGGGCTCTGCTGCACCAGTGGGGGATACCCAGGTGTCTGTGGGAGCCGGTGCAGTTGCACGTTAAACCCGATCAGCCGGCCGACTATTCCCTGGAGGCCTCGATTGTGCATCTCGCCGGGGTGCTCAGCGACGTCGGCCAGACCGACGAAGACGAGTGCGAGTCCTTCTTGTCACTGGTACATCCCTACGTCTGGCAGGTCACCGGTCTGATGCCCGAGCAGTGCGAGGCGATCAAGGAAGAGGTCGAACGCCAGCTCGATGATGTCATGTTCCTCATCTTTCCCGGCTCCAAGACCGTGCATTCCGGTTCCCGGCTTGCGTTATGAGTCGCTATGAGGGTCGGTCCTCCCGCAGGAACAAGCAGCCCGGGGTGCGCCATGCGCACCACTAAACTTTTGAAAATGGCCATACAGCGGCCTGTCAGATGACGCCCGTGTCACTCCATATTCCCGCCAAATGGCCGATACCTGCGTCATGCACCGAATTCTCATCAATAGCCTGAAGGATGCCTGGTCGACGACCAGCTTTGCCTCTGAGGACGTGGCCTTTTTCGCGCAGAAACTGACGATCGACGAGGCCCGCAAGGGGCTCATGGGTCTGAGCTTCACCCTGTTGTGTCTGCTGGGTGCGGAGAGCCTGCTTTTCGCTCATTCAGGTCTCGGCAGCGATGCCCGCACCACCTGTTTATTGCTGGCAGCGCTCTCCATTCATATCATGGTTTCAGCGCGCGCTATCCGGGATATCCGTTCCTTGTATTTACTGGGTACGACGCTGTTGATCATCAGCGGCACGGCATTTGTGCTGCTGGCGCATAACAGCGGTTCATTCAGTTTTGCCCTGTTCGCCAGTATCACCCTGTTGTTCATGGTCGTGCCACTGGTCCCCTGGGGATTGAGGGAAGCCGTGGTGGTGCTTGCGCTGATTTACGGCACCTTCACCTTGTCAACCTGGGGTGCCCACAAGAATTTCGATACTCAAACACTCTGGTCATTGCAATTCATAATGTTCGGGGCCGGTATAATCAGCCTGGCACTGGTGATGCGGAATACCTGTGTACGCAAGATGGACATACGCACCCGTTTTGAACTGGAACAGGCCAATCGCAAGATGATGCAATTGTCCAACAAGGACCCGTTGACCGGCGCCTGGAACCGGCGATTCCTCAATAATGTATTCAGTAAAAAAACTGCAGAATGGCATGCCGCGGACACGATGTATCATTTCGCCTATCTGGACCTGGATGATTTCAAACCGATGAATGACACCTGCGGTCATGACTTCGGTGATGAAGTGCTGCGCTGTATCAGCCAGATGTTCTACGCGGCCTTGAAAGAAAAAGGCTATATGATCCGCATGGGCGGGGACGAATTTGCATTGCTGTTCACAAGTGATGATCCACAAAAGTTGATTAAAAGCACACTGCGAGACATCCAGAAAGCCGTCGTGACACCTGCTCAGTGCCAGAAGATGCACGTCCGCATGAGTGTCGGCGTCGCCAGTATTCCTCCGGGCATCAATCTATCCCAGGAAGCTGTTTACCGTGCCGCAGATGCTGCCTTGTACGATGCCAAGGAACGCAAGGAACAGTTTACTGATCATGCCAACATCGTCAGGCAGATTTTAAGCCAGGACGATGACCGTCAATTTTCTGTCGCATAGTAATTTCATTTCAAACCCGCCTGACCCTGTAATTTAAGGCTCTCTGACCGCGTTTACCTTAAGTTCGTCGGCGCAAAGCCGACGAGTCTGTTATGAAGAAATACCCGGAATCAAGGATGATCTCGAACAAGCCATTATTGCCCGTCAGGCAGGTCAGCCGCTGTCATTACCGGAAGCAGCCAGTTGCCGCGGGTATGCACGCAGGCGCCCAACGACCTGCAAGCGAGCTGTCGCGAAACGGTTGCAGGACTGAAGCATGAGTGCACTCGCCGCTACACTTAAGAAATTCAGACCGACGGCCAATGCAAAACGGATTGGGCCCATTGGCCTGGAATGCTCGTTGACCGAGTTGCACCTGGTGCAGATGGCAGTCTCTGGCGATCACGTCATCACGCGACATGCAACGGCGTCGGTACCCTACCCGGAACCGCGCGAGGTCATGCTCTCATCTGCAAAGAAAATGCGCGCGCTGATACACACGGCCATGGGCTGTGACCGTTTCCAGGGTAAACAGGTGGTCACCACCCTGCCCGCATCGAAAACCCGGATCCTGCCAATCACATATCATGTACATGAGGGACAGTCCGATGATGCCGCCCTGCTGAAGGTCCTTGCCGAAAGGGTCGACGGTGACCTGGGTGATTATGTCATCGATTACCTGCCGGTTCGATCCGACATGCGCTCGGAAGAACGCATGGCTATCGTCGCCGTTGCCCCCTCTGAAGCGGTCATCCAGTATCTCGAGGTGCTGCGAAAATCCGGACTGGTAACAAAGCAACTGGAAATCGGTCCATCCGCCATCCGCAGACTGGTCAGTGCCATAGGTAACCAGGACAAACACGACGATATCCTCGCGATCAACTTCGGACGTAACCACAGCTATCTCACGGTGCTTTCAGGTGCGCGTCTGCTGCTCGATCAGCCCGTCAATCTGGGAGAAACCAGATTACTCGAGAGCATTGCAAGCGCACTGGATATGTCCGTGGACGCGGCGCGTGAACTGGTAAACAGCACCCGTTTTTCCATGAAAACCGCTGCGCTGCATGATGACAAGGAACTTGATATCGATATCGCTGGAACGCTGCTGGAGATTATCAAACCCGTTTTCCTGGAACTGGCAGAGGAAATAAACCGGGTACTTGTATACACCGCATCACAGACTCATGGTAAATCCGTCAGCCGTATTTACCTGATGGGCAGTCTTGCCCGCTGGGATGGCATTGAGCAACTGCTGAACAATATTGTGAAATTACCGGTTGAGACAATTCCTGACCCACTTAGACATTTCGGGCATCACGTCCAGCCTGCATACAGCAGCCTGCCCAAGCCGGAAATCGCGGTGGCCACCGGACTGGCACTGAATGGAATGCTGAAAAATGACGGATATTGACCTGATACCGGGCGATTACCGTGAACGCCTGCGCGTTCAGTACTGGGCCAAACGCCTGGCTGCAGCAGTCACTGTCACACTGGTAATTTCCGCTGCCGGCTATTTCACGTTTGACTACATGAATGAAATAATTTCAGCCGACATTTCCGCACTGCAGGCGCAACAACAGATTTCCGAGTTGCAACGGGGTGCATTAACAGAGCTGAATAAAACGAAGACTCATTATCTCAGCCAGCTGTCATTCCTGACCGGCTTGCGCAGCGGCACGGCCGCGCCGGAGATGTTCAAAACGATTGATGATGCACTTGTAAACAACGAGGTCTGGTTTCTGAACTGGGAATTCCGGCGTGCAGGTACTGCTGTTAATAAAAAAGAGAACACCACAAGTAATGGTTATTTCATCGTCATTCCCGCCACTGACGGTGAAAAATCTCCCGATAACTGGAAAATCGAGACCCACATGACCATCAAGGGGCAGGCAAAGGATCATGCCGCCCTGTCGCGTTTCGTCAGAAAACTATTCAGCCAGGCTGCGATCCAGGATGTACGCATCCTGAACACATCCCGCATAAGCAAAGCCAGCATTGTAAATTTTGATCTGGCTGTCACGGTTAACAGCCAGTCGGGTAACGGCTGATGGAGTCTTTCATCAGGCAGCTGGAACCTCGTACGGCGATCCTGCTGATGATCGCGACGCTGCTGCTTGTTGTCACAGTACCGGGGTCTTATGTTATCTGGCCGGAAATCAAGCAGTACCGCAGTTCACTGGCAACGCGTGATGTGCTGCAACAGGTCACGACCAGCGGCGAATCGCTCGACACACAAATCAACACGCTGAAGAAAGAGGTCGAGTCACTTGGCCATGAACTGCATGGCGACCTGGCCAACCTGCCGGATAACCAGATGGAGGCGTTTATCATCGGGCGCCTGCAAGGCATCTGCTGGCGCAACAATATCGAATTACAAAGCGTCAGGCCCGGCAAGGGAAATATTGTCAAGGTGTTTGAGGAAATTGTATTCAAGGTAACAATCACCGGTGAATATTACGATCTTTACGCCTGGCTGCGGGAACTCGGCGAAGAACTCGGGTTTGTTGTCATCAAGCATTTTTCCATAAAACCGCTGGATACGAACGAGGCCGAACCACGATTGATTGCTGACCTGACCATTGTGTCTTACCGCGAGGCGAGTGATGCCTAGGCAGAACACCATGGTTTCCCTGTCCGTCGCGCTTGCAATGTGCCTGTTATCGCAGGCCTGTGCCGCGGATACAGTCGCAACACTGCAAACAAACCCGTTCAGCAACCCTTACATTGGTGAGAGGGAAGTAACTAAAGACACAGTAAAGAAAACACCCCCGCCTACCGTTCACGAATTGCGCGGCACCATGACTGCCGGCGCCAACTCCCAGGCCAATATCGGCGGTGTCATTCTCACACTTGGCGAAGCTATTGATGGTTACAAACTGGTCGCCGTAAAACAGCGCTACGTCGTCCTTGACAAGGACGGCACACAAAAAACGCTGTCGCTGGATGCGGACGCAAGGAACCCGGGGTATGAATAATCACATCACGCTGTTAACACGCAAACACCCCGCGCTGTTGAGCACGTTGACATTGCTGCTTGCATTGCTTGTATCCGTATCAACGGCCGCGGAAACCACCAGTGACAACAGCCAGCCAACAGCAGCTGCCAGTGAGGGCATTTACCAGGATGGTAAAATTTCGCTCACGCTTCGCGACGTCCCCATTGCCGAGGTTATGGAAATGCTGTCGCGATCTGCCAAGGTAAATATTTTGCTGTCTGATGAAGTGCAGGGAGAAATTACTGTCAACCTGTATGACGTCGACGTCGATGAAGCCATCCATTCCATCGCGACCAGTGGTGGCTATGGCGTAGAGAAACGCAAAGGGAGTTACTTTATTGTTAACCGGGAGGAGGTCGGCAAGAATGATCCCGGAGGACCGACGGAGTTACGCACCTTCAAGATCCAGTACTCGGATACAGACTCTGTTGCAGAGATCGTTGAAAACTACTTGTCCAGCTATGGCCAGATAACGACATTACCCGATCGAAATTTGCTGGTCGTCCAGGACACGCCGTACTTCCTTGATCGTATCGATAAGCTCCTGATAGAACTTGACCGCGAGCCCAGGCAAATCCTGATCAAGGCGCAGATTCTCGAAGTCGGCCTTAAGGATTCTGAATCCTATGGCCTCGACTGGAGAAAATTATTTAACTCGAGCAGTCGCATCTTTGAAGTCGGCACACAGGGACTGTCAAACCCCGGTTCGGCAGGCTTCTTTCTCGATTATCTGTCAGACGATGTGGCGATCGTTCTCGACATGCTGAGAACAAGAGAGCGCCTGCGGACACTCGCGACACCCAAGTTACTGACGCTGGAAGACCGGGAAGCGGAAACACTCATCGGTGACCGCCTCGGCTATAACGTCACGACGACAATCAATAATGTCACGACCACGTCAACAGAGTTCCTGGAGTCAGGCGTCATTCTCAGGGTAAGGCCCTCGGTCGACAGGCAGGGCCGTATTCTGCTGGATATACATCCCGAGGTCAGTACCGGCTCTGTATCCGACGATGGCGTTCCGAACCAATCAACGACTGAAGTCACAACCAGCATGCTGGTTGAAAGTGGCAAGACGGTATTCATCGGTGGACTCATCAGGCGCAGTGACATAAAGACACGTGAAGGAGTCCCTGTCCTCGGCGATGTTCCGGGCCTTGGCCTGCTGTTTTCAAACAAGGCCATCAACAGTGTCAACACGGAACTCGTCGTGCTCATCACGCCCTATATCATCGATCAGGAAGGGATGACGCCTGACCTGGGAAATTTGGCGCGCATTGAAAAAGCCAGTGAACACCTCGAAATACAAAAAAACAAGATCGAGGAACACATGAAGGGTGTCAAGCGTTTTGAAGATACACTGGCGGAGAGTTTTGGCGCAAAAGAGGTTGCCGTACAGACTGACGCCGCCAGCCAGAATAGCCCACCCGCCTGGATTTACGAATAAACCGGCTGCAGCGACGATAAATCAAGGGTGTGTTTCGCGCACCGTGAAAGGTGCACCGCATGCACCCTGCGGACTGGAGAGCAATAACACCATCGCGCTTGCGAAGCGCTCCTAC